>JANPLC010000466.1:0-16703 GCA_031426335.1 Planctomycetota bacterium
CCCCCGCGGGGTAGCGGCCCCCCCCCGCCCGCGTGGGTGGTAACCCATCCCCAAACAACAACCCCAGGGCGCGCGGGGCCCCGCCTCTCCCAGGGTCAAGCGCGGCAGACACCGTCGGTGCAATCGGTGCCGCCATCCGGCGCGGTTGCCACCGCCTGGGTCAATGCGGCGATGAACACCGCGACCGGTTGAGCGCCACTGAGGCGCTCCTGACCATTGATGATGAACAGCGGCACGCCCTCGGCCCCGTGCTGACGGATGGCGCTTTCTTCGGCCAGGACTTCTGCGGCGCCTTCGGTGCTGGCGAGAAACCGGGTGACCATTTTCGCATCCAGACCAACGCTGACCGCAAGACGCGTCAACACTGCGATATCACCTACATCCAAACCGGCGCTGAAATACGCGCTGAACAGCGCTTCGACCAACGCGTCCTGTTTCCCCTGCTGGCCAGCCCAACGGATCAGCCGATGAGCACGCAACGTATTCGGCGTGCGCGGTTGTCCGGCGAGATCGAAGGCGAGGCCGAGCTCCGCCGCGACGCCGGTCACGCGCTGATCCAGCGCCGCCGCATAGTCGGCAGAACCGAACTTGCGGCGGCGGTATTCCGCGCGCGGCATGCCCTCCATCGGCATGGCGGGATTGAGTTGGAAGGGATGCCAGGTGACCGTCGCCGCGCCGGCAGGAAATGTGGCGAGCGCTTGCTCTAATCGGCGTTTACCGATCCAACACCACGGGCAGATGACATCGGAATGGACAGCGATGGTGAGCGGCATGTCCCCGTCATGGACGGCGGCGAATCATCCGCAACGAGCGCACGTGGGGAACTTCCGCAGGAACTCAGCGATGCTTGAGTCTTAGATCCCGGTACTGCACCTTCATCGGCTCCCCTGGAATGATCGGCATCGCCAACACGCCGGACGCGGCGGCCTTGCCGGTTTCGTGATCTTCCAACACCGTCGCCAGCACCCCGTTGATGCGCAGTTCGATGCGTGGGCCGATGGCGGTGACGTGGTAACGCGTCCACTGGTCGAGCTTCAAGCCTTCCAACGTCGCGGCTTCAGCAATGGGCTTGACGGTACGCGAACCATCCGCCGCGATCACCGTGTGCTGCCCGCGAGCGGAGAGCGATTTGCGCGTGCCGTATTCATCCCAGATGCCGCCGAAGAACTTGGCCTTGCCGTCGATGTCGGCTTGGTAGCCGTGCACTAAACCAAACTCCTTCACCTGACTACGGAACTGCAGGCCGGAATTAGACGCCGGGCCGAAGATGCGAAACTCGAAGGTCACCTCGAAATCAACGAGTTCGCCCCCCTGCCAGACGATGAACTGGTTGCGTGGCGGATTATGTTCCTTGGTGGTCTCGCCAGTGATCGCGCCGTCTTCGACGCGGAAATAGCTCAGGTCCGGTGCGGACCAACCGCTGAGGGTTTTGCCGTCGAATAACGGTTGCCACGCGGCCTCCTCACGCTGCTTGGTCGATGCCGCGCAGCCGGCAAGGATAAGGGCGAAGGACAGGATGGTGAGGATGCGCATGGCACGGACGCTAGCGCCTGATCACCCCTGCGGGTTTACGCGATCACGGAAGCCCAGATCCGGGCGGCACCGAGCCTGGCACGATCGCTTTCCCTTCCCAATACCACACGCCATCGCGTTGTTCCAAAATGCGATGAGCACTTCCAGGGACCAACGGTGCCTCCGTGGTGGGCAGGAAACGCGCATGATCAGCGATGATCGCCGACTGCGCAGGATCATTGGCGAGATTGGTCCATTCGTTGGGATCACGCTCCAGATCGTAGAGTTCCTGCGAGCCGTCGGCGTAGCGGATGTAGCGCCAGCGCGTGGAGCGCACCGCGTGATTGCCGCGATTATGCGTGGTCAGTGCCGGACGCGTGCGTGCCGTGCGTACGTCCGCCAACTGCGGCGACAGATCCAAGCCCTCCAATTCGGTCGGTGCTTTCAGCGCACAGCGTGCAGCCAACGTCGGGTAGAGATCAAGCAGCTCCGCCGGTTCACGGCAAACCCCAGGCGTGATCCCCGGCCCAGCGATGATCAGCGGCACGCGGGTCGAACGCTCCCACAAAGTATTCTTGCCAGTGATGCTTTTTTCACCGAGATGCCAGCCGTGATCCGACCACAACACCACGATGGTGTCGCGTCCACGCGGATCAGCGTCGAGTGCATCGAGCAAGCGACCCAGTTGCGCATCCATGAACGCCGTGCTGGCGAGGTAAGAACGCACCAGCGGCTGCCATTGCTGATTCGCCTGCAACCAGCTCAAACGCGGCTCCGGCAGACTCCAATGCAGGTACCACGCGAACGCCGGGACATCCTGGCGATCATCCAGGCGCACGGGCGGCAAGGTGATGTCGACGGGAAAACGTGCAAACCACGCCGGTGGCGCGAAACACGGCAGGTGCGGATAACGGAACCCAGCGGCGATCAGAAACGGACGATCTGCCGGTGCGGCCTGCAGTTGTCCGATGGCGGATTCGGCAATCTGCCAGTCACCGTGTTTTTTCTCGTCGGCTTCGAACGCGCCCCAATCGACCGCCTTCATCGCATCCGGAGTGGTGACGAACTTTTTCGCCGGATACGGTGGCGCACCCCTGGTACCGACCACCTGAAATTCGTCAGCGAGCTTCGCCCCTCCCGCATCATGAAAAATCTTGCCGCAGGTCGCGGTGTGGTAACCGGCCGCGGCAAAGGCCTGCGGCAAGGACACCGCCGTACGCAACGACTCGACTTGGCGCGGCGCGGGCGCGAGGCCGTAGACGCCGGTGGTGCTCGGCCGGCGTCCAAACAGCAGGCTGGTGCGCGAGGGATTACACAGCGGCGCTTGGCAATGGGCGTTGGCGAACAACACGCCGCGTTTGGCCAGACGGTCGAGGTTGGGCGTGAATGCCTGCGGATGACCCTGCAGGCAGCCGACCCAATCGTTGAGGTCGTCGACCGCAATCAGCAGGACATTGGGCCGGGCCTCGCCCGCCGTGAGCAGCGCCAGCCCCATGATCAACAGAACGACGACGCGCATGTGGGCTCCTGATGCTGATATGCAGCAGACTGCCGAGCATTACCAGCGCATCCGACACGCCTCCACCACCAGGGAAAAACCATGAAAGATCTGCGACTTCAGCTACTAATGAGCATCATGCCCAGTACCTCGTCCTTTGTGCATTCCTGCCTTAGCGCCGTCCTTCTCCTATCACTAGGGGCAGCCAACTGCGCCATCACCGCCGGTGAGGCCCGCCCCAACGTGGTGGTGCTGCTCGCCGACGACGCCGGCTGGGGCGACTATGGCTTCACTGGCAACACCATGGTCGCCACGCCTAACATCGACTCCATCGCCCGCGAGGGTGTGTCGTGTGAACGCTTCTTCGTCTGTTCGGTGTGCGCCCCGACACGCGCGGAATTCCTCACCGGACGCTACCACCAACGCAGTGGCGTGACCGGGGTTTCGACAGGACAGGAGCGCCTCGACCTCAATGAACGGACGCTCGCCGACGCCTTCCGCGCCGCCGGCTACGCCACCGGCGCGTTTGGCAAATGGCACAACGGCAGCCAATGGCCGTACCATCCGATGGCGCGCGGTTTCCAGACCTACGTCGGCCACACCTCCGGTCACTGGGGCGAATACTTCAACGCGCCGCTCGAAGAAGACGGGCGCATGATCGCCACCAACGGCTACATCGTCGACTACTGCACCGACCGCGCGCTGGCGTTCATCGAGCAACAACGCGAACGGCCGTTCTTCTGCTACATCCCGTTCACCACGCCGCATTCGCCGTGGGCGGCGCCCGCAGCGGATTGGGCGCGCTGGAAAAATCGTCCACTGACCCAACGCGGAACCGACAGCGCTCAAGAAGCCCTCGACGAAACCCGCTGCGCTCTGGCGATGGTCGAAAACCAGGATTACAACGTCGGGCGCGTGCTGAAACGGCTCAACGATCTGGGCCTGAGTGAACGCACCATCGTGGTGTACTTCAGCGACAACGGTCCCAATGGTCATCGCTGGAACGGCGGCATGAAAGGTAAGAAGGGCGGCATTGACGAAGGTTCCGTTCGTTCGCCGTTGTTCATCCGTTGGAGCGGTCACCTGCCCGCGAACCGCAGCGTTCCGCAGATCGCCGGAGCCATCGACCTCTTGCCGACCCTCGTGGGACTCAGCGGCATCAAACGCGTTGGCGATCTGCCGTTGGATGGACGCGACCTAACGCCGTTGCTGAAAGGCGACGCGGTCGCTTGGCCAGATCGTCTGCTGTTCAACGGTGTACACCACACGATCGGCGTGCGCTCGCAGCGCCATCGCCTGGACGCGCAGGGCAAGATGTTCGATCCGCTGGCCGATCCGGCGCAGAGCCAACCACTGAACGAACGCGAACCGGCAGAAACAACGCGCCTGCAACAGGCGCTCGCTGCCTGGAAAGCCAAGGTCCTACCCAAAGGCCCGAGCGCCGGCGGCAACCAAGTTGATCCACGTCCGCTGCACGTCGGCTTCCGCGAATTCCCCATCACCATGTTGCCCGCCCGTGACGGCGAACCGCGCGGTGGCGTTAAGCGCAGCACCAACGCACCGAACTGTTCCTACTTCGTCAATTGGACGAAAACCGACGACACCCTGGTGTGGTCGGTGGAGGTCGTCACCGCCGGACGTTACCGCGTGAGCATCGATTACACCTGCCCACTGACTGATGCCGGCTCACGGATCGAGCTGTCATTCGGCGACGCGCGCCTGAGCGGCACCGTGACTCCCGGTTGGGATCCACCGCTCAACACCGATCAGGACACCGTCACCCGTCCCAAGATCGAATCGCAGATGAAACCATTCCGCGCGCTCGACCTGGGCGTGATCGCTCTGCCCGCCGGACGTGGAGAACTGACGCTGCGTGCGTTGGAGATCCCAGGGAAGTCAGTGATGGATGTCCGCCGCATGACGTTGACCCTGGAACCGTAACCGTAAATCCGGGGATCCGACACAGAGCACCAGAGCACCAGAGAATATGCCAAGGGAGTAAGTGCGATCGTCGCTGCATCCATGGGATGACCGTGTGCGAGCATGCAACTCTCTATCTGCTCTGGTGCTCTGGTGCTCTGTGTTCGATCCCTCGCCGCGTTTTGGTGACTCACGCCTGGTCGCGGAACACTCCCGGCGAAGTCCCGACCTGTTTGCGGAACCAGCGGCAGAAGTACGCTGCTTGTGAAAAACCACACTGGCGGGCGACGTTGACGATGCGTTCGTCGGTGTGCTCCAGCAGCGTGCGCGCTTCGCGTAAGCGGACCTCGGCGAGGTGATCGCTGATGGTCTGGCCGGCCTGCTGATGGAACAAGCGGCTGAGCGACGCGCGATGGTAACCCAGCCGACGTGCGATGGCAGAGATCGACAAACCGGGATCAGAGAATTCCTGCGCGATGAGGTGCCGCACCTGCGCCACCAAGGCCAGCGGTGCGGGCATGCGGATGTCGTTGGCCAAGCGATACCATTCGCGAATCGCCAACAGGCTGGCGGCACGACGACCGGGCAAACTCTGATCACTCAACGCCGTTGCCATTTCTTGCAGGCGCTCCGCTGTTGGTGGCGGAGCGGTGTACACGCCAGGGCGCAGGCCTAGCTCCAGCACGAGTTCCTCCGAACCCGGACCATCGACGGTGAACCAGCTGAATTCGTTGACCGCGTCCTCAGCCCAGAAGCGATGCGGATCGGTCGGCAAATAGATCGCCACCTGACCAGGACCAAACGTCAGGCGCCGGCCACCGACCTCCATCGCGGCGGAACCTGAAATAATCCACTTCGCCATCACCAAGCGCGGTGACCAACTCTGACGGAAACGGCCACGCGCAATCGTCACGTTGAACACCGTGCGCAGAGCGACCAACACCCCGGAGGGCGCCAGATCACGCGGGCGCATGGCCGACAATCCACCAGGCAGACGCTTGGCCATCACCTCCTGCGGATCGTCGTGGGACACCTGAGCCATGGAGCGGACCTCCTGAGTGGCCATCGAATCACCGGCGACCAAAGTGCAATCACCGGTGACAGCACTCCTATCAGCAACCGTGGTAGGCGCTCGTATGAGTCAGAGACAAAAGGATCAGGGTCATGCCGTTCTTTGCGATCACTGCCAATGCCCTACGCCGTCGTCGCTCAGCCAACTCGATCCAATTGAACAAGAACGGAGGAACGGATGAAGACAACTCTGACGTTTCGGTTCCCCTCCCGTTTCGTCTACGTTCCTCCGTTCCTCTTGTTCAAGTCCGGTTCCCTCGCTCCTGGTCCTGGTTGATCTGTTTGGTGAGTCTGCTGGTCAGCAGCACGAATGGCGCGCTGTTTGGCGGCGAGGCCGCAGCCACCGCTGCGACGTGGCATGTCGCAGTCGATGGCAACGACAGCGCGCCAGGCACGCTCGACCGGCCGTTCGCGTCCATCACTCGCGCGCAACAGGCCGTCAACCCAGGCGACACGGTGCTCATGCGTGGTGGCACCTACCGCATGACCGAAACGCAGATCGCTGAGAAGAAAGACATCTACGCGCGCATCTTCGCACTGAGCAAAAGCGGCACGCCCGGCAAACGCATCACCTACCGCGCCTATACCGGGGAGGAACCGATCTTCGACTGCACCCAGGTAAAACCGGAACTGCGTATCGTCGCGTTTTACGTTTCGGCGTCGTGGATCCACCTGGAGGGCCTGACCGTCACCGGCGTGCAGGTGGTCATCAAAGAACACACGCAATCGATCTGCTTCGAGAACCAAGGCAGCAACAACGTCTATGAACGTCTGCGCATGCACCACGGCCAAGCGATCGGCATCTACAGCGTGCGTGGGTCAGATAATCTGTTCCTCAACTGCGATGCCTGGGCTAACTGGGACTTCACTTCTGAGAACGGCAAAGGCGGCAATGTCGACGGCTTCGGTTGTCATCCGCCGAAGGGCAGCACCGGGAATGTCTTCCGCGGCTGCCGCGCGTGGTGCAACAGCGATGATGGCTACGACCTCATCAACGCCCACGAATCCGTGACCTTTGAGAACTGCTGGGCCATGACCAACGGACAGTCGGAGAGCGGCGAAAAACTCGGTGATGGCAATGGCTTCAAGGCTGGCGGCTACGGCACGCTGGCAGCGGAACGCCTGCCGAATCCCATTCCCCGCCACGTGGTGCGTGGTTGCTTGGCGGTGCGTAACCGCGCGAGCGGTTTCTACGCCAACCACCACCCAGGTGGCGGCGACTGGTTCAACAACTCGGGCTTCCGCAACGGCACGAACTACAACATGCTCTGCCGCTTGCGGGACAACCGCACGGATGTCCCAGGGTTCAGCCATCGCCTGCGCAACAATCTCAGCTTCGGCAGCCGTAACCACCTTGCACAGTTCGAAGCGGGCAAGAACGAAGAGGATCACAATTCTTTCGCGCCCGACCTCACGCTGACGGAAGGTGATTTCGTCAGCCTCGACGATGCGCAGGTATTCGCGCCACGCGCTGCGGATGGCGGCTTGCCAGTAATCACCTTCCTGCACCTGGCAGAGGGCAGTGCGCTGATCGACGCGGGCGTCGACGTCGGCCTGCCGTTTCGTGGGGCCAAGCCGGATCTGGGCGCTTTCGAACGCTGAGACTCGCGTGCGGGTGATACGCCACGGCTGACCTTGCCGGCCCCCTCGCCTAATGGGCGCAGGCGTCCGCATTTGCCGGTGAACCCCACCGGAGGTCGTCATGCGGCACCTGAATACGTTCGCTGTTGTCCTGTTCACCATCGGCAGTGCGGTGGCCGCCGATCCCGCGGTGGCAGTGACCGGCGAATTGAAGCAATGGCACAAGGTTACGCTGACGTTGGACGGACCGAGCGCGTCCGAAAGCGGCACGCCGAATCCGTTCACCGACTTCCGCTTCGACGTGACGTTCAGCAATGGCGCGCTGACCTATGTGGTGCCTGGGTACTTTGCCGCGGACGGCAATGCCGGCGAAACCAGCGCCACCAGTGGCGTGAAATGGCGCGCGCACCTGAGTCCGGATGTGACCGGCACGTGGAACTGGACCATCGGTTTCCGCCAGGGCAGCAACGTCGCGCAGAACGGCGGCGGGACCACGCTGGCACCGTACCACGGAGTCACCGGCAGCTTCACCATCGCCGCGAGCGACAAGAGCGGACGCGACTTCCGCGGCAAAGGCCGCCTGGAGTACGTCAACCAGCGCTACCTGCGGCATAAGGGCAACAACGAGTGGTTCATCAAGGCCGGAGCTGATGCGCCAGAGAACTTCCTCAACAACACCGACATCGATGGCACGCTGACGCAATCCGGCACCGATCGTCGGCACACGTGGGCCGCGCATGTTGGCGACTGGCAGGCGGGCGATCCATCCTGGAAAGGCGGTAAAGGCAAGGGCGCGATCGGCGCGCTCAACTACCTGGCCAGCACCGGCAACAATGTGTTCAGCTTCCTGACCATGAACATCAACGGCGACTCCAAGGACGTCTGGCCGTACTACGACTACACCATCCGCACGCGCATGGACTGCTCGAAGCTCGACCAGTGGGAGAAGATTTTCGAGCACGCCGATCGCAAAGGGCTGTACCTGCACTTCAAGACGCAGGAAACCGAGAACGAGACGCTGCTCGACGGCGGCGCGACCGGCAATGAACGCAAGCTGTACTACCGCGAACTGATCGCGCGCTTCGGCCACCACTTGGCGCTGAACTGGAACCTGGGCGAAGAAAACAGCGACCAGAACGATCAGCAGCGCAAGGACATGGCGGCGTATTTTTATGCCACCGATCCGTACCACCACCTGGTGGTGCTCCACACCTACCCAGGTGCGCAGGAGGCGATCTACCGACCGTTGCTCGGTTCCGCGTCTCGCCTCACCGGCACCTCGGTGCAAATCGGCTGGAACAGCGTCCACACAGAAACGCGTCAATGGATCAATGAATCCGTCGCTGCCGGCAAACCCTGGGTGGTCGCCAACGATGAACAGGGATCCGCTGGCGACGGCATTCCACCGCAAGCCGGCTGGGCTGGCTACGGCGGCGGTGGTCCAAGCCGCGATGCGCTGCGGCACCAAACGCTGTGGGGCAACCTGATGGCGGGTGGCGCCGGCGTCGAAGCGTACTTCGGCTACAGCTATCCGGATTCGGACCTGAGTTGCCGTGATTGGCGCAGCCGCGCGGACTGGTGGGCGATGGGCAACCACGCGTTGGTGTTCTTCAATACGCACTTGCCGTTCAGTGAGATGACCAGCCAGGATCCGCTGGTGGGCAATGCGAGCTCCGCCAGCGACGGTCGTTACTGCTTGGCAAAGGTGGGAGCGACGTACGCGGTCTACATTCCTGCCGGCGCCGGCGGGACGGCGACGCTCGACCTCAATGGCCAGAGCGGGACCTACACCGTGCAGTGGTACAACCCGCGCACCGGCGGCGCGCTGCAGAATGGCGGAACCACCAGCGTCACCGGTGGCGGCAGCCGTGCGCTGGGCACGCCGCCCGCCGACAGCACCCGCGACTGGGTCGTGCTGGTCAAACTGAGCGGCAGTTCACCGGCCAATCAGGCACCCGTGGTCAATGCCGGTGCGAACCAAAACATCACTCTGCCAAGCACCGCGACGCTGACGGGCACTGCCACGGATGACGGCCTGCCCGCCTCCACCCTGACCACCACGTGGTCGAAGGTCAGCGGCCCTGGAACGGTGACCTTTGGCAACGCGGGACAGCTCAGCACCAGCGTGACGTTTTCCCTCTCGGGGACCTACGTGCTGCGCCTGACCGCCAGTGATGGAACCCTGTCGAGCCAGGATGACCTCAGCGTGATCGTCGCAGCCGCACCGGTTCCGCCCACGCCGCCCACGCCGCCGGCCAGCCCCACCATCACGGGCAACGGCACGGCGACGCCGACGTTATCCGGCACCACGCAACCCGGAGCCGTGATCCACATCTTGGTCGACGGCATCGAGGTCGGCACCACCGCGGCGGCGGGTGATGGCTCGTGGAGTTACCCCATCACCGGCGTGTCGGCCGGAACGCACACCATCACGGTCACCGCCTCCAATGCCGGCGGATCGTCGCCAGCCAGTCCAGCGGTAACCGTGACGGTGGCGGCCTCCGGCGGCTCTGGTTCCGGTTCGTCGTCGAGCGGCGGCGGCGGCGGTTGCGGCTTGGGTGGTGGTGTCGCGGCGGCGATGCTTCTGGGCATGCTCGCCCTGTGTGGCCTTCGGCGCAACGAATCGCGACACTGAGCTTGGGGAATCCCCGTCGGATTTCCCCGCACGATTTCCTGTAAGCACCGGCAATCGCGACGCTATCAAGCGTTGCCAACCGCTGCGGTCAGGAGCCCCGATGACGTTTGTTCTGCGCTGTGTTGTTTTCCTCCTTGGTGTCGCGGGTCTGGTCCACGGTGGCGAGGCCAAGCCCAACGTGCTGATCATCATCGCTGATGACCTGACCTGGCACGACGTGGCTTGTTTCGGCGGGCCGACCGACGCGCGCACGACGCACCTGGATGCCTTGGCGGCACAGGGCATGCGGCTGACGCGTTTCTATTCGCCGGCGGCGGTGTGTTCGCCCACGCGCCAGGCGCTGCTCACCGGGCTGTATCCCGTGCGCAGCGGTGCGTATCCCAACCATACGATGGTGCGCGCGGGCACGCGGTCGCTGCCGTACCACCTGAAGACGCTCGGCTACCGCACTGGTTGTTTCGGCAAGACCCACTTTGCGCCGGATACGGCCTATCCCTTCGACGTGCGCACAGGATTCGCCACCAACACCGGCAAGAAGGCGGGCGGCAAGAAAAACGCCGACAAACCGGCCGGCGGTGAAGACGCGAACGATGACGGCGAACTTGATCTGGGCGCGTTGGGTTCCTTCTTTGCCAACAAGGACCAGCCGTTCTGCGCCTACCTCGCACCGCATGAACCGCACAGTCCATGGACGGTTGGTGATCGCAGTCCCTACGACGCTGCGAAATTGACGCTGCCGCCGTATCTGGTCGATACGCCCGAAACCCGTGCCGCGCTGGTGGCGTACTACGCTGAGGTCACGCACCTGGATCGCTCGGTGGGCGCAGTGATGGCCGTCTTGGAGCGCAGCGGTCAGGCCGCCAACACGCTGGTATTGTTCGTCAGCGAACAGGGCAGCAGCGTGCCGCATGGCAAATGGACGCTCTACGATCCCGGCATCCACGTCGCCGCCATCGCACGTTGGCCTGGACGCATCGCTGCCGGCAGCACCAATGCGGCCCTGGTGCAGTACGTCGACGTGCTGCCGACACTCATCGCGGCGGCAGGTGGTGATCCGCTGGCGCTGGATCCTGGATGTCCGGATGCGTTGGGAGGGACGACCATGGATGGGCGCAGTTTCCTCGACGTGCTGCGGAGCAAGACCAGCACCCACCGCGACGTGGTGTTCGCCCAACACACCACCAATGGCATCATCAAAGGCTCCAAGGCCTACGCCTCGCGTGCGGTCTCTGATGGCTGCTGGAAGCTGATCTGGAATCTGCACGCCGAAGAGAATTTTCACAACGCGATCAGCGACGGCGGAATCCTGAAATCCTGGCGCGCCAAAGGCGAAGCTGGCGACGCGTTCGCCGCCGAGCAGGCCGCGCGCTATGGCCGTCGTCCGGAATGGGAGTTGTACGACCTGCAGACGGATCCGTGGGAGTTGACCAACCTCGCAGCCAAACCCGAGCACGCGGCGACGCTCGCCGCGCTACGCACCAAACTCGACGGATGGATGAAGCAGCAAGGCGATCTGGGTGATCAGACCGAACGTGAGGCGCAGGAACACCAGCCCAAACATCAGCGGGGGGAGCAGTAACCGCGCGTAGCTCTGCGCAGGAGCGCCTTGGCCCACGCCATGGGTAGCCAGCGAATCGCCGGGGACAGAAGAAACGTGCGCGGTGAGCGGACAAAATGTACGCTGCTCCTGGAGGTGGTTGCGTCACGCACCACGCTCAGCCCCGTACTTGCTGTGACATCCCCTGGAGCCGTTCATGCCCAATGCCCCCCACCGTACTCACATGCGCCACCGTCGTGGTGCCTTCGCGGCGCTGCTGCTGTCGGCATCGTTGACCGTGGCGGCGGATGCGGCCGATGAGGTGGTGAAGGTCGGCCCAGGGGGTTACCTGACTGCGCCGCCCAAGTCCTGCAAAACGCTGAACGATCGTATTTTCAAAACGAGCGATCTGACCGGGCCGATGCTCACCGGCCAGTGGTGGAGTTCGCTGGTGTGGATGCCGTTGTCGCAGCCGTTGTTCGCGCATCCGATGGTGATGCGTTGTGTCGACGGCGGGCTGACCATCGACTACCCAGGGTCGAAGATCACCGCCAATGAACACGGCATCTTCGGATCCGGTGCGAGCAAAGACGGCGATATGCGCCTGGGCCACTCGGCGGCGACCAGCTTCGCGCAGGCGGATTGCGCCGGGTATTCCGACTGGTTTGTCACCGCCTCGTTCGCCAGCGGCGCATCATCATTCAAGACCAGCTTCGGCCATGGCAGCCCGTACGTCTATGCCACCTATGCCGGCGGCAATCCGACCCTGACCTTCAGCAAGGCGCCGACGCTGTGGGCCGGCAAGGCCGGTGACGCAGTGCTCGGCATCACGGTGAACAACCATCACTACGGCCTGTTCGGCGCGAGTGGTTCGTCGTGGGCCACCGACGGCACGACCTGGAGCAACGACGGCAAGGGCAAGAACTACCTCGCGCTCGCACTGCTGCCGGACAACCAGCCGGCGACGCTCGACCTGTTCAAGAAACATGCTCACAGCCACGTGATCGACACGCGCGTCGAATACCAGGTCACCGGCGGCACGCTCACCACTACCTATCAGTTCATCACCAAAGCGATGGAAGGCACCGACCAGGGCACGCTCTTCGCGCTCTACCCGCACCAGTGGAAATACGCGACCAGCAAGCTGAGTGATCAGACCTATGGCTCGGTGCGCGGCACCATGAAGCTGGGTGCCGGCAAGTCCTTCACCACTGCCACGCCGATCCAGGGTGTGCTGCCGATGTTCCCCGCCGAAGGCGTGCAGGACAAGGCGCGCATGGTCGCTTACCTGAAGGCCGAAGCTGACAAGAAACCCGCCGGTTACGGCGACACCTACTGGGAAGGCAAACACCTGGGCAAACTCGCCAGCCTCAGCGGCATCGCCGAGGTTTGCGATGAAACCGCGTTGCAAAAACAGTTCATCGACGAGATCAAACGCCGGCTGCAGGACTGGTTCACTGCCACGCCCGGCAAAGATTCGCCGGTGTTCTACTACAACTCCGCCTGGGGTTCGCTGATCGGCAGCAAGCCGTCCTACGGCAGCGACAAGCCGCTCAACGACCACCACTTCCACTACGGCTACTTCATCCGCGCTGCGGGCGAGGTCGCGCGCCTGGATCCGGCGTGGGCCAAAGAATGGGCGCCGATGGTGCAGATGGTCATCCGCGACATCGCCTCGACCGATCGCCAGGACAAGCTGTTCCCGTACCTGCGCTGCTTCGACAAATATGCTGGCCATTCGTGGGCGTCGGGCGATGCGAACTTCGCCGACGGCAACAACCAGGAATCGTCCTCTGAATCGCTCAACGCCTGGTACGGCCTGATCCTGTGGGGCGCGGCGACGGGCGACACCGCCGTGCGCGACGCCGGTCTGTTCCTCTTCAATACCGAACGTACCGCGGTGGAGGAATACTGGTTTGACGTCTCGACCACCAACTATCCGAAAGAATTCCCGCAGGTCGCGCTTGGCATGGTGTGGGGCGGCAAAGGGGCGTTCGGCACGTGGTTCTCCGCCGACATCGACTGCATCCACGGCATCAACTGGCTGCCCTTCACGCCCGCGTCGATCTACATGGGCCGTCATCCCGACTACGTGAAAAAGAACCACGACCGCATCGTCGAGAAACGCAAGGGCGGCAAGGATTACAACAATGGCTGGGGTGACTTGGTGGCGATGTTCGGAGCACTCAATGATCCGACGGTCGCGGCGAGCTACATCGATGCCATGCCGGCTTGCAAACTGGAAGGCGGCAACACCCACGCCTTCATGTACCACTGGATCTACACGCTGAAGAACCTCGGCCAGAACGATCGGACGGTCACCGCCGATCATCCGTTGGTGAATGTCTTCACCAAGGACGGCAAGAAATCCTACGTCGCCTACAACACGCAGGACAAACCGCTGACGGTGACGTTCTCTGACGGCACGAAGCTGACGGCGGAACCAAAGAAATTGACGGTCAAACGCTGAGTTGTCTCCGCGACTGCTCGACCACGATCCAGCCATGAGCCCGTCCGAGCACACCCGCCCACCACCACGACGTCCCTGGTGGTGGCTGATCGGTGCCGCCGCCGTGGTGGTCGCGATGCTCGTGCCGCTGACCTTCGTGACGGCAAGCAACAAGTACGTCTACTGGTTTCAGGCTCACGTCATGGGCCGGACTTGTGAGGCGTGGGCAAATGTTCTCCCACCACCGAAGGGTTTTACCGGTCGTTGGACGACCTACCACGCCAACCTGTCAGTCGACGGCGAGATGGACATCGTCGATGGGAAACTCCAAGGCCGTTGGCGACGGTACGATGCCACAACCGGGCTGGTGTGGTGGTCGGGCGAATACGCTGACAATATCGCCGTCGGTGATTGGTATTGGTACGACCCGGCGAGTGGCCGTCAGACCACGCATGCGCAAGGTAGTGGTTTCCGTGATCCGTCCATGGACCAGCCGTTCATGCTGTTCTGGATATCGTTCTGAGAGTGACTGCTTACGGCCCAGACAAGCCCACCGCTCCATGTCCAGATCAACGCCCGTCGGAACGTCCTCTTGGGATGATCCGTTCTCCACTTGTCACGCCGCTGCGCACGGCCCGCGTGCGCGGCTTCACCCTCATCGAATTGCTGATCGTGGTGCTGATCATCATCATCCTGGCCGGTTTGATCATCGGCCTGATCGGTCCGCTCAGGGAGATGGTGAAGATCAGCACCACCTCCACCAGGATCGCGGCGATCCACCATGGTCTCGCACAGATCGGCATGAACGAGGGCTCGGCGGTTTTCGAGCTGCAACGGCGTACTGAATACCAGTCCGCTGCCGTGCCGCCCGACCGTGAGCCCGGCCTGGGCGGCGTCATCCTGTTCGGTCCACCGGATCCCGCCGCTACGGGTGCGGCGGTCGGCCTGCCAACGATCGGCAAACGTCCGCCGCCGCTCAGTGCACAGAACTACGGTGAGTGGGGCTACCGCGGCCGCGGCCATTTGGCGTATCCGTGGGGCAAGAAATTTCCGGATCCCAACGCGTCCGGCGGCACTGCGCTCATGGGACCGGAACGCTTCCGCCTGCGTGATCTCTCGCCGTTCAACACCAGAAAGCTCTTAGCCATCGCCAATTTGCTGCCGACCAAGCAGAGCGATCCGACCTGGGGCCAAACGCAGTACATGACCAACCGCAAAACCAGCGAGAGCTGGAACGATGCGTGGGGCCATCCGCTGGTGGTCGCGGCGGCGCTCTACCAACCAACGTGGCGCACGGCCAAACCGGCACCGAGTGTGCCAGGATATTGGGATGGCGCGTGGCCGACGCCGCCGAGTGCCACTGCTGCGGTTTTACCAAGCACACTGCCGGTCCCGTTTAGTTCCTACGGCCCGACGATGGAGACCCCCACCAGTGCAACCGATCGCAGCGCACGCAAGGCGCTGCTCGACCACCTCAAGCTCTACCAGTACGACCGCAGCGTTTATGTTGCAGTCGCCGCCATCGGTCCGCATGCGTGGGTGCCGGATAACAAACTGACGTCCAGCACGGAGATCGACTGGGCCGACAGTCCGACTGCACCAACCAGCGGCACACTCAACGATCTGTGGGCGCAGGCCAACTGGGTCTGCCAACAAGCCAAGATCCGCGAGTTCGATCACGACTGGAGCGAGTTGTCGTTCGACAATCCCATGTGGAACAAGAACAAAGACGCCTACCTGACCACGAGCAAGAATCTGGAGGACGTCAATCGAATCCACTACACGTACGACAAGGAATACGCGAGGTCATTGTTGTCGGCGCCGCTGGAGCTCAAGTAACCGCGACGCACTAAGTTAAGGCCATCAGTGCCGAGTCAGATCACTCGGCGGCTGTATTTCTGGCTTCCCATGCGTTCCCTCGTACATGGTCACCTCGGCGCTTCTCATGAGGTGGTCCGCTAGTTGCAGAAATCCCGCCCAATTGCGTGGTTTCACAATGAAGCTTTTTTCCGACACCAGACCACCGCTTACAGCTTCCACATAGACCGACCTATCAGCGAAAATATAAACGGGCGTCTGGTCGAAGACCCGTGCGCTGCGAATGAACTTGAGGAGCGCCACACCACTCACGGCAGGAAGGTGGCTATCCAACAAAATGCAGTGCGGCGGCGGGACGTCCTTGGCGGTCTCCTTGACTTGGAAATAATGCAGGGCCGTGTCTCCTTTCTCTATCACCAACAACTGGCTTTTATGGCCATTGGCCCGCAATGCCTCCTCAAGCAACAGGGTATCACCGCCATTGTCCTCGACGTAGACGATGGTGGGGAGGTGGGTGTCGGTCGTGTTGGTCATGGTAAGAAGGTATCAACCTATGTCCGGCAGACGAGCCGATTTTTCAACACGAAGGCACGAAGAAACAAAGGGATGCAGACTAACAAAAGCTAACCAGATTGGTGACACGTCGGTGACCACCGAACTTTACTGGCTAACTACTGTTAAT
>JANPLC010000467.1:0-8458 GCA_031426335.1 Planctomycetota bacterium
TCTGCGCGGGCGAGCCGCCCACGCCCCCAGGGGAAGACGTCGTGCGTCCGACGCGCTTGGTGAATCGCACGTCGGTTCCGCGGTCCGTGGTGGTTCCTGTGAATTTCAGCCACTGACATGCAGTCCAACCATCACTTGTGAGGAGCCTGCGCGGGCTCACCGTGAGCTAACGCCAAGGATCTTTCATGACGCCAGCAACTACGTCCGAACCAACAAAACGACGCAGCGGTTGGCGTATGCTCGGAATGATCGTGCTCGGAATGGTACTGCTGACGACAGGCTACGGGTTCTGGTGGTACTACGATAACGGCGATTTGGAGGTCGTTCGCGAACAAGCACGGGAGCAAGGGCGGCCAGTGACGTGGGCTGACATGGGACTGAAGCCGGCAGGTACGGAACGGATGGTCCTGTGGACGCGCGCGACAGCGCTCGCGTCACTGCTAAAAAGTTACCAGACGATCCCCACTTCCCAGCGGAAGGGCGGTCCGTTGTTCAAAGCCTGGGAGCCGATCCCGCAGGAATTACGTGACTACCATCAGACGTTGGATGCCGCAGCCATCGAAGAACTTATTGACATCCTGGATCGCCTCGGTGATCAACCCTTGGTACTTCACGATAAATTGTCGTTCGGCACTTTGATGCCGGAAATCGGTGTGGCTCGTGAACTCATGCGCTTCATGCAGGAAAGGATGCTCCTGGCGGAAGGCGACGAGATGGTTGCCTGGGGCAGACGTATGCTGGCGTTGTGTCGCAGGTATTCTGCCGAGTCCATCATGCCGCACATGGTGCGTGTTTCCATTATGGGAATAGCTCTCGGTGCCATTTCGCAGCGATTGTCAGATATCAAGGGGATCGATCGAACCATCGCCACCGACATCCTGACGACGACGCAAGCTTTGCACCATGACCTGCTCCATGCGATTGACGGTGATTTCCTCATGGCGCTCGACCTGCATGCTAGTCGGACGTACTATCATGATGGCTGGTATATGCCGCTGATCTGTCGCGCAGGACGTCAAGGAGCACTCCTGGCGGCCCTTGAAGCCCACCAGCAACTCCAGCCATTGGATGGTCCGGGCAGTTTGATCTGGGCGCGAGCCACCGAAGCGAAATTCTTCGCGGCACGACAGGGCATTCCTTATCCGTCACTCGTCCTCCAGGGTTTCTTCATGCCCTCCTGGAGCGCCGTCGTCAACTTGGGGCAACGAACCGCGCTGCACGGTCGCCTGGTTGCCTCCGAACTCCAAGGACAACCCTGGCCGGTCGACATCTTCGATCCCACTGGTGCCGTGCTGCGTCCGATCACGCGCGATGGCCGCGTGATCGCCGCCTATTCAGTCGGCGATGATGGCCTCGATCAGGGCGGTGTCGACAAACTCGACCGCATCTTCCCCCTCTACGCCAAACCCTGATCGCAGTTGCCGATCCATGCGACTTCCGGACTTCCGGACCTCCGGACTTCCGCGACACTGAAGCCATGCCCGCCTTCGTCTACCTCCTGCGCTGCCGCGATGGCTCGCTCTACTGCGGGTGGACCGATGATCTGGAGCGCCGAGTAACAACGCATAATGCCGGCAAAGGCGCGCGTTATACGCGCTCACGCAAACCGGTGCGGCTGGTGTGGTCGGAGGAACTCGCCGATCGTAGTGCCGCGATGAAACGTGAACACGCGGTCAAACGCCTGACGCGGACGCAGAAACTGGCGCTCGCCGGGCTGACACGACGCTCGGCCAGCAGCGGCTTGGCGAAACCCAGGCGCACGCGAGCATCCCGCCCATGAGCATCCTGCAGGACATGGCGCGGTTGGTCGACGAATTCCAGGCGCTGCCGGATTGGGAGAGTCGCTACAAGCGCATCATCGCCTTGGCCAAAGAGCTCCAGCCGATGCCGGAGGAGCTGAAGAACGACTCCAACAAAGTGCGCGGGTGTTCCTCCACCGTGTGGCTGCATGCGCAGGTGAAAGACGGCAACGTGGTGTACCTCGCCGACAGCGACGCGGTGCTGGTGCGTGGGCTGGTGGCGCTGCTGGTGAAGGTCTACTCCGGCCATCCGGCAACGGAGATCCTTAAGGCACCGCCGGACTTCATCGAAGAATTGGGCCTCAACGTGAACCTCTCGCCGAATCGCGCGAACGGCCTGACCGCGATGGTGAAGCAGATCATGATCTATGCGGCGGCGTTTACGGCGAAGAGCGGCTGATCACTCGTGCCGTCCTGAGCGGAAAAGGAAAAGCACCCCGACGCAGACCAAGCCGAGTCCGATCAACAGCACCACTCCACAGATACCCAGGAACTGCCACGCGCTGAATGACCAGCCTCCGCTTTCGTCGCCGATATTGACCATCAGCAGATCTGGTGAGTTACCATTCCACATCTGCCACGACAGCATGATGATGGGAAACAGGGCAATGAGGCAGGCCAGGACACCCACGGTGACGATGATGCCACCGATGACTCTGCCGGGGATCCTGCTAGCCACGTCCTACGCTCCGCCCCGCAAACTCCGATACACTTCCACCCACGGCGTCCCCTGCGGCCACACGTCCTGCGGTTCATAGCTGGTGACTTGCCGCGCTTCGGACAGATCGACCGCCGCGCGCTCCATCGGTTTGCTGGTGACGAACATCGCCGCGAAACGGTGCGCGGTGCGGAAGGTCAGGGCGTTCTCGGTACACGCGACCAAGTAGCGCGCGACGTCGTCCTGCGTCAGTAAAATGCCGTTGTGCCAGGCATTCTGCAGTTGCGCTTTCACTTCATCGGGGCTGCGCACCACCCAACCCAGGCGGGCGCAGAGGATGGTCATGCCGTACACGCGGGCGTACATCTCGCCCAGCACCTCGCCGGCGGCCTTGGTGAAGGAATACAAATCATGCGGCGCGAGTCCGTCGCTGACGCGCACTTCTTGACGCTGCCAATCGTGCATGTAGCCGACGCGGATGGTGCTGGCCAGGACCACGCGTTCGACGCCGGCCTCACGCGCGGCCTCCAGCACATGGTAGGGTCCCACCAGGTTGTTCGGAACCAGGTCGCTGACAAAGTCCGCCAGATCGGGAGTCGCAGCCATATGGATCACCACGTCGCATCCCGCCACCGCCTGACGGACGGCGGCGTTGTCGGTCAGCGAAGCGACCACCTGATCACTGAGTTCGGGGTTGGCGACCCGGTCGAACCCGCGCACGCGATGTCCGCGAGCACTGAGCGCGCGCACTGCTACTTTACCGATAGTGCCGGCCGAGCCGGTCACCAATACTTGTTTGCTGGTCATGGTCGACGGTTCTAGAATCGTTACCCAGACTTGTCACGGAGAAGACTTCCATGCCTGAGAACGCCCGACTGACGCGCGGATCCCTGACGCGCGGAATCCTGTCGCACAAAACCCTAGTCCTCAGCCTGTCCCTACTGTTGGCCGGCTGCGGCGTGCGCAGCGTCGCGGAACTGCAACCCGCCGCTGAGGCCGGTGACGCCGCAGCCCAGAGCGAACTCGGCCTGCGTTTTGCTAACGGCGACGGCGTGCCACGCGATGCGGCACAAGCTGCGGAGTGGTTCCGTAAAGCCGCCGAGCAGGGCGACGACGAAGGCCGCTACCGTTACGGCATGGCGCTGGTGCGGGGCGAGGGCGTGCCAGAGGACGAAGCGGCAGGTGCCAAGCTGGTGATCCAAGCCGCCGAGGCCGGCCACCTGCGCGCCCAGTTCAACGCCGGGCGCTGTCTTTCGTTCGGCTGGGGCGTCGAACGCAATTCGACGCAAGCGGTGATGTGGTACGAACGCGCGGCGAAACGCGGGCATGCCTCAGCGCAACATCGCCTGGGGTTGGCCTATTATGACGGCGACGGCGTTGCCGCTGATCCAGCAACTGCGGTAGCGTGGTTCGCCAAGGCGGCGAAGCAGGACCATCCGGATGGGCTGTTCGCGCTTGGTTACTGCACCGCCAACGGACGCGGAATCACCAAGGATCTTCCCGCTGGCATGAAACTCTACGAGCGTGCGGCGGACCTCGGCGTCACGCAGGCGATGAACAATCTTGCCGGCCTCTACCTCGACGGAGATGAAGTGCCGAAGGATCTGGCGCTGGCCGTGCAGTGGTTCGAGCGTTCGGCCAAAGCTGGTAATGCCTTTGCCCAGTATCGCCTCGGCCAACGGTATTGGTTTGGCGATGGTGTGGCGCAAGACGACGTCCAGGCCGCCTACTGGTTCGCCGCCGGCGCTGAGCGCAGTGAAGAAGCGCAGCGCAGCCTTGGCGTGTGCCAAGTCCAGGGCCGTGGCGTGGCGCGGAATATCGCCGCCGGCATGGCCTCCTACACCGCCGCCGCCGAGCGTGGTGACACCACGGCGATGTACTACCTCGCGTTGCGTCTGCGGAGTGGCGACGAGGTGAAAGAAGATCTCGCCGCCAGCTTGAATTGGTTGACCACCGCCGCACAGGCAGAACACGCAGAGGCGACCAACGAACTCGGTCGATCCTACGAAAACGGTTGGGGCGTCGCCGCCGATCCCGCCGCCGCCGCGACGTGGTATCAACTCGCCGGCAACCGCGGCAGCGATGCCGGACGCGTCAACTACGCACGCTGCCTGCGGTACGGCCAGGGCGTGAAGAAGGATCCCGCCGCAGCGGTCGCCGTGTTGTTGATCGCCGCAGAGAACGATTTTGCTGAAGCACAGTGCGATCTGGGATGGATGCACCAGCAAGGCGAGGGCGTACAAAAAAATCCGACGCAGGCTGTGCAGTGGTATGAACGCGCGGCAAAACAGGACCATCCACGTGCGCTCTACAATTTGGCGACCTGCCAAGCCAACGGCATCGGCATGACCGCGGATCTTGCCGCCGCCGTCGCTACGTACCGCCGTTCTGCTGATCTCGGCTATGCGTGGTCGGCCTATCGCCTGGGTGAATGTCACGAACGAGCCACTGGTGTGGCCAAGGATCCCGTCGCCGCGTTCACCTGGTACCGTACCGCCGGAAAGGCTGGCTTGCTGCGCGGCCAATGGGCCACCGGCATGTGCCTGCGCAACGGCTTCGGCACCACAGCAGATCCGGTCGCCGCGTTCACGTGGTTTAACCAAGCGGCCAAATCCGGACATGCCGATTCGCAGTTCCAAGTCGGCGTGGCCTACCTCAACGGCAGCGGCGTCGACAAAGACATGACGCAATCGTTGGTGTGGTGGACCAAGGCTGGCGAACAGGATCATCCGCGTTCCGCCTACCTGGTTGGACTCTGCCATCAGGGCGGTGAAGGCGGCGCAGAAAAAAATCAGGAGGTCGCCCTGCGCTGGCTGAATCGTGCCGCGACGCTTGAGGAAGCCGACGCCCAGTGCGAATTGGCCGAGTGCCATCACCTTGGGCGCGGCGTAGAAAAATCACTCACCACCGCCGCAGTGTGGTACCGCAAAGCCGCCGATCAGCAGCAGAGCAAAGCTGCGTATCGTCTGGCGAATCTGCTGAAGGCCGGCGAAGGCGTCGAGAAAAACCAAGCCGAAGCGCTTCACTACATGCGCTTGGCCGCCGAACGCGGTTACGCCGCTGGTGAAAACGACTACGGCGTGTGGCTGCTCAACGGTGACGGAGTGAACAAAGATGTGGCGGCCTCCGCGCTGTGGTTCCGTAAGGCGGCGGACAAAGAACAAGCCAACGGTTTGTTCAACCTCGCCCTCTCGCTGGAAAATGGCTGGGGCATTCCCAGCGATCCCCTCGCCGCCGTCGCAATGTACCGCCGCGCTGATGCCGCCGGTCAGAAACAGGCGGGGAAGTCGTTGGCGGATTTGCTCAAACGCTTGGGACAAGATTGGGTGCCGTAGGGACTGACCACTGATCACCGCCAAGGACCCGCAGATGGTCACCCAGTGGGCATTCCGTGTGGGGGCCCGATTGCGTTTCTCGCCGGTTGGAAACCGGCGGTCCCGGGTGTCGCCGATCTGCAGCGGTCGCCGCGCTTAACGACGGTTTTTCCATCGCCGAAGTTTGACCTGCCTTTCCCTTGGTGCGCTTGGCGCGTGCTTCCCCTCTTTCCACCGCGCGCCGTGCGCCAGCATCCCGCGCCATGCTGCAGTACGATCTGATCCCGCCGTCCCGTCCGACCGCGGAGCCGTTTTACTGTCTGGTGTTGCACGGGCTTGGTGACAGCAAGAGCGGATGGAAGCCGGTGGCGGATGAACTCGCGCTGCCGGAGCTGGGCTGGTGTTTTGCTCAGGCGCCGATTCCTTACTACGGCGGGTGGAGTTGGTTCGACATCTATGCCGACCACAGCATCGACCGCGCGCAACAACAGGAGAGCCGCGACGAACTCAAACGTTTGGTCGACCACCTGCTGACCACGTTGACGATCCCCAGCGAACGGCTGTTCGTCATGGGTTTCTCGCAAGGGTGCCTGATGACCCTCGACCTGGGACTGCGCGCCGACCGCTGCTTCGCCGGGTTGATCGGCATCAGCGGCTTCCTCACCCACGTGGATGAATACCCGGCAGCTTTCGGCTCGGCGGTGAAGCAGCAGCACCTGCTGATGACCCACGGCCATTTCGACAGCGTGCTACCGATCGCGCCGACGCGGCGGGTGAAGGATCGCCTGCTGGCGATGGGCGTGCCGCTCGACTGGCGCGAGTACGCCAAGGACCACGGCCTGGATCCGCACCGTGAGTTGGGCGACCTGCGCGCGTTCCTCGCCCGCCGCAGCGCAGCCGGGGTCGGGACTTGACCCACCCCTGCGCGCTGCGCATCGTCCCGGCCCATTACACTACCCCACCGGAGTCCCTATGAGCAAACAGTACAACAAGGTTGAAAAGAAGGTCCGCCGCGAGCGCCGCATCAAGCGCCTCAAGGCCAAGGCGCGCGAAGCCAAAGCCGCCGGCAAGAAGAAGCCCGCCAAGGCCTGAACGTGCCCTGAGCACTCGGCTGCAAGCCACTTGCGCAACGCCCTGGTCAATCGACCGGGGCGTTGGCGTTGGCTGCTCCAGGCGTAGCGGGCGCCGCCGGTGTGAGCGGACGCACCGCCACCTCGTCATCAGCACTCCCCATGATCCGGTCCGCGCCGGCACAACGGACCTCCAGCCAATCGCTGCCACGACGCACACCCAACGGTGTGCCCCAGGCATCAACCAGCAGCGTGCGGGCACCGATCAGCTTGGTGAGGCGGAACTGATCGTTGACGGTCAGCAACAGGTCCGACCACTGGATCGGGCGCTCAACACCCACCGGTAGCGGATCGCCGTAGTCGATACCGTGAGCGAAGGTGCGCAGGACGAGCGCCGCCAAATCGCGGTTGGTCGCTTGGTTGGTGGTAGACGTGAACCACGAATACCCCGCTGCGACGAGCACGCCCACCAGCAGTGGCAGCGAGATCAGCAGCAGGTCGCGGCGATTCCGCCGCCAACGCAGCACCTGACGGTCAGGAGCCGTCGCCTCCGGGGCCTCAGCTCGCGGCCTTGCCATGTTTCAGTTCCAGCACCGCCAAATACAGCCGGCGCAGTTCCGTCAGCGGCATCGCGCGCAATCCGGGCAAGCGCTCGCGCAAGGCACGTTGCAGTAACGACAGCAGTTGTTCGTGCGTCAGCATGGTGATGTCGATCGTGACCGTGCGGGTGTCACTTTTGTCGCCGCTCTTGTTTTCGCGCGTGGATTCCCGCGCTGATTCCCGCGCTGATTCCCGCGAGAGGGCCGGTTGCGGTGAGACCGTGACCTTCACCGGCACGCGTTTGAACATCAACAAGGCGATGGTCTTCTGGCTGCGGCCTTTTTCTTTCAGCTCGTTGTAACGCACGAAGTGCCGCGGACTGAGCCGCACCAGCTTCGGCCGCCCACCTTCCGCGAAGCGCTTCTGCCAGTTGGTGACGTAATACGCCCAGCCTTCGCGTTCGACGAAGATGGCCTGCTGAGGAATGGTGCGCTGGCTCATGGATACGTCCCAGGATCAGAGGTTGGACATCCGTTGCCGGACATCTTCCGATCACGCCAGTGGATACGGACGGATCACGGCTTCATTGCCAGCCGAACCTGCCACCCCTGCCGCCACTGGGTGGCGATCGCCGATCTCATCCAAACGGTTGGAAGCGCTCACCGCCGGTGGGGCCGAGGAACGGATTGTTTTCCGTCCGCTGCGTACAACCAGACAGCGCGACCAGCACGGCGCCAAGCACCAACATCCACCCCAGCCAACGTGTGATCATCCCCGCGATGGCCATGGGTACGCTCCTCATGGCGCGGACGCTAGGAAGCCGTCAGCGAGGCGGCAACCATGCCGCAGCATGCCACCTGGGTGGTGTGTGGCGGCGCGGTGTGAGAAGGTCAGGCCGCTTCCAAGTCCGCGGGGGCAGGCCCACCATGCTGTTTGGCTAAGGAGTGGTTTCAAAACCATCTGCGTAGCGAGCCCGAGCCATCGTCGAGCGAGGCAAGGAAGACGGTCGGTTTGGCGCGGAGGCATGGCCGTAGGCCATGTTGAGCACCAAATCGATCGTCTGACGCCGCCGCAGCC
>JANPLC010000468.1:0-7031 GCA_031426335.1 Planctomycetota bacterium
GGCTCACCTTCGCTGCCGCTCAGCCAGCGCACCGCACTGGTCAATCAGATTCTGGCGACTGACCCTGATGCCCGGCAACGCGAGCAGATTGAGCGCATCCGCAACGATTTCCTGCGCCTGCAACAGCGCAGTTTGGAACAGGTGAAAACCCTGCGCAAACAAGCCGAGCAGGGGGCTTTTGTCGAAGTCGAACAGGCGTGGGAGCAAACGCGACTCGGGGATCAGCTGCGTGGCACTCCGCTGGCTGGCGAAGGTGAGGAACTGCGACGCCTGAATGAGCAGATCGCCAAGGAGATGCGCAACCTGGAGCGCGAAGGATTGTTGCTCATTCAGGAAAGCGATGACGTCAAGGTGATGGGCGCTTTCGCCGCGCGCGTACAGCAGTCCTTGGCTAAATGGCCGTTGGCGTCCAATGGCGACAGCCTGCGTTCCTTGGGCCAATTGCTCAATGAACTCAGCGGCTTGGTGAGCGAACGCAAGGCTGGCGATGAGGCCATCGCGCTCGACGCCTGGGTGCTTGAACGCCAGCCGCTGGCAGCCGTCGCCACCTTGGTCGCCGGTCGCAGCGCCCGTCTGCGTGGTGTGGAAACCGCCGCTACCCAGGCCCTTGAGACCGCCAGGGGCTTTGCCCGTCAGAATGATTGGGAAACCAACGAGCGGATGCTGAAGGAGTTGATCGCCCGACCGCCATGGCAACGCACTGCCGCGCGGGAAGCTGCGTTGCGCGATGCGGAAGCGATCACCTCAATCCGCGGTCAACAGCAGGCTTGGCAGGAGGAGCTGCGCAAGGCTATGCTCGCGGGCGACACGGCCACGAGCCTCGCCATCGCCCAGAAGATGGGCCTACGCTACCTGCCGTTGGTGGTGCACAGCCAACCCGCAGGAGCGGATGTTCTGCGCGATGGCAAGTCCATTGGTACCACACCGCTCATTCTTGACCTGCCTGCGGGCGAACGTGCCGGCTTGGTGCTGCGCGTACAACGCGCAGACTTCGATGCGGTCGATGTCCAAGGCAATGCCGCCGAGGGTGGCTGGTTCCTCCCAGTACGCCTGGAACGCACGGCAACCGGGCGCTTCGATCTGAAAATGACCGTCACCGCGCGCCCAAGCGCCATCAACGACCGCCTGTGGATCGCCAGCCGGCAAGCTGCGGCGTCCATGGCCCCTGGACAACCGATACAACGATTTGCCTTTGAGAATCCAGGTGCGAGTGACGTGATCGGTCAACCCTTGTATGCCGGTGCGCTCGGCACGAACGATGGCGTGTGGTATCCGACGCGCGAAGCCATTGCCATCCGGGTTGGGAAAAATGCAGTTGAACGCCTGCCCCTCGCCGGACGCACCGATCTGCCGCTCATCGATTATGTGAGTGAACTGATTGTTGGTCGTCGCTTCATCATCCTTGCCGGGCTTGATGGCGCACTGCATGCAGGCGATGACCGTACGCCGTTGGCCGCTTGGCATGGCGGTCCGGGCGCGGCATTCGCCCATGGACCGGTTTTGCATGACGACCAGATCATGGCGTTGCGCATTGATGGATCAGTGGATGTCCATCTGCCGGATGACGGCAAATTGGTCACTCGTCATGTGCTCGATGGCGAAGTACTGAGCGCCTGGAAGGGCGCGGATGGTCTCCACTGCGTGACCAGGATCAGCCATTGGATTTGCGCCGGAGCGAACCCTCCGGTCCGTTCTCCTTTGCCGCAAGAAATCCGTACGGCAGGTCAGGGCGTCTTGATCACCCCAGACAACCATGCCTGGATCCTGACGGACGGTTCTTGGCACGATGTCGGTCGTTTCGAGGGCCGCCCGACAAATCAACCGCTCGCTTGGGCTGGCCATGCCGTGGTTCCCATCGGCAATCAGGTGCTGGTAATTGGTCCGAAGGGGTTTGTCGTCCAGGCGGACAGCGCCTTCCTCGCTCCGGTGATCGTCGGCCAGCAATTGGCGATCACCACTCAGAGTGGTGTGGTCCGCTTCTACGCTCCCTGAGCGAGTTGCACCATTCTGCAGGCTTGCGGCCGGTCGACTTGACAAAGGTCTAGTCCGGAGGTTTCTTTCCCTCGGGTTCTGCCAGCAGGCGTGCCCGAAGGGACGGACATGGGCGAAAACGATGAGCTGATCAAAGAGTTCCTGGTCGAGAGTTACGAAAACCTCGACCGGCTCGACCGTGAGTTTATGGCCTTGGAAAAGGACCCCACGAACCGCGACTACCTCAGCAGCATCTTCCGAACCATCCACACCATCAAGGGAACCAGCGGGTTCTTTGGCTTTGAGCGTCTCCAGGCCCTCACCCACGTCGGCGAGAACCTGTTGAGCAAACTCCGAGACGGCAAATTGGTCCTCAGTGGTGACATGCCTAATGCGCTGCTGGCCATGGTCGACGCGGTCCGCGGCATGCTCGGCGGCATCGAATCCACTGGGGTGGAGGAGGCTACCGACCACACGCCGCTGATCGCCCGCTTGAGTGCGTTGTTGGATGAGAATCCCAGCGAAGCGCCGACTGCCAGCGGTGGACCTGAACGGCAGGTCGGTCCGCTCACCGCGATGTTCGAGGCCGCCAACGCCAAGACTCGTGCGGAGCATGAGGCCAAAGCTCCAGCCACCACTGCTCCAGCAGCGCCCCCGGCGGCAAAAATTGTGCCCAAAGAACCGGCGCCCAAGGAGCATCAGGACGCCAGACCGACCGCTGCCGAAGGCCAAGCCGGAGCGCTAGCCGACACCACCATCCGTGTTGATGTCGGATTGCTTGACCGCCTGATGAATCTCGTCGGTGAACTAGTGTTGGCGCGCAACCAGATCCTACAGCTGTCTACCGGCAACACCGATCAGACGTTCATTCGCACCACCCAACGACTCAATCTGTTGACCACCGAACTGCAGGAAGGGGTGATGAAAACCCGCATGCAGCCCATCGGAAATGTGTGGGGGAAGTTCCCTCGCGTCGTGCGTGATCTTTCCGGCTCCTGCGGCAAACAAGTGCGCATCGAGATGACCGGCAAAGACACCGAACTCGACAAGACCTTGATCGAGGCGATCAAGGATCCGCTCACCCACATCGTGCGCAACTCCATCGATCACGGCATCGAAATGCCGGAGAAACGCGTGGCTGCCGGCAAACCGGCGGAGGGTCTGCTGTCGCTCAAGGCCTTCCATGAAGGTGGTCAAGTGGTGATCGAGATCAGCGACGACGGTGGCGGCATCAACACCAAACGGGTGGTCGACAAGGCGGTGGAAAAAGCCCTGATCACCCGTGAACAAGCTGCGAAAATGAGCGAGCGCGAGATGGTCAATTTGATCTTTGCGCCGGGATTCTCCACCGCCGAAAAAGTAACCAACATCTCCGGCCGCGGTGTCGGCATGGACGTGGTCAAAACCAACATCGAACGCATTGGCGGCAACGTCGACATCCACAACCGCCTTGGGCTGGGTACCACCCTACGCATTAAGATCCCGCTGACCTTGGCCATCATCCCGGCGCTTATCGTCACCAGTGGTGGTGAACGTTTCGCGATTCCTCAGGTCAGCTTGATTGAACTTCTCCGGCTTGATGCCCAGCACATGAAGGAGGAGATCGAGAACGTCTACGGCGCACCAGTTTACCGTCTGCGTGGCCATCTGCTGCCGGTGGTTTACCTCAATCGCGAGCTGGGTCTCGCCGATACCGCCACCAACGCCATGACCATGGTGGTGCTCCAGGCGGAAGAACGACGTTTCTGTTTGGTGGTCGACGGCGTCCAGGACGCGGAAGAAATCGTGGTCAAACCGTTGGCGAAGATCCTTAAACCTCTGTCTGTCTATGCTGGCGCGACCATCATGGGCGATGGTCGGGTGGCGCTCATCCTCGACGTACTCGGAATCGCCAAGCGCGCCCATGCGGTGGCCAAAAGCGCGGAACGCCAAGTGCAGGAAGTGGCCGGGACCGAGCAGACCAAGTCCAATCAGCAAGCCATCCTGGTATTCCAGAGCCCAGACGATGGCCGTATGGCCATCCCGGTGTCGAAAATCTCGCGGCTGGAGGAGATCGAGGTATCGCGTATCGAGCGCACCGGCGGTGCCGAAGTGGTGCAGTACCGCGGCGTCATCCTGCCGCTGCTGCGCATTTTCGACCTCTTGGCTGAGCGCCGGAAGGAACCACGCAACCCGGATTGTGGCGTTCCCGAGGGCACACTCCAGGTGGTCATCCATACGTTTGGCGACCGTCGCGTCGGTTTGGTCGTCGGACGCATCCTTGATACGGTCGAACACTCGCTCGCGATCGAACGCGCCGCTTCACGGCAGGGAATCGTCGGCTGCCTAGTCGTGCAGGATCGCATCACCGAACTGCTGGATGTAGAAAAAGTCGTGGGTGGGACGATCACCGATTTCTACCAACAACTCCAGCCCGCCTGAAGGACACCACATGGCCAACAAGCAGTTCTGCACCTTCAAACTCGACGGGATCTTCTTCGGCATCGACATCCTCCAGGTGCAGGAAATCATCCGTCGCCTGTCCTTCACCCGCATCCCGCTCGCGCCACCGTTGATCGAAGGGCTGATGAATCTGCGCGGACAGATCGTTACCGCAATCGACATGCGCCTGCGCCTTGGCCTGCCGCCCCGTCCGGCGGACAAGCAGCCGACCCATGTGGTCATCCGCACCGATGACGGTGCCGCCAGCCTGCTGGTGGATGAAATCGGCGATATGATGGATCTTCCTGATGAAGCCTTTGAATTGCCGCCGGACACGGTTGAGGGGCGAGCGCGCGAATTGATCAGCGGCGTATACAAGCTCGAAAAAGATCTGCTGCTGATCCTCGACACCACCAAGACGGTCAACTTGGATCTCAAGCTGTCGGCCTGATTCATCGAACTCGAACTCGCACGTCGGCATGCCGGAGGATTCGTCTCCTCGGCGGGACGCCGGATGTCGTGGTGTTGGCATGGCTGCATTGCGGGTGACCATGTTACGGCCTACGCTGTCTTGCATGGAGCGTGAGCGAGAGGCACATACCTGGGCGATCGGACAGATGCTGTTTGCCGGCGTTCGTCAACGGCGCCCGCTGCCCGGAAGTCGTGCGTGGTTCGACGATCTGGGCATGGCCTGGACCATGCGCGACGACCGGCTGAAAGTGCAGTTATTTCGCTTCGTTGATGCCTTGCCGGGACTGCGTGGCGCGGACGCCATCGCCAATCATCTGGTGGAGTACCTCCAGCCAATAGCCGGCCACCTGCCGTGGCCGACGCCGTGGGTGCTGTCGCACATTCCCAGGTCATCACTGTTGCGTCGACTGGCGTCTGTTGCGGCGTCCTTCGGCGTCCGTCAGCTGGCGCACAAGTTCATCGCCGGCGAAGATCTGGCGCACATCATCGCCGCCACCACTCGTCTTCGTCAGCAGCGCTTGGCCTTTACCGTCGACCTGCTCGGCGAGGCGGTGATCTCCAACGCTGAAGCCGATGAATACCGCGATGCATATCTGCACCTGATCACCGGCATGGCCGATGCTGCCCGCACCTGGACAACGGATCCTCAGATCGATCGGGATCACCAGGGTGCGCTGCCGCCGGTCAACGTGTCGTTGAAAGTTTCCGCTCTGGTCAATCGCTTCGATCCAGCCGACCCGCAGGGCAGCATACGTGCTGTCCGCCCACGGCTCGAACAGATCCTGCGTGCCGCCCGCGCGCGTGGGGTGTTCGTCAACATCGACATGGAACAGAACGCGGTGCGACCGTTGACCATCGACTTGGTCACCGAGGTGCTCAGCGCGAGTGAATTCCGTGACTGGGCTGATGTCGGCATCGCCATCCAGGCCTACCTGCGGTGTGCCGGCGATGATCTTCAACGGTTGCTGCACTGGAGCGAACGTCGTGGCACGCCGTTGTGGATCCGCTTGGTCAAAGGTGCTTACCACGACTACGAACGCGTGGTGGCGGCACAGCAGGGTTGGCCGGTGCCGGTGTTCACCGACAAAGCTGCCACCGACGCCAACTATGAAACGTTGTGCGATTGGCTGCTGGACCGGCATACGGTGCTGCGTCCGGCGTTCGCCAGCCACAACGTCCGTTCGATCGCCCATGTGCTGTCCGGGGTGGAGCGTCGTGGCCTGCCGCAACGGGCGATCGAGTTCCAGATGCTCCACGGCATGGCCGATCCGCTTAAGGCGACCCTGGTCGAGCGCGGTGAGCGAGTGCGGATCTACGCGCCGTACGGGCGTCTGCTGCCGGGCATGGCCTATCTGGTCCGGCGTCTGCTGGAGAACACCTCCAATCAATCCTTCGTGCGCGTCGGATTCCTGGAACATGGCGATGAGGAGCGACTGCTGATGAAACCCCAACCACACGGGCCCACGCCCGCACCGCTGCCTGCCGCCAACGGATTCCGCAATCAGGCGCTACTGGATGTCAGCCAGCCCCGGGTGCGCGATGACCTCGCCGCGGCAGTCGTGCGACTGCGCGCACGACTGCCGTTGGTTTGTCCGGCGGTGATCGGATCACGGACGATCGCACCCGATGGCCGGACCTGCTCGTACAATCCTGCGCAACTCAGCGAGGTCATCGCGCAGGTCGCCACGACCACGGTGGCCGATGCCAACGCAGCGGTGGCGGCGGCGATGGCGGCGTTTCCCGCTTGGCGTGATCGTCCGGTGGAGGAACGCGCCGGGTTGATGTGCCGTCTTGCTGATGAACTGCTGCGGCGCCGCTACGACCTGATCGCGCTGATCGTCCTGGAGTCGGGCAAGAACGCGCAGGAGGCCGATGCCGACGTCGGCGAAGCGATCGACTTCTGCCGTTACTACGCCGCCGAGATGCTGCGGCTCGCTGAGCCACGTCGTCGTGATCTGCCTGGGGAGCACAACCGCATGTTCTACGAACCGCGCGGCGTCGCGGTGGTCATCGCCCCGTGGAACTTCCCGCTCGCCATTCTCTGCGGCATGGCCGCGGCCGCCCTGGTGACCGGCAATACATTGGTGATGAAACCGGCGGAACAGACGCCGGCGATCGCGGCGCAACTGATGGAGGCCATGGCGAGCGCCGGATTCCCCGCTGGCGTC
>JANPLC010000469.1:0-3943 GCA_031426335.1 Planctomycetota bacterium
ACCGCTTCGCGGTTCGGATGGTCGCCGTCCTCAACGCCGAGTTTGGTTGGTTTTTCACCATTGTCCCACTGCCGGCCGCAGGCGTAGGGGAAATAGCCGTAGTGCACTGCTGGGTTGCCTTCCGGCCAATCGAAGACCTTCTGCATGTCGGGGTCGGTGCCTGGGATCGGCTGACCAGGAACCCGCGCGGTCTCCCAGCAGTAGGTGAAACTCTCGTAGTGACTTCTCGGGAACGGGTAGTGAACAAAATAATTCGCGCCGCTGGTGGCTTCGGGTGGCAGCCACGGATCCGACATGTGCACGAAGTGCAGCGGCGGCGAGGGGAAGTTGGCGAAGTACGGCCAATTCTTCATCGGGAAGATCGGCATGGCGTTCTGTTGGGCGTAGCCGGTGATGCCGATGATCAGTTTCTGGGCTTCGTTCGGTGGTGCGTCGCCCACGCTTTTCTCGGCCATGCCGGTCGAGGCCTGTGGTTGTGAGTAGTAGATGTAACCGCCCTCGCCCAAGATCTGCTGGATTTCATCGCCATCGCTGTCGAGTCGCCGCGCCAAGTCCAACGGCAGGGGCATCATGCCATAACGATGCGACGAGACGCGCGCATCCACGTCCCATGTCTGACTACGATAACTGCTGGGGACCTGCCAGATATCCGTCCCTTCGGTGTCAGCCGTGGCGTTGTCAGCCTGGGCGGTGTTGAACTGTTCGATCATCTCTTCGGCCTTGGCGGCGGCATACAGTTGGAAACGCGACAGGTGCTGAGCTTTCAGCCCAGCGGGAAACAACATCATGATGCTGATCACCCCGAAGGCGAGAATGGCCAGCGAGATCGCGACCTCGAAGAGGGTGAAACCGGCAGTAGTTTTTCTGCAGGTCATTAACCGCGCGGCATGTGTCAGTAGTCGATGACCATTCGCGGTGGCAGGGCAGATTTTATGTATGAAAGGCATGACCTACCCTGGTTGACGTGGTGTCGCCGTGCTGCGCAATGAAGTGACAGAAGTCAGCGTTTTTTCCTCGGGTCCCGAGCGCAGACGCGTTGGTGCGGAGTATTCCGGACGATCTGCATCGCGGACACGTAGGCTCAAGAAGGTGCGTTTCAGACCAATTACCTCATCAGATAGCGCTTTTCATTACAGTAAAATCACACCAATGCAGGTTGACAGGTTGCTGTCCGGTTCTAATGGCTCGGGCTAGTCTTCTTCGGTTATGCAGCTGCTGTTAACGTGTCCGCTGTTCAAAAACCTGTCAGTGGCAGACGATGGGGATTAGCGGCAAGCCATGACGCTCAATCGTGCGTTCGCATCGCAGTGGCTGCCAGGCAGCAGAGATGCTTGAAGCCGGTCAGCATCGTCGTCAGCAAAACGCTGACGAGCTGCTGACGTAATTCCTACCGCAGTCGTGAGCCACAACGCAGGCAGTATTTCGCATCACCTGGTACCACCTGCTTGCAGACCGGGCATTGGTGTGCGTTGTCGGGCGCTACGGGCGGTGACGTCGTTGCTGGTGGGGCGGGCGCCACCGTCGGTTGTTGGTCAGTCCGTACGTTGCCGCAGCCGCTGCTGATGAAGCAGAGCGCGATAGCAACGGCACCAGTGATACGCAGTGCGGCTCGACGCAATTCCATGGTTCCAGTAGCCTGGAGACCGCGTGCGGCGCTGCAGCGGTCCTGTGCTTGAATCTGTGACCGGTGGGTGAACCTCCCGCGCGTGTCTGACCTGCCGCTTACTGTTCCGCTCATCGCTGACGTCGCGATCGACCTCCCAGGACGGGACAGCTACAGCTATGGCGTACCAGCGGCTCTGGCGGCAGTGGTCAAACCTGGGGATTGTGTTGGAGTGCCCTTCGGACCACGGCGTTTGCGCGGTTTTGTCATCGCTTTGGAGCGTCGGGCTGCTCCCACCGAGTTCACCTTACGTGACATCGTCAGCCACCAGCCGTCGGTTCGCCTGCCGCCGCACCTGCTGCGGCTGATTGCCTGGGGCGCGCGGTACTACCGCTGTTCGCTGGGCGAGTTCCTCGCTGGCGCGGTGCCGGCCCCGGTGCGTGAGGGCGCTGCTCCTGAACGGCAGGTGCTGGTGGCGAAGATCGCCGGATTTAGTGGCACGCTCAGCAAACGTCAGCATTTGGTCTACACCGCATTGCCGGACGGGCCGGTGTTGCTGAGCGAAGCCTGTCGTACGGCGGGCACCACCCGTGGTACGCTCGACAAACTGGCTGAGGCGGGAGCGTTGACCATCACTGATGATCAGCAAATTCGCGAGGTGCGTCTCACCTTCCGCGATGAGCGCCACGCGCTGACCGATGAACAACAGGTCGCCATCGACGCGGTGGCGTCAGCGCTGACGGAAGGCCGCTCACAAGTCTTCCTGCTGCACGGCGTCACTGGTTCGGGCAAGACGTTGGTGTACCTCGATCTTGCCGCGCGCGTCATTGCCAGCGGCAAGCAGGTGCTGCTGTTGCTGCCTGAAATCGCGCTGACGCCACAGCTTGCCGCGCGCGTGCGCAATCGTTTCGATAAGGTGGCGGTGCTGCACAGCGGCTTCACCGACGGCGAACGTGCTGAGCAGTGGCGCCGAGTCGCTGCGGGCGACATCGATCTGGTGGTCGGAACGCGCTCGGCCTTGTTCGCGCCGTTTCCCGCGCCTGGGCTCATCATCGTCGACGAGGAACACGAGCAGTCCTACAAACAGGAATCCGTTCCGCGTTACCACGCCCGCGATCTGGCGGTGGTCTATGCCGGTCAGCTCGGCATCCCGGTGTTGCTCGGCAGCGCCACGCCGTCGCTGGAGAGTGTGCACAACGCGCGTCTGGGCCGGTACCGCGTGTTGTCGCTGAAGAACCGCCCGCTCGGCGGCAAACTGCCGGCGCCGATCCTGGTCGACATGCGCGAGGAATGTCACGCCCAGCGCCGCACGGCGACCATCTGTCGCGAACTGCTCACGCGCCTCAAGCAGGTGAAAGAAAATGGCGAACAGGCGATCGTGTTGCTGAACCGTCGCGGTTGGAGCCCAGTGGTGAGCTGCCAGTCGTGTGGCCACACATTGAGCTGCACGTCGTGCGACATCAGCCTGACGTACCACCGCGGTGCCGAGAAAGTGAAATGCCACTATTGCGGAATCGAAGGCCCGATGCCGCGCAAATGCCCGGCGTGTTCCGAGCCGACGTTGTCGACCTTCGGCCTCGGCACCGAGCAACTCGCCACCCAGCTCGCCAACGAGGTTCCCGGTTTGACGGTGTTGCGCGTCGACGCCGACACCGTCGCTGAACGCCAGGGCCATGCGAAATTGTTCCAGGCTTTTTCCAACGGCGCTGCGGACTGCCTGGTCGGTACGCAGATGGTGGCTAAGGGCCTGGATTTTCCGCGCGTCACGCTGGTCGGTATCGTCGCCGCCGACCGTGGGCTATCGCTTCCGGATTTCCGCGCCGCCGAACGCACTTTCCAACTGGTCGCCCAGGTCGCCGGTCGTGCCGGTCGTGGTGAACGTCCAGGCACGGTGGTGGTGCAAGCCTTCGACACCGAAGCGCCGGCACTGCGCTGTGCCGTCGACCACAAACCCAAAAGTTTCGTTGATGCGGAACTACGCCTGCGTGAGCAGTACGGTTATCCGCCCTACGCTGGGCTGGTGCGTTTCCTGTGGAGCGGCGAATCAGAAGCCAACGTGCAACTGGTGGCGCTGCGTCACGGCGAACTCCTCAATCGCGTCGCCGATGGCTGCGTCATCCTCGGACCGAATCCAGCGGCGGTGGCGTTCCTCAAAGATCAACACCGTTGGCACGCCCTGGTGAAAGCCGCGAGCCGCGGCGCGGCACAGGCGTTCCTCGACCGCGTCGCTGCGGCCGGGGGCCTGAAGAAGGAGAAGGGCGTTCATGTCGCCATCGACGTGGATCCGTACCAGACGTCATAGTCATCCAGCAACCCCTGGGAGAGGCGAGCCCCAGCTCG
>JANPLC010000470.1:0-8289 GCA_031426335.1 Planctomycetota bacterium
CCCGACAAGGCGACGACGTTGGCGCGGTGCAGACGGTCCATGCCGGCGATGCCGATGGCCGACAGCAGGCCGCCGATGGTCGTCGGGATCAGGCACACCAGCAGCGCGACGAGCGCGGTGATGCTCGCCACGGAGCCAGCACCGGCGGCGTCCACCGCGAAGGCGGAGAACGGCCGCAGCGTCGCACAGGCGACCACGAAGACGATGGTCATCGCCGCGAGCAGAATGGTCAGGGCGATCTCGTTCGGCGTCTTCTGACGTTTCGCACCTTCGACCAAGCCGATCATGCGGTCGATGAAACCGTGGCCGGCGGCGGCGCTGACGCGGATCACCAGCCAGTCGGACAACACCCGCGTACCGCCGGTGACCGCGTTGCGGTCGCCGCCGGATTCGCGGATGACCGGCGCACTTTCACCGGTGACCGCACTTTCATCCACCGACGCCACACCGACCACCACTTCGCCGTCGGCGGGAATAGTCTCGCCGGCCTCGACCAGCACGAAGTCACCAATGGCGAGCGTGTTCGCGTCGACCTCGCTGACCGCCGCATCGCGCTTGGCAGCGGCCAGACGTTTCGCGGTCAGCGCGCGGCGGCTGCTGCGCAGCGCTTCCGCGTGGGCGCGGCCACGGCCTTCGGCCAGCGTTTCACTGAGATTGGAAAACCACACGGTGAACCACAGCCACAGCGACACCGCGGCGATGAACCATGCCGGTGCCTCAGCGCTGCCGGCCAGCGCCATCAGCCACAACACGGTGGTCAGCGCCGCGCCCAACCAGGTGACGAACATCACCGGATTGCGCAGCTGGCGCACGGGGTTCAGCCGTACGAGGCTGTCGATCAAGGCGCGACGCAGGTTCGCGGCAGTGAGGAGTGAGGGAGGAGCGGAGTGGCTCATCGGATCGCTTTCACAGTGCTGGCGTTGACCGTGGAGGGGATGACTTCCGCAAAACGTCGAACCGCCGGATTGAACAGGAGGAACGGAGGGCCGGAGGAAGACAGGGGCGATGGCACCATGGTGAGAGCCCAGCAACTGACTGCGCGGCTGTCCTCCGTTCCTCCGTTCCTCTTGTTCGATCCGGATCCCGCCGGAGTTTTTTTTCGATGGTGAATCATCGCGTCATCTCCAGGTGCGCTGCCACCGGCCCGAGCACCAGCGCCGGTAGGAAGGTCAGCGCGCCGACCAGCAGGATGACCACGATGAGCATGGCGATGAATAATGGGCGATGCGTCGGCAGCGTGCCCGCGCCAGCAGGCACACGACCTTTGGCCGCCAACGCACCGGCAATCGCAAGCACCGGGATCAGCACGCCGAAGCGGCCCACCAGCATCGCCACGCCGGTCAGCAGGTCGTAGAACACCGTGTTCACGGTCATGCCGCCGAAGGCGCTACCATTGTTGTTGGCCGCCGAGCTGAGGTTGTAGAGCACCTCGCTGAAACCGTGCGGCCCAGGGTTGAAAATGCCGGCGCGGCCATCGGCGGTAGACACCGCCAGCGCGGTGCCTACCAGCACCATCAGGGACGGCGCGATCAGCCCGACCACGGTCCACTGGACCTCGCGCGCCTCGATCTTCTTGCCCAGGTATTCCGGCGTGCGTCCGACCATCAACCCGGCGATGAACACCGCGACGATGGCGAACAGGATGATGCCGTAGAGGCCGGAGCCGACGCCGCCGAAGACCACCTCGCCGAGTTGAATCAGCACCATCGGCACTAGGCCGCCGAGCGGCGTGAACGAGTCGTGCATCGCATTGACCGATCCGTTCGAGGCCGCCGTGGTGGCGACCGCCCACAGCGCGGAGTTGGCCACGCCGAAGCGCACCTCCTTGCCTTCCCAGTTGCCGTCCGCCGCGACCCCGGCGGCGGTGAGCTGCGGATTGCCCGCGGATTCCGCCCACCAGCACGCTGCCAGCGAAGCGACAAACAACACCAGCATGGCCGCAAACAACGCGCGTCCCTGACGCCGATCGCCGATCAGACGGCCGAAGGCGAAACACAGCCCGGCCGAGATCACCAGGATGGCGAGGCACTCCAACAAATTGGACAGCGGCGTGGGGTTCTCGAAGGGATGCGCCGAGTTGGCATTGAAGAAGCCACCGCCGTTGGTGCCGAGCTGCTTGATGGCGATCTGCGACGCCGCCGGACCGGTGGCGATCGCCTGCGTCGTCACCGCGGCGGTGCTGCCATCAGCCGAGGCGGCAATGGGCTGCACCAGCGTGGCGTCCACCGACGCACTCCAATTCTGCACCACGCCCTGCGAAACCAACAGCAACGCCAACAGGAACGACGCCGGCAACAGCACCCACACGGTGGCGCGCCAGAGATCGACCCAGGCATTGCCGATGCTCGCCGCACGTTCACGCGCGAAACCACGCGCCAGCGCGACCAGCACTGCGATACCGGTAGCAGCGGACAGGAAATTCTGCACGCCGAGCCCGAGCGCCTGCGTCAGGTGGCTCATGGTGCTCTCGCCGCCGTAGGCCTGCCAGTTGGTGTTGGTGGCAAAGCTGATGGCAGTGTTGAGCGCGAGATGCCACGGCACCGCACCCAGGTTCGCTGGATTGCCAGGGAGCACACCCTGCAGGAGTTGGAGGCCGAACACCACCAGCAGCCCGAGCAGGTTGAAGAGCAGGATGGCGCCAGCGTAGGTGCGCCACGGCATCTCGGCCTCCGCGCTGACGCCGCAGACGCGCAGGCACGTCGCCTCCCAGCGTTTGAGTGGACACGCCGCGTCGTAGATGCGCGCGATGCCGATGCCGATGAGTGGCGCCACCGCCACCAGGATGGCGAGGTAAAGACCGAGCTGCACCCAGCCCGCAGGATCGCTGAGCAGGCTCATTGGAACCACTCCGGCTTGGCCAGGACCAGCGCCAAGTAGAGCAGCACTGCCAGCGTCAACACTCCGCACACCGCGATCATGATCGACATCGGGATCTCCCTGTGATGGGAGAGATCATACCGAGGTGAGCGTTAGTGGGGCGTTTTTCTCAACCCCGTAGGCATTAGCGCCGCGTTAGGATTCGCGTTCTCGGCAGCAGACCGTAGTCCAAATTAGCCCGTGCAGATGCGATCGATCTCGTCGAGTTCGTGGCCGCTGAAGGACAGGTTGGACAGGCACGCGACGTTCTGCAGCACCTGCTCCGGCGCGCTGGCACCGATCAGAACTGAGGTCACACGCGGATCCTTGAGCACCCAGGCGAGGGCCATCTGCGCCATGGTCTGGCCGCGGCGTTGGGCGACCTCGTTCAGTTTGCGCACCTTGGCGATGACCTCGGGTTTGACCGCATCGCGGCCGATGCCGCCGTTGCCCGGATCGGTTGCGGCGCGGGAGCCAGCGGGAATGCCGTCGAGGTAGCGATCAGTGAGGATGCCCTGCGCCAACGGGCTGAACACGATCACGCCCACCCCTTCGCGGCCGGCGGTCGGCAACACCGTCTGTTCGACACCGCGTTCGAACAGGTGGTAGCGCGGTTGGTGGATAGTCAGCGGCGCCCACGCGCGTTGTTTGGTCAGTTCGACCGCGCGGGTGAACGTCGGGTCGGTGTAGTTGCTGATGCCAGCGTAGAGCGCCTTGCCCTGACGCACGAGCTGGTCGAGCGCACCGATGGTCTCTTCAAGCGGCGTGTTGGGGTCGGGACGGTGCGAGTAGAAGATGTCGAGATGGTCGACCTTGAGCCGCTTGAGTGACTGCTCGCACGACTCGATGAGGTATTTGCGCGAGCCCCATTCGCCATACGGGCCGGGCCACATGCGGTAACCGGCCTTGGAACTGATCACTAGTTCTTCGCGGGGGAAGTCGGCGACGATACGGCCGAATACTTCTTCGCTGGCGCCGCCGGGTTTGCCATAGTTGTTGGCGAAATCGAAATGGGTGATGCCGGCATCAAACGCCGTGGTGAAGATCGCCTTAGCCGCACTGTCATCGCGGTAGCTGCCGATCGCCTGCCATCCACCCAAACTCACCGCGGGCAGCAGCAGCCCGGAGCGTCCACACCGGCGGTAGGTCATGCGGTCGTAACGATTGGCGGCGAAGGTCATGGCTGGGCTCCTGCAGGACGTCGCACGGTGGTGGTCGCGACCCGCTGCTCAAGACCCCGTCACCAGCACGACCGCGTGGAACTCACCAATCGACGGTTACACCGAACGACAAGTGAGCGGACACGCCCGCTTCCATGTACTCGTCGACATCGGCACCGTTACGCGCCGTCACGCTGGGCCATGGCAACCAGCCGTCGACGCCGATGCCGACGCGCAGCTGATCCAGCCACGTGTGACCTTTATCGCTGAAACGCCAGCCGAAGCGCATGGCGAGTTCGCCTTGAGCCACCGCGGCGACCTGCACCTCGCCCTCGGTAAAACGTGGCGTGCCGTCTTCCTCGTGGATGCGTTCCAGTCGCACGCCGCAAGCCACATACCCGGCAATGCTCCAGTGCAGACGGGGGAGCGCATGGATATCCCAGGTTGGCGCCCACCCCATCACCAGTTGATCGAAGCCGACGTAACAATCCTGCCATTCCGCGTAGGCCGTGACCGCGCCGAAATCATAACAGAGCACCAGCACGTCACGCGGGCTGAGCGACATCTCCGCCAACCACCCGGGCTGCCAGCGGATGTCGAGGCCGGTGTTGCCACCACCCGGAAAGAATTTCAACGAATTGTCGACGCGATATCCCGCACCCGCGTGGTTGGGTAGCGCTTGGTTATCGAACGTCAGACCAAGCGTGCCAGCAACCGTTTCGCGATCCGGATTCAAACTCGCCGTGACCAGCACGCCCGGCGTGCGGCTAAGGCCGACCACCAACCACCAGCCTTTTTCCTTTTCGCCGACGATCTGCGAGGTGCGCGTCGGATAGGTGTCATTGTGCCACTGATAGCGCGCCCCGATCCATGCCATGCTGTCGGTACCGAGCGTCACCAGGTTCACCCCGCCATAGAGCTGGACCTCTTCGCCGGTGCTGACCAGTCCACCACCTTCGATCTGCGCCGCCCATTTGCCAAACGGACCACTGAACTGGTATTCCCACGAGGGCACGCCGGTCAGTCGCGTATGAAAGAAGCCGAAGCCGTCGGTGCCCGATTCGGGATCGTACGGCAGGTGCACGGTCTTGTAACCGAACGTGTCGTGGATGGTGTTCTGGATCGACTCGCCACCGAGATCGCCATAGGTGCGCCCACCGATGCCCAGCGTCAGCAGCGCCTTCCATTTTTCTTCGCGCTCGCGATCGACCACGGCGTAGCCAAGGCTGTAGGTCAATTCATCCGTGCGGCTGGGCGGCGTGCCATCGCGTCCACGGTTGGTTAGCATGCTGGCGTCGACGGCGAAGCGCCACGCGTCCCAGCGACCGCCAACCGTGATGTTGGCCGTGCGGTAATCGTCGGTGTTGAGCACCGCCATGCCTAAAAAATCGTCCGAGAACAGGAACCACGCCTGCGGCGTCGGCGCCGGCGTCGGCGGCTCCGGAAGGCCGTAAACCGCCGCACTGGCCTGGGCAGCCATGGCCAACAACAGGACGACCAAGCTGTCAGGGCGTCGCATGCGGGATGCTGAATACCGGAGCGGATGCGCGCCGTCTAGGCTCGGATGCGTCGAGTGGTGGCAGACAACGGCGTGAACGTGGCAGACGGCGCTGCCTCCTACCCATCCCGGCAGTTGGAGGTGCAGACATGCACCCTAGCCTCCCGCGTCCCCGCGGATGTCCGGCCTGGCGCTCGGCTCTGCCTTGTTGAGGTACGGATGAAATCCATCGGCTCGATCATCATCTGGAGTCTGATCTCCCTGCTCGGCGCCAGTGCCCTGGCCGGCATGGCGCTCCATCGTGGTGAAAGCATCAATGCCGCCTGGTTGCTGGTGGCGGCGTTCTGCTGCTACGCCGTGGGCTATCGTTTCTACAGCCGCTTTGTCAGCCAACGGATCTTCGCCCTGGATGATCGCCGCAGTACGCCGGCGATCCGCATGAACGACGGCCACGATTATGTGCCGACCGGCAAGTGGGTGTTGTTCGGCCACCACTTCGCCGCCATCGCTGGTGCTGGCCCGCTGGTGGGGCCGATCCTCGCTGCGCAGTTCGGCGTGCTTCCTGGTGCGTTGTGGATCATCATCGGCGTCGTGCTGGGCGGCGCGGTGCAGGACCTGGTGATCCTCTGCGGCTCGATGCGGCGCAACGGCAAGTCGCTTGGTCAACTGGCCAAGGAAGAGGTCGGCCCCGTCGCCGGCGTGTTGTCGCTCATCGCGGTGTTCGGCATCATTCTGATTCTCATCGCCTTCCTCAGTCTGGTGGTGGTCTACGCGATGGCCGAATCACCGTGGGCCACCGTTACCGTGCTCGCGACCATCCCGATCGCCCTGCTGATGGGCTTCTGGATGCGCATCATCCGTCCGGGCAAGGTGCTGGAAGCCAGCGCCATCGGTCTGGTGCTGCTCGCGGTGGCGTTGTGGCTCGGGCACTGGGTCAGCGCGCATCCGACTTTGCACCACACGTTCACCTTCACGCCGACGCAGGTCGCCTGGGGCATCATCGTCTACGGCTTCGTCGCGGCCGTCCTGCCGGTGTGGATGCTACTGGCGCCGCGCGACTACCTCAGCGCCTTCGTCAAGGTAGGCACCATTCTGTTACTGGCAGCCGGCGTGCTGATCGTGCTGCCGACTTTGAACATGCCGATGGTCAATCCGCTGGTGATCGGCAATGGCATTTGGGCAGACGGCAGCGGGCCGGTGGTCTCTGGCCAACTCTTCCCCTTCTGCTTCATCACCATCGCCTGCGGTGCGATCAGCGGTTTCCATGCGCTGGTCTCGAGCGGCACGACGCCGAAGATGATCGCGCGCGAAAGCGATGCCCCGGTCATCGGCTACGCTGGCATGTTGACCGAAAGCCTGGTCGCGATCCTGGCGCTGATCGCGGCCTGCGCCCTGCATCCGGGCATCTACTATGCGATGAATGCCGGCAGTCTGGGAGCGATCAGCGGCGACCTGGGAGCCGTCGCCACCAAGGTCAACGAATGGATCGCGCCGCTGAACCAGAGCATCACCGCAGCGGAGCTGCAACAGGCAGCGACCGACGTCGAAGAAAAAACCATCGTCGCCCGTGCTGGCGGTGCAGCGACGCTGGCGGTCGGCATGGCCCATATCTTCAGCCAAGTCTTGGGCGGCAAGGCGATGATGGCGACGTGGTACCATTTCGCGATCATGTTCGAAGCGCTGTTCATCCTCACCACCGTCGATGCCGGCACGCGCGTCGGACGTTTCCTGCTGCAAGATCTGCTCGGCCAGGTGTGGAAACCACTCGGGCGGCTGAACTGGTGGCCGGCGGTGATCGGTGCGAGTGCGATCGTGGTGCTTGGCTGGGGTTACTTCGTGCTCACCTCGATCGCTGACAAGGACGGTGGCGTCCGCGCCCTCCTACCGCTGTTCGGCATCGCCAACCAGTTGCTCGCCACCGTCGCTCTGGCGGTCGGCACGGTGATGATCATCCGCATGGGCAAGGCCCGGTGGGCGTGGATGACGCTGGTCCCGCTGGTGTGGTTGGCGACGGTGACGCTCAGCGCTGGCTGGATCAAGATCAACGATCCCAGCCCGAAGGTCGGCTTCCTCGCCCGCGCCGAACAGCTCACCACGGACTATGACAAGGCGGTGGTAATACCCTTGCCCGCTGGCGCTACGGCTGAGCAGGCCAAGCAGCGCGAAGATGCGCTGGGGAAAATCGCGCACCTGCGCTTCAACCAGTACCTCAACTGTACCCTCTGCGCGCTCTTCATGAGCGTGATCGTCGCCATGCTGATTCTCAGTGCATGGGAGGCCTTCGCGTTGCTCAGTGGACGCAAGCCGCTGACCAACACCGAGACCTCGCCGCTGCCGGCGGTGGGTGGTGGCGCATGACGGAACCCGCCGCGTCCTGTACGCACGGCCACGGGTGCCGGTCGGCGCCCCCTGCGCTGCACCTTCCCACCGTCGTCCTGCGCGCGCAGAGCCCGGCTGCGGCCACCACCCCGCAACCGTGGTGGCGGCAGATCATCGCCTACCTGCGTCGCTGGTCCGGCGACGACGCCTATGAACGTTACCTGGCGGAGCACCAGGGTCATGGTCATACGCTGCTCAACCGCCGTGAATTCTACCGCCGTTACCTCGACAAACGGGCAAGCGGTTCGCGCTGCTGCTAAGGAGTGGTTTCAAAACCATCTGCGTAGCGAGCCCGAGCCATCGTCGAGCGAGGCAAGGAAGACGGTCGGTTTGGCGCGGAGGCATGGCCGTAGGCCATGTTGAGCACCAAATCGATCGTCTGACGCCGCCGCAGCC
>JANPLC010000471.1:0-20544 GCA_031426335.1 Planctomycetota bacterium
CCCGTGGTTCTTGAAGAATTGCACAAAGTAACGCGCCGGAAAGTCCCGCATCGCCGCGGTGCCAGCGGACCAGATCGCACCGCCCATCGGTAGCAGGTAGTGCTCGATGAATTGCCGAGAGTAACCGTTGCGGTCGACGTAGTCGCCGAGCGTGGTGCGATCATCATCTCCGGCGAGCAACGCCGGCGCTTCACGACCAAAACGCAGTATATCTCGGATCATGCGGTAGAAAGACGGCCGAAAGAGGTTGCTCCGTTGTGCAAACAAGGTGTTCAGCGAGGTGCCGTTGTACTCCAGCCCACTGCGCGCATCGCGCACGCTGAACGACATGGTGGTCGGCTGCGACGGCACGCCGAGCAGACCAAGCAGCTTGATGAAATTGGGGTAGGTCCAGTCATTGAAGACAATGAAGCCGGTGTCGACCGCGTAGGTCTTTCCGCCGAGGGCGATCGGAATGGTGTTGGTGTGGCCGCCGATATGCGAGCCGGCCTCAAAGATGGTCAACTCGTGCCTGGCATGATGCAGCGTCCACGCAGCGGTCATGCCCGCGATCCCAGTACCGACGATAGCTATGCGCATGGGGGAATCGTCCAAAACGTTCAGCGAGATTACAAGAGTTGCTTAGCCGCTGCTCCGCAAGCTTTGGTCGCTCGGGGTCCGAATCCCGTTCAGCAGAACCGGTGACTGATGACCACGGCGAGTCTGGACCGAATCACCTGCTCAGGTTGGTCCGCTACGCGACAATAACTCAGGAATGGTCCCGCAGAACTCGTCCCAGCAGCATAGTTCCTGGTCCCATGACCAACGGTTGAAATATGGGTTCTGCCCCTATTTTTCTGGGTTTTCATCCGTGGTCATAGAACCAGCGATGGCACAGAACTATACCACCAGACCAACATTTGCCGGCGATGGGCGACATTCGCCGGCAGACCAACTCATTGTGCAGCAACCATGACGGCTACGCGCTTAGTTCACGTCACTCAATGCCGCACAGTAACTGCGCTCCGGCACGTGTGGGTGATCCTGGCCAGTGCCGTGGCGGTCGGCTCCTTGGCCGGCTCCTTAGCAGGCGCTGACCCCAGCCCAGCGGCCCAACGCGAAACGCTGCGAGCCAGCGCTGAGTCCGCTTATGTCAGCCAAGTCAAACCCGTGCTCGCGACCTACTGCGTGAAATGCCACGGCGGCGAAAAGACCAAGGGCGACCTGAACTTGGCGAACTACAAAAGCGGTGTGCAAGCGCTGAACGCGCGCACGGTGTGGACCAAGGTCGCGACCGAGCTGCACCACGGCGAGATGCCGCCAGAAAAAGAAAAACAGCCAACCGCTGACGAGCGCAAAGCCATCACCACGTGGATCACCTCGCTACGCCGCCTCGATCCGCCAGATCCCGGTCGCGTGACCTTCCGCCGTCTGAATCGCGCGGAGTACAACAATACCGTGCGCGATCTGCTTGGCCTCGACGCCAAACCAGCGGCTGACTTTCCGCCGGACGACGTAGGTGACGGCTTCGACAACATTGCGGACGTGCTGTCGCTCTCGCCGCTGTTGATGGAAAAATACCTGCTCGCCGCTGACGCGGTGCTGGAAAACATCGTCGCCGATGATCAGGTGAAGTTCGAACACGCCGCCAGCGAGCTGCCGGCAATCATCGACGGCAAGAACGACGCGGGAAAACCGCTGAAGGCCGACATCGCTGATAAGGAAGCCCAGCGCGAAGCGCGTTGCCGCACGCTGGCCGTGCCTGGGGAAGTCTTCACCCAGTTCTCCGTGCTCAAAGAAGGCAAGTTCACCATCAAGATCCGCGCTGGCGCTGAACAAGCCGGCAACGAACCCGCGCGCTTGGCGGTGAAGATCGATGGCCAGGTGGTCGGCGAACTAAAGGTCACGGCAAAATCCAAATCACCGGCGCAACTGACGTGCAGCGCACCGCTGTCGCCCGGCGCCAAGCGCCTGTCGATCATCTTCCTCAACCCGTTCACCGAACCGCCAGCAGAAGCGCCGAAAACCGATCCTAAGGCGCCCAAGCCAGTCGCCGGTAAGCCGAAGGAACCCACGGCTCCGCGCACACGTTCGGTCACCATCGAAGAAATCGAAGTCACCGGTCCCCCTGGGGAACGCGTGACCGACTTGCACAAACGCCTGTTCGTCGCGCTGCCGGGCAAGGACCTCAGCGCACGCGATGCCGCAGCCAAGATCGCCGAACACATCGCCAACCGCGCGTTCCGCCGCCCAGCGAATAAGGAACAACTCGATCTGCTGATGAAGGTCTTTGCCCTGGCGGATTCGCAGGGCGAAACCTTCAGCGAATCGGTGAAACTGATGGTCAAAGCCGCGCTGATTTCACCGGAGTTCTACTTCCGCATCGAAGAAGACCGCAAAGCCGATGCCGACGGCGTGTACCGCCTCGACGCTTGGGAAATCGCCTCGCGCCTGTCGTACTTCCTGTGGTCGTCGATGCCCGATGACGAGCTATTCGCCGTGGCCAAGGATGGATCGCTGCTCGACCCCAAGGTCCAGGAATCCCAGGTCCGCCGCATGATCGCTGATCCCAAGGCACGTGCCCTGGTCGACAACTTCGGTGGCCAATGGCTACGCCTGCGCACCATCTTTGAAGTCACCCCGGACGAGAAGAAATACCCGGAGATGACCACGGATCTGCGGCAGGCAATGTACGACGAAGGCGCGCTGGTGTTCGACGCCATTCTGCGCGAAGGCCGCAGCGTGGTCGATTTCATCGACACGGACTTCACTTTTCTCAACGAACGCTTAGCCAAGCACTACGGCATCAGCGGCGTCACCGGCCCGGCGATGCGCAAGGTCACGCTGACTGACCGCAACCGTGGCGGCGTCATCACCATGGGCAGCGTGCTAACGGTCACCTCCAACCCGACGCGCACCAGCCCGGTGAAACGCGGCAAGTGGGTGCTGGAAGAGATCCTCGGCACACCACCACCACCGCCGCCGCCGATGGTCGAAGCGCTCGATAAGGAAGGCGACACCTCCACCGCCGGCATGACGCTGCGCCAACGCATGGAACGTCATCGTCAGGATCCCGCCTGTGCCACCTGCCACGTGGTGATGGATGCCATCGGCTTCGGCCTGGAGAACTTCGACGCCATCGGTCGTTGGCGCAACAAAGATGCCGATACTGGCGCGCTGGTCGACACCTCTGGCGAACTGCCAGGCAATCAGAAGTTCAGCAGTCCGTCGCAACTCAAACAACTGTTCCTCACCAAACGCGACGACTTCACTCGCACGCTCGCGGAAAAAATGTTGGTGTACGCCCTCGGGCGGAAAACCGGCTTCCACGATCAGGATGCCATCGACTCCATCGCTGCTGCCACGGCCAAAGACGGCTACCGCCTGGATCGTCTGGTGGTGACCATCGCTCAATCGTATCCGTTCCAATACCGACGCCTGTCACGCTGAACGAGGACTACCATGACCACGAAGCACTGGCTCATCTCCCGCCGCACCGCGCTCAAGGGTCTCGGCGTGGCGCTCTCGCTACCGCTGTTGGAAACCATGGGCTGGGCCGAGACGCCCAAGGCCGGTGGCGTGTACAAACCGCCGGTGCGCTTCTGCGCCATCTACGTTCCGCACGGCGTGCATAACGACCATTTCTGGCCCGAAGACGGCAAGGCTGGGCAGAACGCGTCGCTGCCGTCGATCCTCGAACCACTGCGTCCGGTGATCGGCGACTGCCTGATCCTGGGTGGACTGCATCATCCGATGATGGACGGCGACGGCGACGCACACCACGCGCGTGAAACCGCGGTGTGGCTGACCGGCTTCCCGTCGAAACGCGACACCATCGAAAACAACATTTCGATTGATCAAGTGATGGCGCAGAAGATCGGCGCCTACACCGTGCTGCCCTCGCTCGAACTCGGCTTGCAAGAAAGCCGCACCGCTGGCAACTGCGACAAGGGTTACTCGTGCGCCTACCACGGCCACATCAGCTGGCGTTCGCCGACCCAGCCCAACCCTAAGGAACGTGCACCGCGCGCGGTGTTCGACCGCATGTTCCAGTCACGCAAAGGCAAGCCGACCAAGAAGGGCACTGGCCCGGCGGTAGATGCCGCCGCGTTCGGCGCGAATGCCGCTCAAGCCGACGGACCGTCGCTCGACCAGAGCATGCTCGACCTGGTACTGCAACACGCCAAGTCGCTGCGTGGCCGCGTCAGCGGCAATGACCAACGCAAGCTCGACGAATACCTCGACGGAACGCGCGAACTGGAAAAACGCATCCAGGCAATCGAACGCCAAGGCGCCGACCAGGCCGCGAGCAAGGAATCAAAAAAAGGCTTCAAACAATCACCGATGATCGAGGTCAATCCGCCCGGCTCGATCCCAGAGAAGTTCAGCGAACACGCGAAGCTGATGCTCGACCTGATGACGCTGGCGTTCCAGAGCGACACCACGCGTATCGCCACGCTGATGTTTTCGCAGGCCTTCGGTCGCAGCTATCCCGAATGTGGTGTGCCCGAAAACCACCACGAGTGTTCGCACCACGGCAAGGATCCGGTCAAGCTGGAGCGCATCCGCAAGATCAACACCTTCCATATCGAGCAGCTCAGCTACTTCCTGCAACGCATGAAGTCGCTCAACGAAGGCAAAGGCAGCCTGCTCGACAACTGCCTGGTGCTCTACGGCTCCGGCATGGGCGACGGTGATCGCCACGACCACCGCAACCTGCCGACGCTCCTGTGCGGCAAAGGCGGCGGCACCGTCACCCAGGGCCGCTACGTCAAATCAGTTAAGGGCAACTTCAGCGACCTACTGATGGGCGTCTCCGCGCGCATGGGCTGCCCGGTCGAGAAGTTCGGCGACGGCACGAAGATGCTGCCGGACTTGGTGTGATGCCTTGGTCTGCGAAGCTTCGGGTGAGCGATGAGACAATTATCGGCGGAGCAGCTGGCGTCGTCGGGATGAGAAGACAATATCGCAGGTGTGCCCACCGATTCTCGGTCACGTTTCCCCGTCACCCGCTTTTGCGGGTGTGAATCTCACGGTTCAAGCACTTCGCTGGTCCATGAGTTTCCGCAAAAATGGATATTCGGATTCGTCGATTGTGGAAACCGCCCCATCGTCCGGTATCCATCTCCGAAGTGAAAACGAGCCACGTATTGGATCGGGCGAAAAACGGGCGCCAACGATTGACTGAAATCGAAAGCAGCTTGCCGACCAATAAGCATGACCATCAGTTCTCTCTCTTGGTACCCATCGAGCCGATAGATATTGGCCTGCGTCCAGTGGCGATAGCCGCCAGAATCCACTTCAACGTTTTCTTCTCGGCTTGATTCCAGGGCATAGTTCGGCTGAGAGAAATCGTAGATCCCCACCGCCAGCAACGGGTACGCCACTATCAGGCCGAACGTTCCCGCCAAGATCATCCCCACGCGTCGCATGGCGGACAAACGCGCGCTGTTCGACACTGTTCAGGTGAAAATGGCTGTAAGCCTGTGCCCTTCCGCACATACATCGCCCATGACCGATACACGTCGCCTATTCCGCGCATTTCTCGCCTGTTTAGCCCTCCTCCCCCTCGCCGCCGCCGACCGCCCCAACGTGGTGGTGATCCTGGCCGACGACCTGGGGTATGGCGATGTGCGCTGTCTGAATGCCGAGGGCAAGATCGCCACGCCACATCTCGACCGCTTGGCCGCCGAGGGCATGCGTTTTACCGATGCGCACACCGGGTCGGGCGTGTGCACGCCGACGCGGTACGGACTGATGACTGGGCGCTACGCGTGGCGTACGCGTCTGAAGAGCGGGGTCCTGGGCGGCATGAGTCCGCCGCTCATCGAAGAAAACCGCCAGACCATCGCCCACCTCTTTGCCAACCAGGGCTATGCCACCGCCTGCATCGGCAAATGGCACCTGGGCATGTCGTGGGTGCAGAAACCAGGCACGCCGGCGTTCGACGACAAGATTGAAAAAGATGGCAGCGTTGGCTGGAATGCCGATTTCAGCAAGCCGATCACGCGCGGTCCCACCAGCGTCGGCTTCCACAAGTATTTCGGCATTAGTGCCTCGCTCGACATGGTGCCGTACGTTTTTATCGACAACGATCGGGCTACCGCGGTGCCCGACAACGACCTGTCCTTTCCCACGATCGCCGGTGACGAAGCGTCGAAAGGCACCACGCGTAAAGGCCCAGGGATCACCGGCTTCACCGCCGACAACGTGCTGCCGACCTTGGCGCGCACCGCCGTGACGTGGATCGGTGAACAAGCGGCGGCGAAAAAGCCGTTCTTCCTCTATATGCCGCTGAACTCGCCACACACGCCGGTCGCGCCGTCGGTTACGTGGAAAGGCAAGAGCGGCATCAGCCCCTATGCCGATTTCGTGATGGAAACCGATGCCGCGGTGGGCGAGGTGCTCGCTGCACTCGATCGCAGCGGCGTGACCAAGGACACCCTGGTGATCGTCACCAGCGACAACGGATTCTCACCCGCTGGCGACCTCAAGGCCCAGCTCGCCAAGGGCCACAATCCGAACTACCGCTTCCGCGGCCATAAGGCCGACCTCTTCGAAGGTGGTCATCGCGTACCCTTCATCGTCCGCTGGCCCGCGACAGTCATGGCGAATACCACCAGCACACGACTGGTGTGCCTGACCGACGTCCTGGCCACCTGTGCCGAGATCACCAACCAACGCCTGGCTGTCGATATGGGCGAAGACAGCGTCAGCTTTCTCCCCGCACTGCGTGGCCTGGAGGGCGGACGCACCGACGTGATCCATCACTCCATCAACGGTTCGTTCGCCATCCGCGCCGGGCGCTGGAAACTGCTGCTGGCAGCGGATTCCGGCGGTTGGAGCGCGCCCAAGCCGGGATCGCCGGAAGCGAAAGACCTGCCACCCATCCAACTCTACGATCTGGTCGCCGACCTGGGTGAGACCGCCAACCGTCAGGCGGAACAGCCCCAGATCGTACGTGATCTACTGGGCATGCTCGAACACCAGGCCGCCGAAGGCCGCAGCACCCCCGGACCGGCGCAAGCGAACCACGGCACGATCGACCTCTGGCGGGGCAAGAAGCCCAGGCTGCCATGATCACATCGTGCTAGTCTACTCGCTCCCGCAGCGACGACCCAAGCGCGTCGGGAAAGCCGACACGTAAATCGCGTAATGCTTGATTCACTCCCCCATACCAACGCGGGAGCCACGCATGCGCATCATCCATCTGCTGGTTGTCGTCCTGCTGCTGTCGCACCTACGCGCGGGCGAGGCACCACCCAACATCGTGCTGATCGTAGCCGACGACCACGCGTGGACTGATTACGGCTTCATGGGACATCCGCACATCAAGACGCCGAACCTCGATCGGCTGGCGGCGCAGTCGCTGACGTTCACTCACGGTTACGTCACCAGCAGCCTGTGCTGTCCGAGTCTGGCATCGATCATCACCGGTCGGCAACCGCATCGGCACAAGGTCACTAGCAACGATCCGCCGTGTCCACCGGGCATGAAGAAGGCGGACTTCACCAAGTCGCCGTTGTTCGCCGAGGGTCGCGAACGAATGACGCGCCACCTGGAGGCGGTGCCGACCCTGCCGACGATTCTGAAAAAAGAGGGCTACCTCAGCCTGCAGACCGGCAAATGGTGGCAGGGGCATTTCAGTCGCGGTGGTTTCACGCATGGCATGACCATCGGTGGACGTCACGGCGATGCCGGGCTGGACATCGGCCGCAAGACTATGCAGCCGATCACTGATTTCATCGCGACGGCGACGGCCGAGAAGAAACCCTTCCTGGTGTGGTATGCGCCGATGATGCCGCATGACCCGCACACGCCACCGCAACGGCTGCTCGACAAGTACCTGCCGCTGGCGCCGACGGTGCACGTCGCGCGCTACTGGGCGATGATCGAGTGGTTCGATGAGACCATCGGCGAACTGGTAGCTACGCTGGAGAAAACCGGCCAACGGGACAACACCATCATCGCTTACGTCGCCGATAACGGTTGGATCCAAGATCCGGACGCGCCGAAGTACGCCCCGCGCTCGAAGCAGTCGCAGTACGACACCGGCCTGCGCACGCCGATCATGATCTCGTGGCCAGGCAAGATCGCGCCGAAACGTGACGACACCCCGATCAGTGAAACCGATCTGCTGCCGACGTTGCTTGGCTGTGTCGGTGCTCCGGTGCCGGCGGATCTTGACGGCATCGATGTGCGCAATCCCACGACTCTCGCTGCGCGCAAAGCAGTGTTCGGCGCCTGTTACACTCACGATGCGAAGGACATCGACATCCCGGCAAAAAACCTGCGCTGGCGCTGGGGCATCAGCGACGGCTGGAAGTTGATCCTGCCCGATGCCGTCAACGAACCCAAGGAAGCCGTGCAGCTGTTCAACCTCGCGGCGGATCCACTGGAGCAGCAGGATCTCGCCGCCAGTGATCCGTCCCGGGTTGCCACGCTGCGCGCACTGATCGATGGTTGGTGGCCGGGACGCTGATTCGTCGGGTATCTTCTCATCCAGCATTTCCACACGAAGGACCACTCCATGCGTTTCCCGCTCATCCCAGTCCTGCTCGCGGTGATGGCGCCGCTGAGCGTGTTCGCCGCCGACACCGTGCCGGTCAAACCCAACGTCGTGATCATCTTCATCGATGACCTGGGCTACGGCGACATCGGACCGTATGGCGCGACCAAGCAGCGCACGCCGCACCTCGACCGTATGGCCAAGGAAGGCATGAAGCTGACCAGCTTCTATGCCGCGCCGGTGTGTTCGGTTTCGCGCGCGCAGCTGCTGACCGGCTGTTATGGGGTGCGGGTGTCGGTGCCCGGGGTCTTCGGCCCCAACCATCGCCAAGGTTTGAATCCGGCGGAGTTCACCATCGCCGAACGCCTGAAGGAACGCGGCTACGCCACCATGTGCATCGGCAAATGGCACGTCGGTGATCAGGTGGAATTTCTGCCGACGCGTCAAGGCTTCGATCACTACGTCGGCCTGCCGTATTCCAACGACATGTTGCGTCCAGCGGTGGACACCAAGGTGCCGGTGGTTCCCCTGATGCGTGATGAAAAAGTGGAGGACCTGCTGACCTCAGAACAGCAGAGCATGCTCACCCAACGCTACTCCGACGAAGCGGTGTCGTTCATCACCAAAAACAAAGAGCAGCCGTTCTTCCTCTACCTGCCGCACTCCGCCGTCCACGTGCCCATCCACCCGGGCCCGGAGTTTGCCGGCAAATCGCAGAACGGCCGCTTCGGCGATTGGGTCGAAGAAGTCGACGCCAGCACCGGACGCATCCTCGACACCTTGACGCAGCTCAAACTTGCCGAGCGCACGCTGGTGGTGTTCACCAGCGACAATGGTCCGTGGGCCAGCAAAGGCGCCGATGCCGGCAGCGCTGGTCCGCTGCGCGGCGCCAAGGGCAGCACGTGGGAAGGTGGAGTGCGTGTGCCAACCATCGCCTGGTGGCCCGGTCGGATTCCGGCAGGGAAAAACTCCGACGCCGCAGCCGGCACCATCGATCTGCTGCCGACCTGCGTCGCGCTGGCCGGCGGCACGTTGCCCGCCACGCCGGTGATCGACGGCAAGGACATCTCACCGCTGTTGTTCGGCACCTCGACCACGTCACCGCGTGAAGCGCACTACTACTTCAGCGGCTACACCTTGCAGGCCGTGCGGCAGGGTCCGTGGAAACTCGCGGTAAAACCGCAGGGCGAAGCCATGGGCGCCAAGCCTGCAGCCGACGGCGCGGGCAAAGATCCGCGCCTGTACCATCTGGACGAAGACATAGGCGAACGCAACGACGTCGCCGCCAAACATCCCGAGATCGTCGCACGGCTGCTGGCACTGGCCGAGCGCATGGACGCCGAGATCGGCGGCAACAAGCCCAGCGCGCGACGCCCTGCCGGCGAAGTCGCCGAGGCCAAGCCGCTCTACCCAATGGCGGACGCAAAAAACGGCAAGAAGGACCAATGAACCAACGCGTGAACCTCCCATTTCCTCACCAACACCAGACCCACAGCCCAATCCATCCTTCACTGCCCGGCAAGAAGGTTCACCATCCATGACCATGACGCGCGGCAGGGTGATCGCTGGCTGGTTCACCGCCTTGGTACTCGTCACCAGTTGGATGCCCCACGTCATCCAAGCCGGCGATGCGGCGACTACACCGCCGAACATCGTCCTGCTCTACGCCGACGATTGGCGCTGGGACACGCTTGGCAGTGCAGGGAATACGACCGTCAAGACGCCGCACCTCGACCGTCTGGCGACACAGGGCGTACGATTCACTAACTCCATGGTTACCACCGCGATTTGCGGTGTTAGTCGGGCATCACTGCTGACCGGGCAATGGATGTCGCGGCACGGCAACCAAGCATTTGCGGCCTTCAAGACGCCGTGGGAACAGACCCTGCCTGGGCTGCTGCGCGTCAACGGCTACTACGTCGGTCACGTCGGCAAATGGCACTGCGGAAAATTTCCGAGCGAGCAGTTCGACGTCGGCAAGGCCTACAGCGGCAAACACTGGCTCAAACGACCGGACGGCAGCGAGGTCCACGTCACCGCGCAGAACCAAGCTGACGCGCTCGACTTCCTGCGCACGCGCCCGACGGACAAACCGTTCTTCCTGACCGTGGCATTTATTGCTCCGCACGCCGAGGACGGCCATCCCGAGCAGTACCGCCCGCAGCCGTTTTCAGCAGAGTGGTACGCCGGTGTCACCGTGCCGGTGCCGCCGACGGCAAATGCCGCTGCCCTAGCCAGGATCCCGGCTTTTCTGCAGGATCCGCACAACGAGAGCCGCAAGCGCTGGAGCCAGCGCTTCGACACACCGGAGAAATTCCAGCGCATGATGGTGAACTACTACCGCCTGTGCAGCGAGGTCGATGCCGCCTGCGGCGCAGTCCTGGCCGAGCTGGACAAACAGGGCTTGGGCAAGGAAACCATCGTGGTGTTCACCTGCGACAACGGCTATTTTCATGGCGAAAAGGGCCTGGCCGACAAATGGTATCCGTACGAGGAATCCATCCGCGTGCCGCTCATCATCCGCAATCCACGACTGCCGGCAGCTCGTGCCGGCACCACCAGCGATGCGATAGCGCTCAATGTCGATGTCACGCCAACGCTATTGGCCGGCGCCGGCATCGCCGCTCCAGCGACCATGCAGGGCCGTAATCTCGCGCCGCTGCTTCACGGACAGAACGTCGCCGATTGGCGCAGCGAATTCTTCTACGAACACGCGATCATCCAGAAGAAGGAGTTCATCCCCTCGTCGCAGGCCCTGGTCAGCCTGACGGAGAAGTACATCCAGTGGCCTGATTTCCAGGTCGAGGAGTTATTCACCCTCAGCAACGATCCGCGCGAGGAACGCAATCTCATCGCCGATTCAGTCCAGGCGACCACGTTGAAACGGCTACGCGTTCGTTTTGAAGAACTACGCGCCCAGGCGAAGTAGCCGGGGCAAAGGCGGACATGAAACCAGCCATTCGCTGCCTGAATCGACCCAGGCAGGTGTCCGACTCCGTGGGAGTGATACCTTTTGCCGGGTCCAGACCCGTGAACTTGTCAATTTTCCACGGGCGAGCGGCAAGATTAGGACAAGCTTGGCGTCCCACGTCCCCTAGCTTGGCGCCACCAGGAGTCCCCATGGCATCCCCCCGTCTACTCGCCCTTACCGCCCTTTGCCTGATCGCCAGCGCCGCCCAGGCCGCCGCGACCCTGGACGGCATGCGTCCAGGATCGCACGTAAACGGGCCGAAGTTTGACCCCGCCGACCTCAAGGGTCGCGTCGTGCTGGTCGAATATTGGGGCATCAACTGCCCGCCGTGCTTAGCGAGCATCCCGCACATCAGCGAGCTCCAAGAAAAGTATGGCCGCGACCAATTCATCATCATCGCCAACCAGTGTCAGGACGCCAACGAAGCGAAAGCCCAGTCAGTGTTCAAAGGTCGCGGTGGCTCCGATATGATCACCGTGATCAACCACGGGGACCTGCCGGGCTCGAACGTCAGCGGCATCCCGCACTGCTTCCTGTTCAACCACGAAGGCAAGCTGGTCTATGAAGGCAGCCCCTTCGACCTCGACGCGCCGGTCGAATCGGCGGTGAAGAACAGCCCAGGGTTCCTGATCGCTGGCCGCACCTATCAGAAGACTCAGAAACAGGCCGCTGCTATCGGTGCCTTGAAGTCGAACCTGACCGGCACGCTCAAGTCGCTGCGCACCCTGGCCAAGGGTGATGACGCCACGGCCAAGGAAGAAGCCGAGCACCTGTTGGGCAAGTTGAATGACTTCAGCGAACGCAACCTGGGCAAGATCACCAAAGCCCGCAGCGAAGATCCGCTCGCGGCCGGCGAAACTCTCGCCCGTATGGTCCAGTTGCTCGGCGGCGACGAACTTGGCGCTCCGTTCGAAGCGCTGGTGAAGGAACTCAAGAGCGACAAGGCCTTCCAGGCCGAACTCAAGGCTGCCGGCATCCTGGGCGACGTTCGCGCGCAGGCCGCGAAGATCGGCCTCGAAACCAGTCCCGAAGACGCCAAACGCAACCGTCAGGCGATGACGCAGATCGCCGAAAGTCTGAAGGCGCTGGTGAAGAAGTTCCCCGACACCAAAGCGGCCAGTCAGGCGACCGAGTTGGCGAAACGCTGGGGTATCTGAGCACTCGCTGCGTCGTCACTCCGCGCATCGCATGCCGCCCAGGACTGTGGTTCTGGGCGGTGTCGCTGGTGCTCGGTAGCGAACGCAACTGCTGCGACTGAGCCTGCAATAAACGCAGGGCGAAATGAGCGGTGCGAGGTGCGCGTGCGAAGTGCGAAGCTCAGTCATCCTCGTGCGCGTTGACCGATTTGGCAACTTTGGCGCGCGCGATGACTGCAGGCTCCAGTAAATCGCGGCGCCGTTGGCGCAATTTCAGCAGCCGATGTGCATAGGTGGCGCAGTGTTCGATCGCGGCGTCACCGCTGGCGCTGGCCAGATCCGCTCGCACCGCTGCCAATTTCCGTAGGTAGTTGTTGAGGATCTCATCGCCGGCCAACGCCGGATGCCCATCCGTGCCATCATCGACATAGACGCCTGGGCCGGACGGTGGCGGCACACTGCGAAACAACACCGCTTCGTACCCCGCCAGATCGCGCGCCAACAGGCAGGCGACGGACTGCTCGACCACCTCCGGCTTCAACAGGAATCCCGCGGTGAGGGCAGTATCCCAAGCCGCGGCGGTCAACATGCCGAGAGCCTGGGCGGGGTCCTGCTCCCACAGGCGACCGAGCGTCTCGGCCTCAGTGGGAAAACGCGCTAGCAGGCGGTTTGCCTCTTCGCTGACGACCAAACAATTGGCGCGGCGCACGACTGGAGCAAGCCGTGCGGAATCAGCAGCAGCAGAGCGAGAAGAGGGCATGGCGGACCTGAAGGTTGCCCGCTGTCCGGCGGCGGCCGGCACAGAAGGAGTGAGGCCTAGGGTACCCCAGAATACCCAGGCAGGCAATTCCCTCTCGTTGCGGGAGTCGGGATCCCCCGCCCTCCTTCCGGAGCAGCACTCACCATGAGCTGCTCCGACTTCTGGATTCACTTCACCGTCAAATCCAGGCTCATTTTTTCTTCGCCTGGTCTTTGGCCGGATCGTAGGCCGGATTGGGCGTGGGGAACTGGGCGCCGACGGTGGTGCGCCACTGATCGAGGCGTTGGCGCAGATCCTTGACGAGATCTGGCTCCTGGCTTGCCAGATCCGTAGTCTCACTGAGGTCCTTGGCGAGGTGGTAGAGTTCGACGTGGTCGTCTTCGAAGAAATGGATGAGCTTCCAATCGCCGACGCGCACCGCGCTGTACGGCGTGGCGCCGCCTGGGTGGTAATGCGGGTAGTGCCAGAACAGCGCGTCGCGTGCCGGTGCCGGCTGACCGCGCAGGTGATCGGCCAAGCTGACGCCGTCGAGTGTCTGGCTCGCATCCGGTGCCACGCCGGTCATCGCCAACACCGTCGGATGGATATCGATGGTCATGATCGGTGCGACCGATTCGCTGCCCCCATTGGTGACGCCGGGCCAATGAATGATCCACGGGACACGCACGCCGCCTTCGTAAGCGGAGCCTTTGCCGACGCGCAGCGGCTTGTTGCTGGTGGGACCGATCAGTCCGCCGTTATCGCCGGTGAAGATAATGATCGTACGGTCATCAATCTTGAGCTTGACCAAGGTGGCGCGGATGTGGCCCATCGCATCGTCGACACTTTCCATCAGCGCGGCGTAATCTGCTTTGGTGTGGGTCATGCCCGTGCTGTCGATCGCTTTGTACTTGGCAATGACCGCGGCCTTGGCCTGGATAGGCGTGTGCACGGCATAGTGCGGCAGGTAGAGGAAGAACGGCCGGTCTTTATTGGTGGTGATGAACTTTTCCGCTTCGAGCGCTTCGCGATCGGTGAGGTACTCGCCCGCCGGACCTTCGGGCTGCAACGTCGGGATCTTGTACGGCGCGTGGTAACTCGGCGGCTGGCCTTTGTGGTAGCCGCCGATGTTGAGGTCGAAGCCATGTTTCTCGGGGAAGTGCGTCTCGTTGCCGAGGTGCCATTTGCCAATGCAGGCGGTGGCATATCCGGCGGTCTGCAACCGTTCGGCAATGGTCACGGTCGACAGTTCGAGCTGCTGCGTCCAGTCGGGGATCTTGAGCTTGGCGAACGGCCGGTTGTGGCCGGCGATCCAATCGGTCAGGTGCAGACGCGCCGGGTATTGCCCCGTGAGCAACGCCGCGCGCGTTGGCGAACACACGGTGCAGGCCGAATAACCGTTGATGAAACGCATGCCGTCCTTGGCCAACTGATCGAGATGCGGCGTCTGATGGAATTTGCTGCCAAAGCAGGCCAGATCGGTCCAGCCAAGATCGTCGACCAGCACGACGATGACATTGGGTTTGCTCGGTTCTGCTCCCGGCAGCAGTGCGGCCAACGCCATCATCACGATCATCAGGTTGGAACGGGTCATCGTTGGGTTCCCTCCGTGATGATGGATCACTTTCCCTCTTTTGCCCACTGCTTCATCAGCTCGATGTTGCGCACGGTCTCCGGATCCTTGCGTTCCTTCAGGTACGTCTCCATGTCGCTGTCGTACTGCGCGTCGCTCTCCGGCGTGCGGCCGCGATCATTGGACTGCTGTTCCCAGGTGGCCAGACGTGCGCGCAATTCAGCCAGCACCACAGCATGGGCAGGATCGCTGACGACATTGTCGATCTGGAAGCGGTCCGTGGACAGGTCGTAGAGTTCCTCCGCCGCGCGCGTCGGCGACAGCAGCAAGCGCTTCTGCAACTCATCGAGCTGTCCCGCTGCTTCGGCGGCACGCAGGGCGACGTAGCAGCGTTTGTGGTCCTTGTAGTTGTTCGGCTGGAGGTGCGGGCGGTTGGGCAGGTAGTTGCGGATGTAGAGCCAACGTTCGCTGCGCACACTACGGATATGGTCGACGGTTTCATCCGCACGGTCACGTGCGCTGAACACTATGTCGCGTGGTTTATAATCTTTCGCCAACACATCGCGCGCCTGCATGGCCACCGGCTTGGCGATGCCAGCGAGCGCGAGCGAGGTCGCCGCCAGGTCGATGTGCTCGATCAGATCCTGGCGCACGGTTCCCGCCGTGATCCCTGGACCACGCATGATGCACGGAATGTGCGTGCCTTCGTCGTACAGGAACTGCTTGCCGCGCGCATGGCTGACGCCGTGGTCGGTGATGAACATGATGACGGTGTTGGCCAGCAGGCCTTCTTGTTCCAATCGCGCGCGGATCTGGCCGACTTGCAGATCGACCAGACGGCAGGCGTCGAGCGTCAGCGCCCAATCCTCCAGCATCGCTGGCGTGCGCGGATAGTACGGCGGCAGCAGCAGGTTCTCTGACGGCGTCAGGTCGCCGAGTTGTTTGCGCAAGATCTCCGGCGCCTTGGTGCCATCGCGCACCTTGCCGCCGTGCAGTTGGATTTGGGCGAAGAACGGCTGGCCGTTTTTGCGCGCCGCCCAATCGTTGCCGTCGTACATCGACATGTCCCACTCGAAATTGTAATCGGTCTTGGCAATGCCCTTGTCTGCCGGCTTCACTGGCCAATCAGCATTGCAGGTCCAGTAGCCCGCCTGTTTGAACAAAGCCGGCACGGGCGTCACGCCAGATGGCAGCGTGATCTTCACCTCGCCCCGACCGCTGCGGTGATGCTGAGCACCGATCGCCGTCTGGTACATGCCGGTGATGATGGCCGAGCGCGAGGTCGAACAGATCGGCGCAGTGACGTAGGCGCGACTGAAGCGCACGCCCTCGGCGGCCAACTGATCAACCTGGGGCGTTTTGATGGCGGTCTCGCCGTAGCAGCCAAAATGTGCCGACATGTCCTCAGAAATGATCCACAGGATGTTCGGGCGCTCGGCCGCCATGAGCGGCAGGCAGAGCACACCGAGCAACACGAACATCAGGCGCATCAGACGCATAGGAACTCCGCTGGCCGGCCTGGTTTGGCTGGCGCAAGCTTCCTATGCACGAGGTTCGCGAATCTTACCTGCTCACTCGGACCACGCTCCCAGACGCAACCGGCCATCGACCACGGTGATGCGTTGTTTGCCAAGGATCAGCGCATCACCCTCGACCACCGGCTTGGCGCCACCTTCACCGAGGATGCGGACGGTCAGCGTGGTGCTGCCGAGCGTAAACGACTCCCCGGTTTCCTTCGCCGTGGTGACCAACAGACCATCGGCACCGCAGGCGAGGGAAAAGTCGATGGCTAACGAGATCCCCTGACCGCTGATGATGGCCGAGCCATCGCGCGCGACGTGGACGGAATCGACCTTGCCTGGGATGCTGCCCCACTGCTCACGTTTGCCGTGATGCCAGACCTGCATCTGGCGATCAGGGCCGTGGGCGAAACGCGCTCGTGATTTGCGCGTGAGCTGCGTGATGACGATGTCGTTTTCGTCCTGCCAACGGTTGCGGAAGGCAAAGAATCCGTGCTTGGTGTCGTGCTCCACGCGCGGCAGGACCTCGGCGGGATTCTTCGGCTCGATTCCGAACGGCGTGTTGATAAACGCCAGGATCGCGTGGTGCGGATAGAGGCTGGTGGTGTCCCACGGCGCACCGGCGGCTTGATCATGGGCCATCAGGTGCGTGCGATAGAACCACCAGAGCGCCGCGCGTTCTTCGGACGTGACGGCAGTGTAGCCGATGGCGAAGTAACCCGCGCCCGAGACCCCGTCTGGACGCGCCCAAATGTTGTGCGGATAGCCGCCGCGTTCGGGGAAACACGAGCGCAGGTCATCGAGCTTGTCCGCGCGCGGAATGGTCTGGAAAATCCATTTGAGCGCCGTCCAGCGCGCGTTCGGCCGTGGACTGATGAAGTCGAGGCCCTGTGACACCTGCCACGCCTGCAGCGCTGAAAGAAAGATGATGTGGCTCGCCATCGAGCCGGTGCCGTCGCCTTCGGCGAAATAGCCACCATCACCGAAGCCTTCGGTGATGTTGCGCAGCATCGCCGCGCGACTGGCCACCAGCAATCCCTCCAAGCGTTTCTGATCAGTAATTTCTGGATCACCGGTGATCGCCAGCAACGCCAGCGCACCGCCGCCGACCTGCATGCCCCAGTGATTCGACGCGGGAAAATGGCTCGCGCCTTTGACCTGGTCCTCCAGGGTCATGCCTTTGCCTTCGTCGTAACGTTCGATCGCCGACGCCACTTGTTTGCGAAACTCCGCATCCCAGCCGTCGTAACACAGATCGTAACCGAGCGCGAACCAGCCGAGCGAAGGACCCGCACGCAGCGCACCACTCGGCTGACGCAGGCTGTAACGCGCCTTGCCATCGCGATCGCGGTAGCCGTCGAGCATCAACTTTGCGCACTGCTTGCCGAGGTCGGCGTACTTCTGCTCGCCCGTCAATTGCCACAACATCCCGTATCCCGCCGGATGGCTGAACGACAGGCAACCGATCGGCTGCACGATCGGCTCGGATTTATCGCCGTGTGGTGGTTTGCCGGAGCGCATCACCGGCGGCATGCCGGTGCCGTCTTTACCATCGAGCAACTGCCGCAGGCGCGTGATGATCGCCTGACCTTCCGGCGTGGCCGCGCGGGCCTTCAGCGCCGGTAGGTCGCCTTTACGCAGGAATAACCGCGGATGTTCGCCAGCGCTCACGGGGACATGGCCGGCCACCAGAGCTGGCCAGGGAGCCTCATCTGCGGACACCAGCGCCAGCATGCTGATCAGGAGGAACACGCGACGGACATCCATGGGTAACCCTCCTCGGTGGAGGAACGCCGCCCGCAGGAGGGCGTGACCGCTGAACCTCACCCTCAGGTCGCTGCTACCAACGCCCGCATGCACACCAATCGGTCGGCGCGCCCAGCTACCGTCACTTGGCGGCGGTTTTTACCTGCAGCTTGGCTCCCGGATGTTTGGCCAGGGGGCACCCACTGCATGTATCCGGTGAGTAGTTCCCAAACTGTCCGTAAGATCGGCAGGGGATGCGCATATCCCGACACAGGACACCCCACCATGCGCATCCTCGCTTTGCTTCTGGGCGTCATCTGCCTGACTCACGCCGCCGACCGCCCCAATGTGTTGTTCATCGTCTCTGACGACCTCAACACCGACCTGGGGTGTTACGGCGCAAAGGTGATCAGCCCTGGCATTGATGCCCTGGCGAAACGCGGCGTGCGTTTTGAACGCGCGTACTGCCAGTACCCCCTGTGCAATCCTAGCCGGTCGTCGTTCATGACCGGGCTGCGGCCGGATCGCACGCAGGTGTTCGACAATGCCAAGGTCGTGCGCCAACAGGTGCCCGGCTTGGTGACCATGCCGCAGGCGTTCCGCAATGCCGGCTACCGCGCGGTGCGCATTGGCAAACTCTACCACTACGGCGTGCCCAAAGAGATCGGCACCAGCGGCCTTGATGATGCCGAATCGTGGGACGCGGTGATCAATCCGAAGGGCAAAGACAAGGACGTCGAGGCGCGCATCAACACGCTGACGCCTGGCCAATTCGGCGGCACGGTCAGTTGGCTCGCGGTCGAGGGTCGCGACGAAGAATTCACCGACGGCATCGCCGCCGACGCGGCGATCGCACAACTGAAAGAACTGAAAGGGAAACCGTTCTTCCTCGCGGTTGGATTTTATCGCCCACACACGCCGTACGTCGCTCCGCTGCATTGGTTCAGCCGCTATCCGCAGGAAGACATCACACTGCCCGAGCCGCGCCTGCCTGACAACAACCCGCCGGGAATCCCCAAGGCCGCGCTCGCCAGTGCCAAGAAGGAACAGGCGACCATGACCGACGAGCAACGGCGAGCGGCGATCCAGGCGTATCACGCCAGCATCAGTCACATGGATGCGCAGGTTGAAAAAGTGCTGAAGGCGCTCGACGCGCTCGACTTGAGCAAGGACACCATCGTGGTGTTTACCAGCGATCACGGTTATCAACTCGGTGAACACGGTCTGTGGCAGAAGATGGCGGCGTTCGATCGTTCATTGCGCGTACCGCTGGTGATCGCCGGTCCAGGCGTGAGCGAGGGCGGCAAGACCTGCGGTCGTCCGGCAGAACTAGTCGATCTGTTCCCGACCTTGGCAGCGTTGTGTGGCGTCACCGCACCGGCAAACCTCTCGGGGGTCAGCTTGGCTCCCCTGCTGAAGGATGTCAGTGCGCCTGGCCGCACGGCAGCATTCAGCATGGTACGTGGCGGCCGCTCACTGCGCACCGAACGCTGGCGTTACACCGAATGGAACGGCGGCAAGGACGGTGTCGAATTGTACGATCACCAGAACGATCCGGTGGAGATGAAAAACCTGGCCAGTGATCCGGCACAGGCAACAATCGTTGCGGAATTGAAGGCGCTGTTGGCGACGGAGCAGGGGAAATAGAGCGCCGTTTCTGCTGAACCAGCTACCCAGCAGCGGAAAACAGGTCCCTTACTGAGTCCCGTTGGGCCCGTTGGGACGCGAGAATGACTCGTCGTTGCATCCTGGGACCGTTTCGTTTCCATCACCAACGACGAGGAGGCTGGGGACAGTTAGCGGTCAAGTTGGCGTGTAACTCAGCGCTCGCCAAGGCATACTCCGTTGGCTCCGTCACTGATGCGGTGCTACGCCGTTTGTTTCGCGAACCCGGGGAAATTCCATGACCACGACCTGCTACCGCCTGCCGAACACGACCGCGTATGTGTTAACGCTGTTAACGCTGGCGTTTTCCACCTCGGCCATGACCAACCCGGTGGTTGCCGGCGAAAGCATCACCACCGCTGCCGCGCTGGTCGCCGCCGTCCGTGACGGCGCTGAGGGCGCCACCATCACCATCGGTGCAGGGACCTTCGAACTGGACGCGGCGCTCGAACCCAAGACCGGCATGACCATCACCGGCGCAGGCATGGACAAGACCATCATCACTGGTGCCGCTGGCTGGAAGCCGTCGACCAAGACGCTGCCCGATCCGGAGATGAAGACCAAGGGCATGGATACCAACGCCTATGTCGTGCGGCTGAAGGACAAGGCGGACAAGGTCACCATCAGTGGATTGACGCTGCGTGGACCACAACTGCACGGTGCGGTGTACGGCTGGGAACCGACCAACCTGCACCTGCACCACGTG
>JANPLC010000472.1:0-4090 GCA_031426335.1 Planctomycetota bacterium
GCGCGGGCGAGCCGCCCACGCCCCCAGGGGAAGGCATTACCCGAGCGGACGTTCCAGTAACTGCCAGCGCAGCAGTTCCGCAAAACGTTTGGGCGGTATCGCTGCAATCCCCCGTCCGGTAGCGAGCGTAGAAAATCCCAAACCACGCGCATCGCGATGGAACAACACACCGATGCCTGGTGTCCCTGGAATGCACGCCGCGTGATCGACACCGAGTACCCGCGCGCCGAACCACGATTCACCGAGCGGCGTTGCACCCGCATTCGCCACTACGCACGACGCCCATACACCGGCGTGGTGATTGCCAAGTTGTGCGCGCGCTAAGCGTCGAGGGAGATGGCCGAACCACGACATCGACGCCGATAGTTTCACCAAACCATCCGCCGCGATCCACTCGCGGTGCGCCTGCTTGAGATGATTGGCCGCCGCGACCAGATCCTTCGTCGCCAAACCCGCAGGCACACGCAGGAAGCAGTAGCCGTGACAGTTCGCCAATAAGCGTTTCTCACCGCCTTCGCGCAGATCGACCGTCAGCGGCATCAGCACATCGCCATCGACGCCACGCGCGGCTTCGAGCGCCGCTGCGACGCAGGCGAGCAGGAACGGCGTTTCAGCCATACGCCCGGTCGCCATGCGTTGGCGTGAGGCGTAGTCCGCCGTGCCGTACAGGCCGAGGGTGGTCGTGCAGTGCACCACCGGCGTTGCCGGATTCGCCGGCGAGCGCTGTCTCTTCGCCAACGGTCGCCAGAGCTGCACCAAGCGGTGCGGAATCAGCAACGGCATTGCCTGCTGCGCCATCGGTCCGCGCACGCGTGCGGCGCGGGGAACACCGGGCACCCAGCGGTAGTCGGGTGTCCACCAGGGCTCTCCCAGACGTTTTCCTTCGGCCAGCCGCGGCAACGCCGCGAGCACGCCGGCAGCACCGCGAGCATCGCACAAGCGATGATCCCAGGTCAGCACCAGTCCATCATCGGCAAGTGCCAGGCGCATCGCGGTGGTGCCGGTGCCTTCACGCAAATGCTGCGCGGCGACAGCATTCGCGTCATGTGCGTGCTCAAGGCCCAGTTCGACTGGTCCAGCGGTATGAAGCGCCGCACCGCGTAAACCACGACGGAATCGCGCACCCAACGTCCAGGCCTCGTGTCCGAGTGCGCGCCACGCCCGGGTCAGCGCCTCGGCATCGACCTTGCCATCCAGATGAACGCGCAACTGCCCGACGTTCCCGCTGCCACCCTCATGGCGGATGATGCCGTCGAGCAGATCGGCGAAGATGTCGGCTGGTCCAAGGGGCTGGCGCATGCAGGGGGCGGAGCATCACGCTCATGCGCCGCTTGCCAACCACACCATCGTTTACGGGACTTTTCTCGTGGCACGGGCGTCTCGCCCGTGATCGAGTGACTTGGATCACGGGCGAGACGCCCGTGTCACGTGCTCTACTTCTGCGGCACGGTCGGACGGTCGACCTCGGCCTTGATCTCGCGCTCTTTGCGTTCGGCGGCCTGCGTTGGCGTTTCCACCGGGCCGTCGAGGACGTTGAAGACATCGCCGTTGACCTGGGCGCTGGCGAGTTGCGCCTGCGCGTCCTCACGCACCAACTGTAGGCTGATGCCGTCGGCATCGGGGCGCGCGGTGATGCGGATCCAGCCGATGATCCAGGTCAGCGAGGTGGCGTCTTCCTGCTGCGGGATGCCCCAGCGTTGCAGGAAGCTGGTGCGCGCTTGTTCCTTGGTCAGGCCTGGCGCACGCAGCAGCGCTTCGCCAAAGATGCCGCCGGTAAAGATCAGCGTCAGATTTGGCTGGGCGGTGATCAGCGTGCGATTGCCGTCCTTCTTGACCTTGCTGTCGTCGACGCGTGTGCGCACTTCATCGAGAGAGCTGGCCCAGGCGAAGCCGCCGACGCCGGCAGCTTCACGCGGCAGTTCGGAAACCTTGCCAGCGATGATGAGGTTGGGTTTGACCACCACCGGAGCGAAACGCGCGACGGTGTTACCCTGCAGCCAGGTGATCGGGATGTCGGGTAGCGACACATCGCCAGTGGTGCGTGGCAGGACGTGGAAGACCACGGTGATGGGGCGTGGACGTTCGCGTGCGGCTTTGTCCTTGTCGACTTCTGTTGGTGTGCCGGTGGGCGAAGGCACCGCGGGTGCGCCACGCAGGACCTCGGTGGCGGTCGGTTCGCCAACCAAGCGCCAGGTGCTGATCGCACTCAGGCGCAGGGTGTTGGCCACCGACTGGGCAACATCGACGCCATCGATGTCGCGCGGCAAGGTGGTGAACTCGACGCGCACGGTTTCATTGAGGCAGATCTCTTTGGCTGAGACCCGCGCGTTGATGAAGGTCGGTCGCGCAGCTTCGCCAGCGATGAGCGAAACGGCCGGCAGCGAGAGGACCAGGGCGAGGAGGGCGGTGCGCATGGGCGGGATTTGTAGGTCATTGGGCGGGACAGTCATGCGGCGTTTTCCGCGGGCTTCCGCGGTGTGTGGGTGGGAACTTACGGGGGTACGGGGGTACGGAGTACGGGGTGGTATGCGCGCTTCGTACTCCGCACTCCGTACCCCCGCACTCCGAACGATATCCCCACCCGCGACGGAACTCCCGATACCTTCACTGGTTCTGCATCCCGCGCACACCGCCCATACGCTCCGCCGCGCTTGCCTCCTTCGCCCACGCCCCACAGTCTTCGCCTTCACAAAACCACGAATCAATCCAGACAGAAAGAGCTGATCCCATGGGAGTCGAACTCGCCGCCGCTGCCGCCATTCCGCCTGAGCAGCGTTACCGCAAGGGCCTGACCTATCCGAACCCGCTCGCTGGTAATCCCGGCAAGCCAAAGTTCGCGGCGACGGTGAAGCGTGCTGACGGTGGCACGGAGACGGTCGCCTGTCCGGTCGCGACGCGTACGATGTTGGGTCTGATGAACATGAACGCCGTGATCGGCGGCGCCGCGTGCCACTGGGGTGGTCCGGCCGCTCTCGCGGAACTGATGTCCGCGATTCATGGCGTGATGTTCAGCGCCAGCCCGTGGCACCAGCGCTTCAACTTCGCCAACGATGCCGGCCACACCGAGAACGGTGTCTATGCACTGAAGGCCAACTACGGCTTCGCCGACGTGACGGTGAATGATCTCAAAGGTTTCCGCTCGATCAGCAGCAAGCTCACCGGTCACGGCGAGTCGCATCTGTTCCCCGAAGGTGTGATGGTGTCGAACGGCCCGTTGGGTTCTTCGATCCCCATCGCCCAGGGTCTGGCGATGGCTGACGTGTTGGCCAACCACAAGCGCACCACCATCTGCGTGATCAGCGATGGCGCGATGATGGAAGGCGAAGCGAAGGAAGCGGTCAGCGCCATCCCCGGCCTCGCGTCGAAGGGCCTGCTCGCGCCGTTCGTGTTGGTCGTCAGCGACAACAACACCAAGCTCAGTGGTCGCGTCGATGAGGATTCGTTCTCGATGCAGCCGTACTTCTCCTCGCTCGAAGCGCAGGGCTGGAAGATCATCAAGCTCGCCAACGGGAACGATCTGCAGGCGGCCTACAGCGCGGTGGAATCCGCCGTTGCCACCGCTGAAGCGCATCCGACTCAGCCGGTCGCCATCTGGGCCAAGACCGTCAAAGGCTTCGGTGTTGCCAGCACCGTGAAGTCGTCGAGCGGCGGCCACGGCTACCCGCTCGGTGGCGGGGACGTCGCTGGCAAACTGCGCGGGTTTGTGGTCGAGATCAACGGCGGCAAGCCGCTCGCGCCCGAATTCGAAGCGTGGCTCAAGGAACTCGAAGACGCCGCCGCGGCGAAGGCTGCCAAGGCCGCTGCTGCGCCGGCACCGGCTGCTCCCGCCGCACCCGCGGTGAAGAAGGACAAGATCCAGGCCGGTTTCCCCAAGGCGATGATCGCCGCGGCGGAAAAGGGTCTGCCAGTGGTCAGCGTCAGCGCCGACCTCCAGGGCTCCACTGGCGTCGCGCCGTTCCGCGCCAAGTTCCCGCAGCTATCGTTCGAGGTCGGCGTCGCCGAATCGAACATGGTCTCCACCGCGGTGGGTTTCTCGAAGCACGGCTACATCCCGGTGGTCGACACCTTCGTGCAGTTCGGCGCCACCAAG
>JANPLC010000473.1:0-30495 GCA_031426335.1 Planctomycetota bacterium
GGCAGAGTGGGCCCACGGTGATAACCGTTGAACGAACGGCAGCAGGATTGCCCCTGGCCGGCTGGAAGCCGGCGCTCCCTGGGAGCAAGGGCCGACCCTCGTCACGGTTATTTCGTGGCCTTCTTGTCGGTCTTGGGCTCGGCGCCGTGCACCGCGGCGTAGCGGTAGTACACTTCCAGCGACAGGCAGGCGAGCGCGGTGCTGAGCACACGGCCATGTTCGCTGGCGAAGTTGGTCCCCAGGTCCCAGCTGCCGTCGAAGCAGTGCGGTTCGAGCCGCTGGTGGTTCACCAGCAGATCGCGCATCGACGCGTTGTAGGTCGCCCAATATTCCCCGCCGAGTTGGAAGGTGCCGAAGGTGTTGTAGTAGAGGTAGTACAGGTTGGTTGGCCACGTGGTCGGCAGCTGCTTCTTAATGATGTAATTGCCGAGTGTGCGCTCCATCACCTCGTTGTTCTTCATGTTCATGAACACCGCCGAGACCAACGCGACACCGGGCAGATTGTGGATGTTGGCGTCCTTGCTGTATTGCCCGGCGCCTTCGCCCTCGGGTTGGAAGCGGTAACACAGGCTGCTGACATCGTTGTAGGGATCGAGATTGCGCGGGTCTTTACCGTCGAGTTTGACCGTGCCTTCCCACGCCGCCTTGAGGTAGCGCTTGAGACCGTCCGGAGCGTCGCCGACTTCCAGACCGCCGGCATACAGGCTCTTCATCGCTTGGATCGCCCACGCGGTGGCCGAGGTCTTGATCGCCTGGCCAGATTCCGGCGTGGCGTAATCGCCCCAACCCCACACGTCCTGGCCATCGTACTTGGCACTGTAGCGCCGACCGACCAACACGCCCCAACCCTTAAGTGCGGCGTCCTTGCAGCGCGGGTCGTTGGTCATCGCATAAGTCTCACCCATGGCCATGGTCGAGATCGCCTGTTCGTAATTGTAGGCACCGGCCATGAATGAACCGTCAGCCTGCTGCGAAGCGATCAGCCAGTCGATGCCCTTGGAGATGGTGTTCTTGTATTTGTTGGGCGTCTTGTGGTCGTAGCCCGCGCCGAGGTAACACAGTACGACCAGTCCGGTGATGCCGGAACGTGAGGTCTCGCCGCGTTCGTAGTGGCCGGGTTCACACTTCGGACCGGCTTCGGTGCAGTTGTTCATGTAGGTCTGCACGTCCCATGAACCATCCGGCGATTGGTGGCGCATGAACCAGCGGAGTGCGGCATCGACCGCGCTTTCGCTCGCACGGCTGCCACCACCCTTGGCCAGGGCGCGTCGTTTACCGCCGCCTTGGCGGCTGCCGAACATGCCAGCGGAACCGCCGCCTGCACCGATCGCCATGAACGCGCCGGTGGAGCCGGTTTCGCTGGTCGACACCGCCTCTTCGCGGCCTTTGGCGACGTCGGCCTCGGTCTCTTCTTCGCTGGTGGTCTTCTCTTCGATCGGCACATCGAGCTGATTGATCGGTGCGGCGGTGTTGGATTCGGTGGCGACGTTGATCTCGACCTGGTTGTCGATGGTCTTCTCCAGACTCTTCTTCTCTTCCACCTTGGGCGGTGGATCGATGTTGGTGACGCGCATCGGCGGTAGTTCGGTATCTTCTTCCTGCGTCGCCCACACCAGCATGCCGAACAGCAGCAGCATCAGCAGGTGCACACCGCCGCTGATGATCCAGCCGAACACGCCGTTGCTTTGGCGATCATCGCTGTCTTCCTCGATGATCTCCTCGCCTGCCTGCAGGTCGTCGCGCAGATCTTCATCGAGGTCGTCGTGGTGGTGCTTAGCCATGGGAGGTTCCTTTACGAATCCGGAGCGTGGTTATGCCGTTGACGAACGGCGGGCACCAGACCGGGTTCGGTGCCTAGAGTGCGGGAGAATTCACCAAACGAGGTGAGCGGGATGGCGAATTGATGATCACAAGTTGCGTGCGAGCCGTTTCAGCGCCTGGACGGAATATGCGGTGACCAGATGCGGGATCTTTTCGCCCCAGCGCGGCGCGGCGTTGATCCAGTAGATCATCCCATCGGTGTGGAAGGCACGGCGGCGCACGGCATCGAACAGATCGGCTCGCCAATCGGCGGTGCGCTTGTCGGTGAGCTGAAATGGTGCCTGACGAACCAGGTCGAAGGTCTTGGCTGCCACGCCGTAGAAATAGAACAAGCCATCGCCTGCGGTGTCGTCCGGCATGCCGGGATTGGCGTCGAAGCTGTAGTTAGCCCGGATCCAGCCGAGCGCCGCGCGCACGCGTTCGTCATCCGCCGGTACGTCGAGCGCCAGGTAGCTTTCGATCAGGGCATGGGTCATGGAGCCATAACTGTGCAGGCGGTACGGTGGTTCGCCGGGTTTCGGCCGGGGATTCCAATCGCCGCCGGCCTTGCTTTCGGTCGGACTGTAGACGGCACCGCCACTGCCATCCACCCACGGGCGTTGGGGACGGGCGTTTTCTTCGATACCACCCGGAGCGCGGGTGTGATGCGAAAGGTTCTGACACGACTCGACGAACCGCAGCGCCTGCTGCAGCCGTGGGTCTGCCGCCGGAACACCTGACGCACGCAGCGCGACGATGGCGGTGGCGGTGTTGTGCAGATCTTCCTGCCCAGGGCCTTCCGGCCCGTAACCGATACCGCCGACACAGATGCTCGCTGGATCCTTGTTCTGAATACCAAAGAGGTAGTTCTGCGCATCGCGCAGGGTCTCCGGATCGTTGATACCGGCGGCGGTGAAGGCCATCAGCGTCAACGACGTGCCGTAGCTGCCGAGTCCTTCGTCTGGACGGTAGAATCCACCATCCGGTTGCTGGTAGGTGCGGATGTGAGCGATGGCTTTGACGATGCGTGGATCGTTGCCCGGCAAGGACACCGGCGGCGAGCACAACGCATGCACCGTCAGCGCAGTGATGCCGAGGGTGAACTGGGCTCCCGGCAGGAACGCGCCGTTGTCCTGTTGCTGCGCCAGCAACCAACGCTGGGCACCGTCGATCAGATCAGTGACTTCGGTGGTAGTTGGGATGGCGGATGCTGACGTAGTGGTTTTCGCCGCGGTTTCCGCTGCGAGACCGACTGCGACAAACCCAGCCAGCGCGCCCAGGACGAAGGCGCTGGCCAGTACGACCGACGGAACACGGATGATCAACATTGGGCGATCTCCCCACCACTCCTGCTGCGTCGATGATGCCAAGCCTGGCGGGGGTGGCGGGGGTTGGTCTGCGTGATTCTGAACAGCCGGGGATCAATGCTGTCGAGTTCGCGTGCACTGGAGGGGGCCAGAGGTCGGTGTTTCACCCGCCGGATGGGAACGCGGATTGCTCAGGGAGTGTGCCTCGCTGCCCTCGTCGGGTTGTCGTCGCGCCTGAGCGAGGAGCCATGATGTCCAATCTCCCGGTTGTTCTGATCGTCGATGATGACGCCGCCGTGTGTTGGGCGCTGCGTCAGGCGTTGACCCAGGACGGTTTCTCGGTCGCGGTGGCGGCGGATGCCACCATCGCCCGACGCCTGGCCCGGCGTCATCGCCCGTCGTTGGTGATCACCGATCTGCGCATGCCGGGTGGCGACGGCCTGGATCTGCTCAGCACCTTACGCCGTGAATTGCCTGAGGTCCCGGTGGTGCTCACCACCGCTTATGGCACGCTCGATATTGCCGTGCAGGCAACGGATCGCGGTGCGTTCGGTTACCTGCCGAAGCCGCTCGATTTGGAGCGCACACTCGCCGTCGCGCGTCGTGCCTGTGGACGTCAACAGATCGCCCTGCGCGTGGAGCCCAGGGATGACCATCCGGCCCTGGTCGGCTCATCACCAGCGATGCAGGAAGTCTACCGTCGTATCGCCGCTGCCAGTGCGAGCGATGTACCAGTGCTCATCCATGGTCCGTCCGGCACCGGCAAGGAACTGGTGGCGCGCAGCATCCACCGCTTCAGCAAGCGTGCAGACGGGCCATTCGTCGCCGTAAATTGTGGCGCGATTCCGCCGGCGTTGGTGGAAAGCGAATTGTTCGGGCATGCCGCCGGTGCCTTCACCGGTGCCGGTGAAGCGCGTGCTGGTCGCTGCCAATCCGCAGCGGGTGGCGTGTTGTTTCTCGATGAAGTTGGCGACCTTCCCCCCGCGGCGCAGGCGTCGGTGCTGCGTTTCCTCGATGAGCATCAGGTGATGCCGGTGGGCGGGACGCAAGAGGTCCACGTCGATGTGCGGGTGATCGCCGCCAGCAATCGTCTGCTGTCCGGTGAGGGAGGAGTGCTGCGCTCCGATTTGTACTACCGCCTGCGGGGCGTGACCATCGCTACTCCGGCAATCGCCGAACGTCCTGGCGACCTCCCGGTTCTGGTGGCGGCGCTGTTGGCGCGCACGGCTCGGCGCTTGTACCGCCCCATCAGCGTCACCGACGCGGCGATGGCGGCGATCAGCGCCCAGGCGTGGCCGGGCAATGTGCGCGAATTGAAACACCGCTTGGAGGAAGCCGCCGTACTCGCCCCTGGTGGTATCATCGCATCGGAGCACCTCGTCATCGCCGAACCGGCGGAGCATACCGATTTCTCAGCCGGCATCGCGCGGATGACCCGCGACTTGATGGTGTCGGCTCCGGGTGAAGTCCATGAGCGATGCCTGCGCCGCTGCCGCGAACCGCTGCTGCGTCAGGTGTTGGCCCATACCGGCGACAACTACCTGCGAGCGGGCGAAATCCTCGGTGTCAACCGCGTCACGCTCAAACGCTGGGTCGACGAGGATGCCGGCGAGTCGTCTGCCGACGCGGTCAGCTGAGGAAGATCGCCGTGATCTCGACCATCTGCTGCTCCAGGTCGTGGGCGATCGCGGTGAGGTCGCTCGGCGCCAGCGCCAGCAGCTCCCACGCCGGTGGGTCGAGTGGAGTCACCACCGGTTCGCCGCCGCTGCCATAGGCCAGGGCTTCGACCAGCACATCGGCGAGGTGCACGATCGCGCAATCGTTGACGTGCCGGGCACTGGTCAGCAGGTGGTGGTGGTGGGTGGTGACCTCGGCCAGGGCCGGTGGCAGGTGCCACTGTTCGATCACCGCGCCACCGAGTTCGGCATGGTCGAAGCCGAGGTCCCGCCGCTCGATCACCGACAATGGTTGCTGCGCGTCGTTCGCCGCCTTCAGGTTCGCCGAGACCCGCTCCGGCAGCTGCGAAGCCATCACCACCAGTCCGATGTCGTGCAGCATGCCGGCGACAAAGTGGCGTTCGGTTTCGCGCTCACCACGTTTGGCGGCCAGTAGGCGGCTGGCGGAACCGACGGCCAGTCCGTGCTCCCAGAACGCGCGTCCGTCCAGGGCGCTCGCCGGGACATTTTTAAACAGGTCGACCACGGCGGAGGCGAGCGACAAATCACGCACCTGACGAGTGCCGATCAGGGCGACTGCTTGGCTGACGGTGTCGACGCGCGCGGCGAGGCCGTAGAAGCTGCTGTTGGCCAGCCGCAGCAGGCGCGTGGTCAGGCCCTGGTCGGAGCCGACGGCCTCCGCCAGTTGGGTGGTGTTACTGCGCGGATTGTTCACCAATTCCTGGATGCGCTGAAAGGTCAGCGGCAGTGACGGCACCTGCTGCGCCAGCCGCGCGAGATCGCGCGCCGAGGTGGCGTGATCAACCGGCATGATTGGCTCCGATGCCGTTCTGGCCCGCGGATTCCGTCTGCAGCAGGGTGAGTTGGATGCGTCGCATCAAGGCCAAGCGGTAGATCTCTTTCATCGCCGGATGCTGCAGGTCGGTACGGGCAAAGCGTGGTCGCAGAACGCGGTCGGTCGCCAGCACCAGCTTGGTGTCGATCGGGGCGCGCTGTTCCTTGGCCACCGCGATGGCGAGCGAACGGACGCCACGGGTGGCGAGCATCTTCAGGTGCGCTTGGGTCAACGTGGCGCCAGCGGCCAGCAGCACCTGGCCATCGGCGGTTGCCGGTTCACCCAGTACCAAACCGACCTGGGCCAACGCGAGGGGGATGATGCGATTCATGTGGTGATCCTCTTGTCGGAATCCAAATCCTCTAGCACGCGGCTCCACTCGTATTCGATCGCCCCGAGATACTGCAGGGCACCAGCCAGATCGTTGGTTCGTGCACCATGCTCCACCTGGCCCAGCACCACGCCCAGCGCCTGCATGCCGAGCGTCTGCGCCGACCCTTTGAGGGCGTGCGACTTCTGCGCCGTGCCGCTGACGTCGCCAGCCATCACATCGGCGACCAGGGCGTCGAAGCGGGGACTGAACTCCCCACGGAAGTGCTGCGTCAGTTCGCTGAACAGCGTGGTTCCAGGGGAGCTCCCAGGCATGCCTTGCAGCAGCTCGCGGGCTCGCGTGTCGATCACCGCTGGTGCCTGGGCGGCACTCGCCGGCACGACCGCGGTGGGCGCGACGCAGGGAACCGTGCCGGCAGCAAGGTAGCGCTGCAGGAGTGCAATCATGTCGGATTCGCGCAGCGGCTTGGTCAGGAAATCATCCATGCCCACCGCCAGCGAGTGATCGCGATCGTCGCTGAAGGCGTTGGCGGTGAGCGCGATGATCGGCAGGCGGGATCCGGCTGCTTCGCGGGCGCGCCACGCGCTGGTCGCTTGCCAACCGTCGAGCACTGGCATCTGGCAGTCCATCAACACCAGGTCGACCGCTTCGCGCGCGAGCAGGTCGAGCGCCTCCTGGCCATTGGTGGCCTCCAACACGGTCACGCCGCGTTTTGCCAGCATCACCTGCGCCAAGCGCCGATTGATTGGATGATCATCGACCACCAGCACGCGGCCGTGGAAGTGCGCCAGGTCGCTCGGCACCGTGGTTGGTGCGGGTGGAAGAACTTCACGCCCCAGCAGGTCGCCACTCAGCGCCGCACCACACGCGCTGTGCAAGCGCTCCAGTCGCACCGGCTTGCTCACCAAGATCGCGCCGTCCGGGGTGCTGCGGTCCTGTGGCGGGGTCAACACCACCTGCGGAACCTGCGGCCACGCGGTGCGTAATTCGTCGTGCAGATCGTGCCCGGTGCCGCCCGGCAGCAGACGATCGAGGATGACCAGCGTCGGCGCCTCACCGGTCAGTGCGTGGTGGAACGTGGCATGGTCACCGACCGGCAGGGCTTCGCCGCCCCACGAGTCGATCACCTGCACCAACCAGTTCCGCAGCGGCGGACAACCACTCGCCACCAGCACCCGCGCGCCGGCCGGTAGCGGCGACGGAAGCGCGGTGGGTTCCCGATCGGTGCGCAGGGCGACGGTGAAGGTGAACATCGAACCGCGGCCGGGGACACTGCTGATGGCCAGCGTGCCGCCCATCAGGTCGACCAAACGTTTGCTGATCGCCAGTCCCAGGCCGGTGCCACCGTACTTGCGGCTGGTGGAGCTGTCGGCCTGGGCGAAGGCCTGGAACAGCCGTGCGCAGGTCTGGGCATCCATGCCGATGCCGGTGTCCTCCACCGCAATCGTCAAGCGCAAGGTCTCGCCGTCCTTGGTGCTGGTGACGCGCACGGTGACGCTGCCACGGTCAGTGAACTTCACCGCATTCGACACCAAGTTGGTCAGTACCTGACGCAGCCGCCCAGGATCGCCGATGGCCCGCGCCGGCAGCGCTGGATCGAAGGCCAGCACCAGCTCCAGGCCCTTGTCCGCCGTACGGCTGGCGAGCAGGCCGGCGGCATCGGCAAGCACCTGGTCGATGCGGAAGGGTACCTGTTCGAGTTCGACCTTGCCCGCTTCGATCTTGCTGAAATCGAGGATGTCGTTGAGCAACACCAGCAAGGCGTCGGCGCTGGCGTTGATGATGTCGGCGTATTCGCGTTGTTCACGGTCCAGGCTGGTACGCCGCAACAGCCCGGACATGCCGATGACGCCATTCAGCGGCGTGCGGATTTCATGGCTCATGACGGCGAGGAACTCCGCCTTGCTCTTGGCCAGGGCCATCGCCTCATCCCGTGTCTGATGCAGACGGGTGCGCAGGTCGTTGACCGCCTGCGCCAATTCGGTGATCTCATCCTGTCCGTCGACGTGGATGGCGGTGATCACTTGATCTCCAGCCGCGGTCTGCGTTGCCAGAGACCGTACCCGGCGCGTGATCAAGCGGTCGAGCTGCCACAGTGCTCCGAGTCCGGTGAGTATCAGCGCCAGCACCGTGGTGGCGCTCTGCCAATGCAAGGTGCTCATCCCAGCCTGCCAGGTAAGTCGCGGGAGCGTCACTTGGCCGATCAACACCGGCCGATCCAGGCAGTCGCTGAGCGTGGTGACGCCGGCGATATGTTGCCCATCACGGATTCCATGGTGTCCGGCGAGTTGGTCGCGCGCGACCTGCGGCGCGGTTGCATGTGGCCACAGGTCGACGGTCGAGCGCAGACGCTGGGCAAGGTTGGCCATGCGTTCGTCGTTCAGGTCACGTACCCACACCAGAGTGCCCATCGCCGGACCGCTGCCATCCGAGTGCAGCACCGGACGCGCGGCATAACGCACCAGCCCCGTCTCCAGGTGCAGCAGACCGGCGACGACGGTGTCGGCGTTGTCGACAATTGGCCGCAGGGCAGGAGTTTCGGCGATCAACTGATTCAATGCCGGGCTGCGTGCGGCACCGCCGTCGCCTGGGGCGGCTTCGCGGTGCACGACTTTGCCACTGCGATCGAGAAACAGCATCAGTTCGATGTCATTGCCAGTCATCGTCGCCGCGGTGATCTGCTCAGCAGGGAAATTCGTATTGGTCCCGTTGAGGAATTTCCACGGGTCGTCCCACACCGACCAGTCGCTGATCTTGGACGCTAGGTCCACGGTTTCCTTGTCGAGCAGGGCGCGCAGTCGCTGCACCTGGCTCGCGATCTCGCTGTCCTCCAATTGATGGAAACGTTGCACCGCCAACACCCCATTGATGCTGACCAGTCCAACGGCGAGCACCGTGAAGGTAACAACCAATGAGGCGATGACTTGGGAGCGCAGACGCATGGCCAGGGACTATAGCCCAGGATCCGGCAATTAGCCTGGGCGAAGGAGATCATCCCTGCGGGCCGTTTCCTCGCCTACCCCTTCCAGTTCTCCGCCTTCATGCGCATGCCCAACGCACGGATGGCCTGCACCGCCGTGCCATCAGGTCCCAGGGCGAAGGGTTTGCGGTTGCGCACCGCATCGGCCACGGCGCGATCACGTGGCAGCGAACCGGCCAGCGTCAGGTCGCGGTGCAGGTAGGTCTGCACCACTTGCCGCAAACGGGTGAAGGTCTGCACCGCTTCGTCCTGGTGCGCCGCCATGTTGATGACCACGCGGATGTCGCGCCCAGGGTCGCTGGCGTCGAGCACCTTGATCAGCGCGTAGGCGTCGGCGAGCGAGGTGGGGTCCGGCGTCACCACCACCAGCACGATGCGCGAGGCGCGCAGCAGCGACATCACCTCGCGACCGATGCCGGCGGGGGTGTCGATCACCAGCAGGTCATAGCCTTTGCCGATGATGCCCAGGCCCTTGGTCAGCAGGTCGAGTTGGCTCTGACTCAGCCGCGTCAATTCATCGCGACCACTGGCAGCCGGCAGGAAGCCCATGCCGTTCGGGCCTTCAACGATCGCTCCGGCCAGCGGTGCGACGCCGGTGAGGACCTCGAAGAGCGTGGTGGTCGGATTGAGGCCAAGCAACACGTCGGCGTTGGCCAAGCTCAGATCGCAGTCGACCAGTAACGGTTTTTTCCCCAGTCGCGCGAGCATCAGCGCGAGGTTCACCGCGATGCAGGTCTTGCCCACGCCGCCCTTGCCGCCGGTGATGGCGACCGCGGGCAGCGACGGTCCGACCACGGCGTCGGGGACGAGCGTGCTCTTGCGCAGGTTGTGGGCTTGGTCGGTCACGGGGAAAAAAGTCCGGGGTCCGGGGTCCGGGGTCCGGGGTCCAGGTACACGGCGTACTGGGCATGGACTTCATACCACAAGACTCCGGACTCCGGACTCCGGACTCCGGACATATCAAACTCCAACTGGCACCGGCAACACTCGCCCAGCAATGTGCGCCGGATCGGCCGCCATGATGTCATCCGGCACCTCCTGCCCCGTCGTCACGTAGTTGAGCGGCAGGCGATGACGACGCAGGCAGCCGTAGAGGCGACCCATCGCCGCACATTCGTCGAGTTTGGTGATCACCGCGTGTGCCACTGGCAGGATCGAGAAGCGTTCGACCACGGCGGCGAATTCGGCGCGACCGCTGGTGGCGGCGACGGCGAGCATGACGGCCAGACCTGGGACCGCGCGGCAGAAACCCTTTAGTTCATGGATGCGCGTGGTGTCCGTCGGGCTACGTCCGGCGGTATCGACCAGCACGTTGTCGTAGCCCTCATAACGCCGCATCAGCGCGCCGAATTGCGCCGGCGTGGCGGCGACCTCCAGTGGCACGTCGAGCAGGTCGGCATAGGCCTTGAGCTGGTCCTGCGCGCCGACGCGGTAGGTGTCGATGGTGATGAGCGCGACGCGGCGGCCCCTCTTCATCACCAGATCGCTGGCGAATTTCGCCAGGGTGGTGGTCTTGCCCACGCCGGTCGGGCCGACCAGCATCAGTTTCTGGGTGGTGCTCCAATCGAGGGCCCCGCTACACGGCAGATGACGTGCCAGCAGCAGGCTGAGGAATTCTCGGTGTTTGGCCGTTTCCAGACGTGACCCAGCACGCGACATGGCTTCGTCGAGTTCGGCCACCAGTTCGCCTGGCAGTTCGCCATCCTCCAGCTCGGCAGCGAGTTCCTCACCGAGATGCCCACACGGGGTCCCTTGACCGGCGGCGAGGCGGGCGAGTTGTCGGCGGATGCTGATCAGTTCCTCTTCCAGGGCGAGCGCAGCGGATTCCTCGCTGCGTTCACGCGCGAGCGACGCGGCCTGATTGGCCACCGGCGCATCGAGGGCGGTGGGTTTCCACGGCAGGACCTGCGGTTCAGCGGGCGGCTGCGGCACCGCATGGCGCGCGGTTTTCGCCGGCACGTCGTCGACCGCCGCGACCACTTCGTAGCCGCTCTTGCGTCCCAACAGGCCCGGCTCGCGGATGGCACGCGTCTCGATGATCAGCGCACCATCGCCCAGGTCGTTCTTCACCTTTTCGAGCGCTTCGGGAACCGTGCGGCCGGTGTAGCTGCGGACGATCATGGTATTTTCTCGCAGATGAGGTCGTTGGACTTGAGTGACATGTCCGGAGTCCGGAGTCCGGGGTCCGGGGTCTGACTAGAAGACTCCGGACTCCGGACTCCGGACTCCGGACGGTTGCTGTTCATGACTTCCCCCCCAACCCAATCGTCCCCACCACGTCGACCTCGACCCCAGGCGCGAGTTCGCTGTAGGACAACACGGCGAGATCGGGATAGAAACGACTGGTGATCTGCCGCAGGCTGCGGCGCAGCGCGGCGGTGGTCAGCAGCACCGGATCGTGGCCGCCGGCCATTGCTTCCTGCGCAGTTTTCCCCAGTTGATCGACCAGCGTGCTGGCTTCGTTCGGCGCGATGCCCAGGCCACCGCCCTGGTTGGCCGCCACCAGCGCTTGCGACAGGCGCTGTTCGGTGGCTGGCTCCAAGATGATGGCGTGCATCTTGCCCTTCGCGTCGAGGTACGGCGCGATGACGTTGCGGCCCATGCGGGCGCGGGCGTTCTCGGCGATGGTGAAGGGATCTGCACCGGGTTGGTCGGCGACGGTCTCGAGGATTTTTTCCAGATTGGTGATCGGCACGCGTTCTTCGAGCAGCGCGGCGATGGCTTTCTGCACCACGCCGAGCTTGGCGTTGGTTTCGATGTCCTTGACCAGCACCGGAGCGTCGCGCTTGAGGGCGGTGAGCATCGCCTGCACGTCTTCGCGGTTGAGCAGGTTGGCGGCGTTGACCTTGAGCACCTGCGTCAGGTGGGTGATGAACACCGACGCCGGATCGGTGACGGTGTAGCCGGCAGCTTCCGCTTCGGTGCGACGACCGTTGTCGATCCATACGGCGTCGAGGCCGAAGGCCGGTTCCTTGGTCGCCATGCCATGCACCGCTGCGGTAACGCCACCGCCATCGATGGCGAGCAGACGATCCGGATACAGTTCGCCGGTTGCCACCGGCTGGCCATGCAGCAGCACACGGTACGCAGTCGGTCCGAGCTGGATGTTGTCCTTGATGCGAATCGGCGGGATGAGCATGCCGAGTTCACGCGCCAGCTGTTTGCGCAGCGAGGTGATGCGGTCGAGCAGCGCGCCACCGCGGTCCTTGTCCACCAGCGGGATCAGGCGGTAGCCGATCTCGACGCCGACGCGGTCGCCGGTCAGCAGGTCCTCGACCTTCTCCTCGGGTTTCTTGGTGTCGGCGACCGTCTGCTCCGTTTTGGCGTCGATCACCGCCTGTTCCTGGTCGTTGTCCTTCACCAGGCGCCAGATGGCGAACAACCCGGCGGACAACAGGGCGAAGGGCAGCAGTGGCATCCCTGGGATCAGGCCCAGGAACAGGATCATGCCGGCGGTCACCGCGATGGCCTTGGGTTTGACGAAGAACTCGTGCGCCAACTGGGTGCCGACGGTGTCGTTACTGCGCGCCTTGGTCACCAGCAGGCCGGAGCCGATGGTGATCAGTAGCGAGGGGATCTGACTGACCAGGCCGTCACCGATGGTCAGCATGGTGAAGGTATGGAGCGATTGGCTGGCCGTCATGTTCATCATGGTCATGCCAATGATGAAGCCGGCGACGATGTTGATGATGGTGATGATCAATCCGGCGATGGCGTCGCCTTTGACGAACTTGCTGGCACCGTCCATCGCGCCGTAGAACTCCGCTTCCGAACTGATCTTCTCCCGGCGTTCACGGGCATCTTTTTCCGAGATCAGGCCGGCATTCAGGTCGGCGTCGATGGCCATTTGTTTGCCCGGCATGGCATCGAGCACGAAACGCGCGGCGACTTCGCTGATGCGCCCGGCACCCTTGGTTACTACCACCAGCTGGATGATCAGCAGGATGAGAAAGATCACCACGCCGACGACCAGGTTGCCGCCGATGACGAAGTGGCCGAAGGTCTCGATCACGTCACCGCCTTCGCCGGTGAGCAGGATCAAACGCGTCGAGGCGACATTCAGCCCCAAGCGCATCATGGTGGTGATCAGCAACAAGCTGGGGAAGGCGTTGAACTCCAGTGGCTCCTTGGCGTAGATGCACACCAGCAGGATCAGCAGGGACACTGTGAGGTTGACCGCCAGCAGGGCCGAAAGCAGGGGGGCCGGAATCGGCAGCACCAGCACCGCCAGGATCGCCACCACGCCGATGGCGAAGATCAGCTCGGTCCGACGGCTCAGCCGTTCGGCGGTGGTCAGCAGCGGAGAGGGGATGGCCTGGGCCACAGGGGTCCGTCCTAGCGTCGAAGTTGACGACATGCCCTGTTGGCAGTCGCCACAGACCGCCCCTGGAAGGGGGGCCGCGCTGGTCACGGGGCACGGAGCGTGCCAATGCGGTCGGATGCTCCCTGGCGATCCAACGGCAATTTTCCCACCCCACTCAGCGCAGATCGCAGGCGTTGCTGATCCCCAATCGGGTGGTGAACGGACAGTGTTGCCCCTCCTCATCGTCCAGGTGTGGGGTCTTTGCACGTCGTCGGTGTAGAGCCTTGATCTAACTGTCTCCACAACCAGCTCATTTAGAGAGTATGGAATCGTGTATTAAGGAGCATCCCGCGTGTCGTTAATCTGGATCATCGCTGCGTGGATTGGAGGGAGCGTGATCGTCGCCCTGCTGGCGGCGTTGTTCATGCGCGGCGGTGGCGCTGGTGGCAACCACGCCGGGCCGGCACTCGATCCGCTCTCGACCAGACGGCGGAAGAGGCGGCAACAGGATCAACAGCAACCTAGCTGAGGCGATCCGACCAGGAACAACTGGTCTGAGGTCTGCGCTCTCAGGCGCTCACCGTTGCGGCGGCGCTGCCTCGCGAATCAACGCGCCGTGTTGTTCGCTCATGATCAGCAAGGCGAAGCGTTCGACGCGGTCGAGTTCGTCGGTGCTCAGCGACGCGTAATCGAAACGTCCACGCAGATCGGTGTAGCCGTCCTTGAAGAAGCGCACTTCGCCGCCTTGCATGCGTGCGTAGGCCTTGACGTAGACCGTCGGCAGCGGCGTGCTGAGACCCTGGGCGTCGACGCGGCCGATGCGCACCTGGCCGTAGGCTTCACTCACCTGCACATCGAGCGCGTGCGCATAGTGCGCCTTGGCCGTGCGGCGTCCGCCAGCGACCACTTCGATGACGGTGTTGGCGCTGCGGTAGGCAGTCGGCAGATCGACGTGGTGGAGGTTCTTGCCGCTGGGGAGCGCGACCTCGGTGCTACTGGTGGGCGTGATGAACGAGAAACGTTCCGCTTGGCTTTGCACGAACGGCTGACGTGAAAAGAGCAGTTCGATGTCCATCAGGTAATAATTCACCCGGCAGCGCTCGACGCTGCGGTAGGTGAGCGCCAGACGTCCGGCCTCCACCGCTACATCGATGCTCGCCTCGCTGGCGGCGAGGTGTGCTTGACGTTCGCTGGCACTCTTGGGATCGACCACGGCGGCGCTGTTGCCAGTCGCCTCGTCGAGTTGCGCCAACACCGTGCGGAACAGCGCGCGCCAACGATCCACCGGATGATCACGGTGTGGTTCGGCGATCGCCCGTGCCTTTTGCGGTTCGGCGCTGAAAAACGCCGCATAGGCTCGCAAGTAATCGTGTTGCAGATGGCTGGTGATGCGTGCGCGGTCGACCCGTTGCAGCATTGCCAAGCCTTCGGCTACGCGGTCTTGCAGCAGCAGGTAATAGGTCGCCGACAACAGATCGTCGTGCGTCGCTTCGGTTCGGTAACACGCCTGTTCGAGAAACGCGCGGTACTGCGTCGCCAACGCCTGGTTCAGGATGGTGCGTTGGCTGCCCAGGCGATGTGCCCGCGCATTCACCAGCGGCGCGTATTCCAAATGTTGATACCAACCGAGTGCCACCGCATCGGTGGCGACCAGCGGGCTGTCGAGCCACGGACCACAGGCGAGGAGGAAGCCCTCCTGATGACTGAGCCATTCGCGCAGGCGCACGCTGTCGCTGTGCAGCAGCCCGTAAGACCAGGTGGTGTCGTGATAGAGACGCCGTTCCGTCAGCAGCGCCGTGAGCTTGCCGTAGAACGTCACATCACGCAGACGCCAAGCGAGTTGGTCGAGGTCGAGGCGTTGCAGGTTGTGACGACCAAGGAACGTCAGCACTTCATCCGCGTCAGCGTGTTGAGAAATGTGCGCCCACGACGTGCGATCGATCAGCGTCGGTTCCCGCACCACCGTCAGTCGACCAGCGGCACCGTGCGCCACCAGCGTGCCGTTTTTCGCGGCGTGTACCGGGAAATGCGCGTAGGAACCCGGGCCTGGGAAATAGAACGCGTACTCCAAGCGTGTGGTGCCATAGGGATCCAGATCGACGCGCGTACCCTTGGTGATGAAACCGTTCGCCACCGGGATCGCACCGCGAGGAATCTGCAACAAAAGGTCGAGGCGTTGTCGCGTCGACGTGGGATTGGTCGCCACGACTTGGCAAAGGTAGACCACATGGGTGAGGAATTCGCCGACCACGTATTTGTCGACCTCTTCGTTGCCTTCATAGGTCGAGCGATCATCGCGTCTAAAATAATGCTGCGTCATCAGCAGTGCGGTCGGCTGCGTGCCCAGTGTGGCGCTGCGGATTTCTTGATGGAACGCCACCTGCGGTCCGCCTGCGGTCAGGCGCATGCGCGCACCTTGAAAAACCACCGCCGGCGTCGCCGCGACGAACGGCAGATCGAGCACCGCCAGGGCGAACATCATCTCAGTGAAACTAGTGGTCGGCAGCGCCAGGTGCGGCGACAGGAACGGCGACAGGAACGGCGGCGCGTCAGCGGTGAACGGATAAGCCGCGAGGTGCTTGGCGTAATCATTCCAGAACGCGTTGGGCGCCACCAGTTCCGCGCTCATCTCGTGGAATCTCAGATGCCAATAATGGTTCTCCGCCCATTCCTGCGTGCGGTCGAGTTTGCGGAAAAACTGCCGTACTTCCTCACGGCGCTTCACATCGTCGCCAGCGCCACCCTCGTCGTCGTTGTCACATTCCGCGGCGGATGACCTGGCTTCCTCACGGCTGCGATTAATCGACTTCTTGGCACTGCGTGGCCGATCCGCCATGGGTGCGGCGCAGGGCGCCGGCGCAGCGGGCGGACCACCCGCCATGCTCGCGGAGGATTTCATCATCATTTCCATCATCGGCTCAGCCTCGGCCAGTTTATCGGCCTTGGCGGCATCCTTCGCCGCGCCGAAGCCCATGGCGTCGTCACTGTCGAGCGCGCTGCCGCCCAGCACGGTCTGGAACAACACGTGGTCGCGTTCGAGATCCGGCGGAATCAGGTCGCAACGATCACTGAGCTCGCGCCCGATGCCCGGACGCGTGCCGGGATCGCGGGCCCCGAGCAGGATGCGTTCAACCGCATTGAGTCGCCCATACGCCCACGGCGCACGGTACGCCGACAGGTCATCGCCAAGCAGAAAACGATCGAGGAAGGTCCGCTCGCGTTTGTTCCGCAGGTACGGCTTGATCACCCCCTGGAAGAACGCCGGATCTTTGCGCATGAGGAAGAAGCTCAGCTCGTGGCAGGCGAACTCGCTGTATTTGCCACGTTTCTGTTCGTCGCTGAGGTCAGGCCAAGTGGTGATGAAGGCGAACTTCGCCAGCGTATCGTTGGCATTGGACAACGTGGTGTAGAGCGCGAAAAGCTTGGGCAGCGTGTCGACGCTTTCGATCTTCGCGGTGGTGATGTCCGCCAGTTCCAACGACTGCCCATTGGTCAGCAACGTCGCCTGTTGTTGTTCCGTGAAGTGACCGAGCGGATCGAGGCCATCGCGCAGACGCAGGTCTTCATGCGCAGTGCCGACCTCTGGCAGAGCTAGGTCGCGGCACACGGCTTGCTCACGGTCGAGCACCACGACGCGCACCTGATTGGTGTGCGCCAGGTCAGCGCGCGGGATGCGGATGATGCCGTCCCTGTCTGGCACCAAGTTCGTCACCACGTGCGCCGGATGGGCGAGGAAATCGAGATTGGCGTGCGCAAGGTCCGCGGATTGTTCGCGCTGAGCCGATGACATCGCGGACGCTGAACCGCCGCGTCCCTTGGCCTGTCCAGCGGCATAGGCCCCACCGCCGCCGATCTGATCGAGATTGGTTTCGGTCGCGCGCACCGCCCACGGATTCAGCAGCAGTCCAGGACGCGTGAGCAGATTGCCCGGATATTTCGCCGCCAGCCGGCGATCGAGGATGTAACGATATTCATCCCCGATATCCCGCCCAGACAGGTGCAGGCAGGTGGCAGGCGAGACCTCGCCCAGCCGTGGCGTGGTGGCGAGTGCCGGCCGCAGCGAGCCGAACAACGGATGCGCCGGCAGGAAACGCGTGGCGCACACATGGACTCGCGCGTGGCGCGAAGCGCCAGTGACGGTGATCACGACGTCAGCTTTTGTTGTGCTCAGCTCGACGTGCAGCGGCGCCCGTTCGCGCAGTTCCAGCACGCGCCGAGCAGAGATCGCATACGCGCCTGCGGCAGTGGGCAGTGCCGCGGCCGGCGTGACGTGTACCAGGATGCGCGTGCCACTTTCGCGCAGAGCCAACTCATGATCACCCGCCGGCAGGCCTTTGGCCTCGATGAAGCCGTCGCGCAGCGCGAGTAGCTCGCTCGTGTCGCTGACGTAGGTGCCATGCGTCAACGTCAGCAGCGACGCGACGGTGCGTGATAGTTTGGTCTGCGTGCCGAGGTAAGGCACTCGCAGCGTCGTGCCCACCCGGGCGTGCAGCACGGTTGGTTGGACGCAGGTGTCGGCAATCAACGACCAGCGCGCTTCTTGGCCGTTGGGGTTGGCGGCGCGGACCTCGGTGATGTCGATCAACGCGCCGAGTTCCACGCGGCCCTGCGCATCGCTCTGCAAGCGCAGTTCAAAGATATCGGTGAAATCCCGCTGCGTCAGTGTGACGTTGATGTGCATGCCTGGGCGTGCTTCGCCTGATTTCCCCAGCACATACAGCACGTAGCCCGCGTCCGTGCGCGCGAGGTGCAGGTCGTCCACGTGTTCAGTCGCATCGATGCCATTGAGCGACCACGTGCGTTCGCCGCGAAGTTCCACCACTTTGCCATCGGTCGCGCCACGCACGCGCGCGCTGAGCACAACGGTCAGGCGCGCGAGGTTTTCCGGCACTTGAATGGTGGCGACGGATTCACGATCAGCGGTGAGGGCAAAGCCTGGGAACTCTTTGAGCGCGTCGACGCCCGCGTGATCGGTCGAGGTCACGCTCAGACGCACGTCCTCTAACAACGTCGGGGTGATTTCCACGCCATGCAGCGTCAGCGACGGACGTACCAGCACCTGGGCTTGGCGGCGCTTGAGCAGGTGTTCGCGTTCGACGAACAAACCAGCATCGAAGCGGTAGGTTTCCGATTTATGGGCGAAGGCGGTCAGCGCGGCGCGACTCCCGTGACGCAGAATGACGCGGGCCGTCGTCGGTTCGGCCGTGAACGGCACGGTGATGGCGCCGTGTTCATCAGGGCGGAACTCGCGGCCGCCGAGCCACAACGTCGCGTCCTTCAGTGGACCGGCATCTTCATCGACGATCGCGAATACATGGCCAGCGGCGCCGACGCGCTCCAGCAGGTGCATGCCGCCTTTACGGATCACCGCACGGCTGCTTTTACCGTTGCCGATGAACTCCACCACGAACACGCCTGCGCGGTTCAGCGCCGGGAAGGTGAAGCTGCGGCGCACGCGGCGCAGCGGGGCTTCGTTGTAGGTGTGGGTCTGCTCATCACTCGCCACTAAGCCATCGAGGTCGAGGCTGCCGTCGATCTCGCGGGCCTGCGACTGGTAGTAGGCGAAGGCGTTGATCTCGAAGACCTTCACCACCAGCGTGGTGACGTTCTTGACCACCAGTTCCAGGCTGACGGGATCCGCCGCACGATACGTCGTGCGATTGGTGGGGGCGAATTCCAGGTCGACGCGTTCCTTCAAGGCCTGAACGTCGCCGCCAGCAAGGTAGTCGTACCACAACTCCTGCTTACCGATGCCGTGCAGCATCTTGGTGGTGGCGAAAAGTTGCTTGAGGTAATCGGCGCTCACCAGTCCGGCGAAATCCTTGCTGTCCGCCGCATCTTTCAGCAGGTTGGCGAGGGCATCGCGCACCAGCGCTTCGTCATCACGCACCACAGGCAGGCCCGTGTGGGCGCGGAAATCATTTCCCAGGTGAGCGGGATGCTCGCGATTTTCTGGACGACGCAGGAAGTCGTCGTCCATGTAGGACGCGTGGCGTGGCAGCTTCAGGTACGTCAGGAAGCGTTTGCGATCGTAGACGCCCTGGACGCGATCCAGCTCCAAGCGGTGATAGAGCACGTGAGCCTTGAGCGAATTGAACGACGGCGCCAACGGCTGCACGAAGGCCCACACGCGGTCGAGGTACTGTTGCCGCTCGTCGCCGGGTTCATCCCAAGTGCTTTCCGCGTTCGGTCGCAGTTTGCCGACGTAGCAGTGGACGAAGGCTTCTTCTTTGAGCAGCTCGGGGCGCTTGCGTGCGAGTTGGTCTAATTGATCGATCATCAGGTGGCGATGGATCGCCAGATTACCGAAGCGTTCCGCGTACGAGGTGTCGGCCAGGTTACGCAGTATGAGTGCGACCAATTGCGGATGATCAGGCCGCGTCAGGCGCTGAAGCAAGTGGCGCAGGCGGTAGTCGTTGAGTTTTTCATCTGCCAACCAGTCGAGCGCGTGGTCGGTGTATCCAGACAGATCGCTGTGGCGATTATTGGCGAGCTTGGTCAATGCCGCGCGGGTGATGTGCTTCTGGTCGAGCTTGGTCGGATGGACTGCGGCTCGGCTCTCGGCTTCGCGTTGGTGGTCGAAGTCCGGTTCCAGGAGGTCGGTCAGTTTACTGACAATCTCCGTCGGCTTCCCTGCTAACAGCAACTGCCGATTGAACAGTCGTGTGTAATGCTCGGTCTCGCCATGACGGGTGCGCCACTCCGTCAGCAACGTCGCCGCTTCTTTAAACTGCTTGCTGTGGTGCAGGTGCAAACATTGGTAGTGGTAGTGATCTTCACTGCCGGGAATGAGACTCGCCAAGGTCGCGGAGCGATCGGCACCAAAGGCAAACTGTTCAAGATCGGTGAGTTCCATGGGAAGGCTCCACGCGTGTTCAGACGATCAGCGGCGAAAGTCGCAGACCATAGAGCGACCATCGACGCGCGGCAAACGGGAAGCCGGTGCTCAAGCGACAAGGCGGTGACTGTCCGATGTCCGATGTCATGCCTTCGACATCAGACATCGGACCTACGACTTGTTTACGCGCGTGGATGCGCCTTGCGGTACACTTGCCTGAGCGCCTCGATGGTCAGATGCGTGTAGATCTGCGTGGTATTCAGGCTCGCATGGCCGAGCAGCTCCTGCACCACACGGATGTCGGCGCCGGCACGTAGCAGGTGGGTGGCGAAGCTGTGGCGCAAGGTGTGCGGCGTGGTGCGCGACGACAGGCCCGCAGCGGCCAGGTGAAGCGCCAGGCGCCGTCGTACATCGACATCGCTGATGCGTCGTCCACCGCCACCGCCGCGTTTGGCTTTCGCCGAACTGAGGAACGTGCCGCGCTCAGCTACGCCGCGCCCGTGGTTGGTGTCGCGCGCGACGCGGTACGCCTCGATCGCACGCACTGCCGGCATGCCGACCGGCGCCAGGCGTTCTTTGCGGCCCTTACCGCGCACGCGGACGATGCCGCCAATCAGGTCGAGGTCGCGATCATTCATCCCCACCAGTTCGCTCACGCGCATGCCGGTGCTGTAGAGCGTCTCAAGGATCGCACGGTCACGCAGCGCGCTTTCATCATCGCCCTGCGGTGCGGCGAGCAGCGCTTCCAGGTCATGCGTCTCTAGGTAATGCGGTAGTTTCCGCCGTACCTTGGGCGAACGCAGCAACGCTGCTGGATTCGCTGGGAGACGTTCCGTGGTGGCGAGAAATTTTCCAAATGCGCGCAGCGCTGCGACACTGCGCGCGATGGTTGCCGCCGACGGTGCGACTTCGGCGCCATCTCCACCCGCACGATCAGCCAACCAGCGCCGCAGGGAAAACGCATCCAGAGCCGTCACTGGCAGATCACCGAGCTCCTGCGCCTGATACCAGGCGAGCCAGCCCGTCAACTCGTGACGGTAGGCCCGTTGTGTATGCCGGCTCGCATCCCGCGCATCGCGCAGGTGATCAAGAAATGCCGTGACCGCGGTACGGATGGATTCGCTCATGCCGCTGGCGAAACCGAGTGCGGGCGTCGTCGCGGGGATGACATCGACGATCTCGAAATGTTACTACGCGCGGCCCTGAGCATTCAGGCCGTCGGCGCATTGGCGGCCTTGAGGATGCGGGCGGTGAGTTCTGGCAGGGATTCTTCGGCGCTCAGCGGTACGGCGAGCAGCCAGAGGAACAGCAGGAGCAGAGTGCGCACGCACATGCGGGATTCTTTCAGCGAAACAGCAAGGTCGCGTTGATCACAGCGGATCGATGCGATTCACCTGGCCGCAGTGCACGCACATGGCGGTGTAGGCAGTGGGCCGCGAAGCGACCATGAAGACCTTGCGGCAGTGGGCGCAGGCGACTGCGCGCGTGGCGCCGCCAGCCGTGATGGGTGGGCGGTTCTGCGGGTTGCCTTGCCCGGCGCCTTGCCCGGCACTAAGGGGCGAGGGCATGTAGGAACCGGTGACCGTGCGACGGATGCGTGAGGTGCCCGGGTTGGTTGGTGCCTGTTCGCCGGTGCCGGCCGGCTGGTTGCTCTGCAGGAACAAGCCGGACGGACGGCGGGCATAGCCGGTTTTTTGCGTCGGCGGATTCACTCCACGCCGCAGGAACGAGGTGGTGTGTTGGGGCGGCGGCTGCGGCGGCGCATCGCTTTCTTCGTTGCCGGTCGGAAACGGCGGTTCTGGCACGTATGAGGTGCGCACTGGCGGCGCGGCGGCGACCGTCGGCGGCACCGCCGGGGGCGTCGGATGCCCAGTCGTGGCGCCTTGCTGCAGGAATGGCAGCGGGGTGCGGAAGGCGGGATTCACCGTACGTCCGCTGTTATCACGTTTTTCCTGCGTCTGTGGCAATGGCGTGCGGAACGAGGGCATGCTGCGCGTGTGGGGTTCCTGCTGTTCGATCGGGAACGGCAAGGGTGTGCGGATAGGCGGGGGAATACGTGGCGGCGGTATCGGCGGCAACGGTATCGGTGAGTTGCCCGGCATCGTCATCGGCAGTGTTGGCGGCAGCGGGATGACCTGTTTCGGTTCGAGTGCGTAGCCGCCGGACTGCGGCGCATCAAGGTCAGTCGGTTGGCTGGTCTCGCGCCGGTGGGTGGCGGTGGTCGCGGTGACGCGCGAGGTGCCAAAGAACGGTTGCTCCTTATCTTCGCTCGCCGTGCCATGGCGCGCGGTGCCGTGGCGCGCGGTGCCCTGGCGGCGCGCCAGCACCTCGTCGAGCAGCGTCTCTACCCGTCGCAGTTCGATCGGTTTGTCGAGCACCGCCAAGCAGCCATGTTGTTGCGCCTGCTGGCTGAGGTTGGGGTGCATCGAGCCGTAGGCCGTATACAGCGCCACCGGCAGCAACAGATGACGGCGGCGAATCTCCTTGAGGAGGGTCAGTCCATCCATGCCGGGCATCGAGACGTCACTGATCAGCAGATCGTAGGCGTCCGCAGTACGGTGCCGCCGGACAATTGCCTCCAGCGCTTCGTTCCCGTTGCTGCAGGTCTCGACCCGGTGCCGCCGCGACAGCAGGAATTCCGTGAGGAACAGCACGCTATCCGGTCGATCGTCGACCACGAGGATGTGTAAGATCGCGCCCATGAGACGGAAGTCCTTGACGTGGTTATTAGTTAGGGCGACCTTCAGGTGCAAGGGAAAAGCCTGCGGTGTGCCGCCGCAGGCCTGCGAGCGGGCCGAGGGCAGGCGTCTGGACCCATGTCCAGCAAGCGTTTGCGGGTTGTGAAGGCGATCCGGTGTGGTCGTTCACCTGCTTGTCACTGCCACGCGTCCGCCCCACCATGAGCCCATGACCGGACGTTCCCGTACGCTGCTCATCATCGCTGTCGCCCTGGGGGGTACGGCGTTGGTGGCGTGGAGTGGACTGACCCGCTTTCCGCCGGCCGGGGTCGCCGCCGTGGTTGAGCCGGTGCAGCGGGTCCTTGGTAGCGGCGAAGAAACCGAGACCCCCGAGCAACGCCTGGTCCGCATCGAGGATCAACTGGTGCGTGTCAGCGCCGAGAACGCCCTGCTGCGCACGCGGCTGCAGGACTACCTCGCTATCCGTGGTGAAGGCGGCATCCCGCCGGAACAAGCGGTGGTCGTGCGCGCGCGCATCATTGCCCGCACCGTGCGCCAGGGCCGACGTTACTGCGAACTGGATGCTGGCGCGGTTGATGGGGTAACCGTCGGTATGGCCGCTTGCCTGGGTTGGAGCCTAGTCGGTGCGGTGGTCGGCGTGCAGGAAGGGCGCGCGCTGGTGCAGTTGGTCAGCGATAGCGAGAGCCGCGTGCCGGCAACCCTGCTGGATGGCGAGAATATCCTCGCTGAGGGCGTACTCACTGGCAGTGGCAAACGTGGCTTGCTGCTGCTCGACTACATTGAGGAACGTGAGGGCTTGCAGGTCAGCAGTGGCCAACGGGTGGTCACCGCGGGATCCGACGGGCGTTTTCCCCCAGGTCTGGTTCTCGGTACCGTCACCGCGGCGACACGTTCACCGACCGCCGGCCACTGGCATGTTGAGGTCGTCCCGCTGCGTGAAGCCGACATCGCGGAATCGCTGCTGATGCTGAAGTTCACTACGCCACAGGTGCGCTAAACCGTGCGAGGTGCGAGGTCTGAAGGGTGCATCGGGGTTAAGTGTCAAATAGCCTCGCACCTCACACCGGGTTTGCACCGAGTGACTGTGGCAGCACCAAGGCTGGCAACATCGGGCCCTGCGCTTGCGGCACCAAGCGGCCGTCGCTAGCGTCTATCAGTGGGAGCGCTGCCGATGCCAAGCCGGATGCTGCGTGTGTTGATGGCCAGCGCGTTGGTGTGCATGGCGGTATGGGCTGCCGAGGTCAAACCAGGAAAGGGACCGGCAGCCCTCGCCGATGTGCTGGCGGTGCTCAAGGTCAACGATCCGCGCGCGCTTGACCGTGAGACCACCCAGTTCGCTGCGGGGCTGGGCATCAACCCTGGGCCGCTGCGTTCAGCGATGGCGAACCTGCTGTTTCGTTCTCGTTCGCTGGACGGCATCGACCTGTCGCGTCCCGCGCTCATGGCGTGGCGGGCCAAGGAGCCCTCGCTGGTGGCGATCATCCCGCTCAGCGATCGGCGGGTCTTTCTCGACAACTTCGGCGCCGGCTTCGCTGGTGATGCCCCGCTCATCCGCGTCGGCGAGCGCGATGGTACCGTGGTCTACTCCCAGAACGGCAACGAGGGTCTGCTCGAATACCGGCTGATGGTGAGCGATCGTGCCGCGTACCTGGCCAGTTCCACCGCGCTGTGTCGCGAACTGGCGGAGTATCCGCTGCAGCCGGTGACCGGAGAGGCCCCGCTGCTGTTCACTGCCAGCGCGGCATATCTGACGCGCCTAGGGGCAGATCCAGACGACCTCGCCGCTGACCTGTTGCCAGAACAACAGAAGGCGATGGCAGCACTCGCGCCGGGATTCGTCGGCCTGCAGAAAGCCACCCGCGCCGGATGGCAGGCATTCCTCAGCCAACTGCTCAGTGCCGAATTGAGCGTGCGTCCTGATGCGCAGGGGACCATGCACTTCACCCTCCAACTCCACGCGCAACCTGACAGCACGCTGGCGGTCTGGATCGCCAATCAGCGCAATCAACCGAGTCGCTTGCTGCCAATCGTCCGTACGGACCAGTCGTTCTTCAGCTTGGCTGGCAACATCGTCTGGCAGGGCCAGGCCGAACGCATGGGCAAGGTCTTCACCGACGTGGTCAAGTCGGCCTATGGCGAGCGCTGGACAGCGATGGTGGATGAGAATTGGATCACCATGTGGGGGCTGATCGACCGTGCTGGCCCGTTCGCCATGGCGGTCGATGTCGATATGAGGGGCGGCAAACCCGTGAGCGAATCGCGCTACCTCAGCGAACAACCGAAGGCGCAGGAAGTGATGTCGCTGATGACGCTGATCTCGCAGGAACTGACCGGCACGGTCGGCGAGGCGGTCACCGTCGGCAACGCCTCTGGCTACCGTGAACAAGATCCGGGTGGTGAACGTGTGTTGGTCTCAAACGAACGTCATCTGGTCAGCGTGCAGTCGAGCATGCGTTCAGCGGTCGAGGCGGCGACTGATGTGGTCACGCGCAGTCAAAGCATCGGTGCGCCCGAAGGGCAGGCGGGTGTGCTGCAGCTCAGTGCCAACCTGACGCCGTTCATCCGCACGCTGGCGGTGGTTATGGGCGGCGAACTGCAGCCCATCCTGCCAACGGCGCTCTGCGCTGTGACCATCAAGACTGGACTGCCGGGTCAGCTGATCGCCGAAGGGAATTTTCCCGCGCCGGCCATCGCGCAGCTGTTGCGCGATTCCGGGTTGATTCAGTTCGCTGACAATCCCGACAACAATCCTGCCAAGAAGGCACCGCCCAAGCGCAAGTGAAGATGCCATTGGGCCACGGTGTTCTTGTGGCGGAAAAAAACGGCACCCAGTGGTTCTGTGTATCTTCGGGTGAGCGCTGACGTGCGGAGCGGACGCCAGTACGGGCTGCGACGGGTTGACCGTAGCCAGCCATGCGACCGCAGCTAGAAGACCTGACCCTTCCAGTCAACGGAGCAAACCATGTCCACGTCCAAACACAAAGTCGCCATGCTCACTGCCGGTGGTCTCGCACCGTGCCTGTCGTCCGCCGTTGGTGGCCTCATTGAGCGCTACACCGACCTCGCGCCGGAGGTTGAGCTGATCGGTTACCTCGGGGGCTATCAGGGTCTGCTCCGTGGTGAATTCGTGAAGGTCACCGCTGAGGTCCGCGCCCAGGCCGGCATCCTGCACCGCCACGGTGGTTCGCCGATCGGCAACAGCCGCGTGAAGCTGACCAACGTCGCGGACTGCTTGAAGCGTGGTCTGGTCAAAGAAGGTCAGGATCCTTTGAAGGTCGCGGCTGAACAACTGACCAAAGACGGCATCACCATCCTGCACACCATCGGTGGTGATGACACCAATACGACCGCCGCTGAACTGGCGAAGTACCTCAAGACCAACAACTACAACCTTACCGTCGTCGGCCTGCCCAAGACCATCGACAACGATGTGTTCCCCATCCGTCAGTCGCTTGGCGCGTGGACCGCAGCCGAGGAAGGCGCCAAGTTCTTCGCCAACGTGGTCAACGAACAGTCGGCTAATCCGCGCATGCTGATCATCCACGAAGTCATGGGCCGCAACTGCGGCTGGCTGACCGCGGAAACCGCGCGCGTCTACCGCAAGCAGCTCGCGCACACTGAGTACGTCCCCGGCTTCAACCTCGATCGTCATCATCAGGACATCGATGCGGTCTACGTGCCCGAGATGGCCATCGACATCGCCGGCGAAGCCAAACGCCTGAAGCTGGCGATGGATCGCAAGGACTGCGTCAACATCTTCGTCAGCGAAGGCGCTGGCGTCGAAGCGATCGTCAAGGAAATGGAAAGCCGTGGTGAAACCATCGAACGTGACGCCTTCGGCCACGTGAAGCTCGACAAGGTCAACGTCGGCGGATGGTTCTCCAAGCAATTCGCCAAGCTCATTGGCGCGGAAAAAACGCTGGTGCAAAAGTCCGGCTATTTCGCGCGCGCGGCCGCCGCGAACGCCGAAGACCTGCGTCTGATCAAGAGCATGGTCGACCTCGCGGTCGACTGCGGCCTGCGCGGTGAATCCGGCGTCATCGGCCACGATGACGACCGCAACCACGTCCTACGCGCCATCGAGTTCCCGCGCATCAAAGGCGGCAAGCCCTTCGACACCACCGTCGCGTGGTTCGACGAACTGCTCAAAGGCATCGGCCAGCCGATCGGCAAGAAGATCGCCGTCGCGCACTGACCTGGGAGCTACGAGCTACGAGCTACGAGCGGCGAGTTCAGCGGTGTTGCTTGCGCCAGCGCTGGCAGAGATCTTCCGCGGCGGTGTTCCACGTCGGGAAATGGAAGTCGAAGCCGTGCTCGCGTAGGCGCCCAGGGATAACCCGACGGCTCTTCAAGATCAGTTCGGTCTCGGTGCCCATCAGCAGTGCGCCAAGGCTGAGCATCCACCGCGTGGCGGGTAATCCGATCGGCGCTTTCCATGCTCCACGCAGGGTGCGCATGAACTCGGCATTGGGCAGCGGTTCCGGGGCCGCCAGATTCACTGGCCCGCTGATGGTCGGATGTGCGATCAGCCAATCGACGGCGCGGATAAAATCCTGATCGTGGATCCACGACACGTACTGGCGTCCATCGCCGTTGGTTCCGCCCAGTCCCAAGCGGACGATTCCCAGCAAGACATCGAAGATGCCGCCACGATCCGGACTCAAGGTAACGGCGGAACGTAACAAGACAGTTCGCGTATGTGGCGTCACCGCATCGAGCGCGGCCTGCTCCCAGGCGGTTGCAACGGCTATGCTGAACGCCCACGACGCCGGAGCATCGGGTTCGTTGCCGCCGATGATGCCGGTGGCCTCGTCATTCGCCGCATCGTAGCGATGCGCATAGATCGTGGCGGTGCTCGATTGCAGCCAAACGCGCGGTGGATTTTTGGCCATGGCGATGGCTTGTCCGACGACGCGCGTCGAGTCCACCCGCGAATCCATGATCGCGCGTTGATTGGCCTGGGTGTACCGACAATTGACGTTGCGACCGGCCAGGTTCACCACCACATCTGCGCCGTCGATCTCGGACGTCCACGCTCCGAGCGTGCTGGCATCCCACTGCACTACCCGCCAAGCAGCCGTGGTCGGCGTGCGACTGAGCACCACCACCGTATGTCCGGCAGCAGTCCATGCGCGGGCCAACATCGTTCCGACTTGGCCGGATCCACCTGGGATAACGATTTTCATCGCTCGAACCTCGCTTGATTGAAAATCAGTGAACAGCGAACAGTGAATCGGGAAAAGTTACCAGTGAACGGGAATGGAAACCGACCGTCATCTCAGCATCCGATACGTCGGTCACCACGACCAAGAACAACCTTTCGGCTGGGATGCGTCAGCGACATCGTCAACCGTCAGCGGACGCGTCATGGTGTGCGGGCAGGGTCTTCACTCGTGGTATTGGCATCACTGCGAAAGGCCCCAGGCGTCATGCCGACTTGCTCGCGGAACACGGCGAAAAAATGAGTTCGGCTACCAAAGCCGCTCTGGCGGGCGACTTCACGCAGCGGCAGGTCGCTGAGTCGCAGCAGACCTTGCGCCGTTTGCACGCGGGCTCGCAGCAGGAGCAGGGCAAAGCCGTCAGCGAACAATTCCGTGACCACGTGGCCAGCGCGGTCCTCGCTCAGACGCAGGTGTTTTGCCAAGTCCGCGAGGCGCAGTTCCGGGATTGCATGTTTCTTCGAGATGAACCACGTGATGGCACTGCGTCGTGCTTCATCCGGTGGCATGCCGCCCTGCGTCGCCAGCGCCGGCAGCGATTCCTTCAGTCCGGTGCGCCACGCCACCAGACGTGCGGCGAGTTGCCGCAACAACTCCAGTAAGTGTTCAGCGTCTTCCTGCGATAGCGTCGGCAGTTTGCCAACGGTCGGCACCCACGGTCCACTGCGACTGTGGTGGTGATCCTCGACCGTGATGACGAGGTCTTTCGCTGGCTTGCGCACGCCGGCGAAGAACAGCCACTCCAGTTTTCCGTCGAGGAACACCGGCAGCAGCAGTTCGATCACGCCCGCGTGGCAGCGTTTGATAACGCCCTGCTGGTAACGTTCGGCTTCCAAGTGCATACGCGCGGCGCAGAAATCCTTGCACGCTTGGTGGCGATTGGCCTTCACCAAACGACAGACCGGATTGACGTGTTCGTTGCGCGTCGCCTCGACGTACGGCCACAGCGAGCGACGCAAATCATGGAAGCATAAGCTGAGTCCGCTGGCGCGTTCAAAGGCGGCGATGGCGCGCGATGGCAGGCCAGGATCCATGGCTGGAAGTCTGGCGTGGTCCACCAGTAGCGGAATACCAGACTGCCGTAGCGGGCGACCGTGCTGGAGACACCTGCCATACAGCACCGCTGCTCCACACGATGCCCAACGTCCATCCAGGAGTTTTCCGCCATGCCCATGCAGCCGATCACCGCACGACGCCGCCACGACGACGGCATCTCTCGCCGCCAGTTTGTCACTGCCTCATTGGCGATGGCCCTGGTCGCCTGCATCCCACGCGGAGCGGCGGCCAAGCCGCAGAAGATTCTGCTGCGTTCATCGTGGCAGACGGTCAACATCGGTGATATCGCGCACACGCCTGGAATGCTCGCGCTGCTGGAACAACACCTGCCCGAGGCGGAGGTGACGTTGTGGCCGAACAAGCTGACGCCGGAGGTCGAGCAGCTCTTGATGAAGCGTTTTCCCAAGCTGCACATCGCCGCCACTGGAGATCAGCAGCGCGCAGCGTTGGACGCCTGCGACTTTTTCCTGCACGGCTCGGGCCCAGGCATCGTCGGCGTCAAGGAACTGCAGAAGGCCAACGACGCCGGAAAACCGTACGGCATCGGCGGCATCACGCTGAACGATAGCGAGATCAAGAATCAGCGCGAACTGTTGGCCGGTGCCAAGTTCATCTGCCTGCGCGATACCGATTCGCTGCGTGCGTTACAGGCCTCCGGCTTCAGCGGTCCACCCGTGACGTTCGGGCCGGATGCAACCTTCGCCCTCGACATTCGCGACGACGCGGCGGCGACCGCGTTGCTGAAAGAGCACAACCTAGAACCGGGCAAGTTCCTCTGCGCACTGCCGCGCCTGCGCTGGACGCCGTACTGGGAGATCCACCCAGAGAGCCGCAAACCAGATCCCGAACGCATCGCGGTGAATGAGAAATTCGCCGAGGCCGATCACGCCAAGGTGCGCGAAGGCATCACCGCCTGGGTACGTTCCACCGGCATGCGCGTGTTCCTGGTGCCAGAGATGACCTACGCCGTGCCGCTGCTACGGCCGCTGCTGTTCGATAAATTACCCGACGACGTGAAACCGCACGTCACGGTGATGGACCGTTACTGGCTCACCGCCGAAGCCAACAGCGTCTACGCCCAGGCAGCCGCCATCGTCAGTTGCGAACAACACTCCCCGATCATGGGCATCGCCAACGGCACGCCGTCCGTGCTGGTACGTCAACCGACCGACACGCGCAAAGGCCAGATGTGGCGCGACATCGGCCTCAACGACTGGATCTTCGAGATTGATCAGAGTACCGGCGCACAGATCGCGGAGTGCTTGGCCAAGATCGGCAAGGACCTGCCAGCAGCGCGTGTCATCGCCGCAAAGGCACGCGACACCGCGCGAGCAGCGATGAAGACGATGATCGGTAATATCGGCTGAGTCCGCTGGGAGCGCGGACTTCAGTCTGCGCAGCAAAGTTGGTTCCGCCCATGGGTGATATCCGAGACGAAACACGGCTGCGCA
>JANPLC010000474.1:0-13458 GCA_031426335.1 Planctomycetota bacterium
CGGCCATCGGCATCGCCGGCATGGACCGTCTGCACCGCGCCAACGTCATCGCCTTGTCGGGGCGTGCGGTGGAAGCTGCGGGTGACGTCGACGTGCTGCTGCTCGACAAAACCGGCACCATCACTTTTGGCAATCGCCAGGCAGCAGAATTCATTCCCGCTCCTGGCGTGACGCTCGAAACCCTGGCGGAAGCGGCGCAGCTCGCCTCGCTTGGCGATGAAACGCCCGAGGGCCGCAGCATCGTAGTCTTGGCCAAGGAACGTCACGGCCTGCGCGGGCGTGATCTGGCGGCGGGAGCGGTGGTGGTTGGTTTCACCGCGCAAACGCGCATGAGCGGCCTCAATCTCGCTGGACGGCGCATCCGTAAGGGCGCGTCACAAGCGATCATCTGCTGGGTGCAGGACCAAGGCGGCACGGTGCCGGCAGAGGTGAACGCCGCCGTCGATCGCGTCGCCCGGGCCGGCGCCACGCCGCTGGTGGTGGCGGACGGCGCGCAGGTGCTCGGTGTGGTGGTGCTCAAAGACGTGGTCAAAGGCGGCATCAAGGAACGTTTCGCCGAGCTGCGCCGCATGGGCATCCGCACGGTGATGATCACCGGCGACAATCCGCAGACCGCCGCCGCGATCGCGGCCGAGGCCGGCGTCGACGACTTCCGCGCGCAGGTCACGCCGGAGCAGAAACTCGCGATCATCCGCGACTTCCAGGCCGGTGGTCGCTTGGTGGCGATGACCGGCGACGGCACCAACGACGCGCCGGCGCTGGCGCAGGCCGACGTGGCCGTGGCGATGAACAGCGGCACGCAGGCCGCGAAAGAGGCCGGCAACATGGTCGACCTCGATTCCAATCCGACCAAACTTATCGAGGTGGTGGCGATCGGAAAACAACTGCTGATCACGCGCGGCGCACTGACGACCTTCAGTCTCGCCAACGACGTGGCCAAGTACTTCGCCATCATCCCGGCGATCACCGCAGTGATCTATCCTGGGCTGGGCGTGCTCGACCTCATGGGCCTGCACAGTCCGCACAGCGCGGTGTTGTCGGCAGTGATCTTCAATGCGCTGATCATCGTCGCGCTCATACCGCTGGCGCTGCGCGGTGTGAAGTGGCGCGCGGAAAGTGCGGATCGCCTGCTCGCGCGGCACCTGCTGATCTACGGCCTCGGCGGCCTGATCACGCCGTTCATTGGCATCAAGCTTATCGATCTATTGCTCGTCACGCTCCACTTGGTGTGAGGAATCCCATGACCACGCTCATCCGTCCCGCGCTCTGCCTGTTCCTGCTGCTGACGTTCATCACCGGCGTGTTGTACCCGCTGCTGGTAACGGTGGTGGCGCAGACCGTGTTCCCGCATCAGGCCAATGGCAGCCTGATCCGTGACGGCGAGCGCATCGTCGGTTCCGAACTGCTCGGCCAGCCGTTCAGCGACGCGCGCTTTTTCTGGGGCCGTCCATCGGCCACCGGGCCGATGCCTTACAACGCCGTGGCCTCGGTCGGCTCGAACCTCGCCCCGACCAATCCCGCGTTGCTGACAGCGGTCACGGAACGTATCGCCACCCTGCGCGCGGCTGATCCGGCGCTCACCGGCGCGGTACCGGCGGACCTCGTCACCGCCAGTGGCAGCGGCCTGGATCCGCACCTGAGCCCAGCGGCGGCGCTGCTACAAGTACCGCGGGTGGCGAAATCACGCGCCATGAACGAGGAGCGCGTGCGCGTCCTGGTGCTGGCGCACGTCGAGGGCCGTCAGGCCGGTGTGCTCGGTGAACCACGCATCAACGTGCTGGCGCTCAACCGCGCGTTGGAGAAGCTCGTCAGCGACCGATGAACTTCGCTGACGACACCCGCCCGGCACCGGAACGCCTGCTAGCCGCCGCCAACGCTGCGGTCGCCGGCGGCACCAGCGGACGTGGACGGCTGAAGATATTCCTCGGCTACGCGCCCGGCGTCGGCAAGACTTTCGCGATGCTCGAAGCGGCACAGGCCCGCCGCCGCGCCGGTGGCGAGGTGTTGCTCGGTGTGGTGCTGACACATGGCCGCAGCGAGACCGCTGCGCTGCTGCATGGCTTGGAGCCGTTGCCGCCACGACGTATCGCGCACGGCGGCACTACGGTCGAGGAGTTCGATCTGGTGGCGGCGCTCAAACGCCATCCTGGGCTGCTGCTGGTTGATGAATTGGCGCACACCAATGCGCCTGGATCACGCCACGACAAACGCTGGCAGGATGTCGAGGAACTGCTCGCGGCCGGCATCGACGTGCTCACCACGCTCAACGTCCAGCATGTCGAGAGTCTGCACGACGTGGTCCAGCGCCTGACCGGCGTCGATGTGCGCGAACGCGTGCCCGACCACCTGCTCGATTTCGCGGCCGAACTCGAACTGGTCGACCTGCCGCCGGCGGAACTCCAGGATCGTCTGCGCAGCGGCAAGGTGTACCTTGGCGAGGCCGCTGACCGCGCACTCGCCGGCTTCTTCACCGTCACCACGCTCACCGGCCTGCGCGAACTGGCGCTGCGCTTGGTGGCCGACCACGTCGGCAGCCGCCAGACCGCATCGCCCACTGCCGGTCGCTTGCTCGTCTGTGTCGGGCCCAGTCCGTTCTCAGCCCGCTTGCTTCGCAGCACACGTGGCATGGCGGACGGGCTGCACGTCGACTGGATCGCCCTGCATGTGCAGACGCCACTGGTGATGGATGCTGCTGCACGTGAACGCGTCGGTCATCACCTGCACCTGGCGGAGCGCCTTGGTGCGGAGGTGGTCACCGAAGCTGGCGACGACTTCGCGCTCACCGTGGCGCGCGCGGCGCGCCGCCATGGCGCGACGCGTATCGTAGTCGGCAAACCGGTGTCGCCGCGTTGGCGCGACCGCCTGTTCGGTTCGCCGGTGTACGACCTCATCCGCGCCAGCGGCGACATCGACGTCTATGTCATCAACGGCGAGGGCGTGGTCGAAGGCACCACCACCACGACCACGGTCGCCGCCGGATTAGATTGGGTCGGCCTGCTTTGGGGACTCAGCGCGGTCGCGGCGGTGACCGGCATCGGTTTCATGACCCAGCCGTGGCTGGCGGAAGCCAACCTGGTGATGCTCTACCTGCTGGCGATCTTGACGCTGGCGTTCCGCGGTCGCTCGCTGCCGGTGGTGGTGGCGTCGGTCGCTGGCGTCCTGGCCTTCGACTTCTGCTTCGTGCCGCCGGTGTTCGCCTTCAGCGTCGCTGATTCGCAGTACGTGTTGACCTTCGTCGGTATGCTCGCGGTTGGCTTGGTGGTGAGCACGCTGGTGAGCCGCCTGCGAGCGCAGACTCTCGCGGCACTTGGCCACGCAGCCGAGGCGCAGGCGCTGCACCGCGTCGGTGGGCAACTCGCCGCCACTCGCGGCACCAGCAATCTTGCCGAAGTCGCCAGTCGCCGCTGCGGCGAGGTGCTCGGCTGCCACGTCGTCGTGCTACCGGCGGATGCCCCAGGTGGCACCACCATCGCTGCCGCCGCGCTGGAGTACATTCATGGTGAACGCGCCGAACTCCCGCCTGCCGAACTCGCGGTCGCGCAATGGACCTTGGAGCACAATCAGCCGGCGGGCGCCGGCACCGACACGCTCCCAGGCTCACTCGGCATCCACCTGCCGCTGCCCGGCAGCCGTGGGCCGGTGGGCGTGTTGTGCTGCCTGGGCGATCACCGCGGTCAGGACCCGGCACGCCGGCACCTGATGGAGGCACTCGCGCGTCTGGTCGGCTTAGCGATCGATGCTGATCGCCTGGCCTCGGCCGCGCAGGAGGCCAAGGTTGCCGCTGATAGCGAACGCCTGCGCGCGACGTTGCTGGCCGCGGTGTCGCACGACCTGCGCACACCGCTGGCGGCCATCGCCGGCTCGGCCTCGACGCTGCTCGACGGCGAGGTGGAGGTCACGCAGGCGCGCGCGCTGCTGCGCACCATCCACGAACAGGCCGACCGCTTGGCGCGCTTGGTCGCGAACCTCCTGCAACTCACCCGACTCCAAGCCGGCGGCATCCAGGCACGGCTGGTGCCGGTGGCGATCGAAGACGTGGTCGGCACCGCGCGCGCTGCGCTCGGCAGCAGACTGGACCAGCATCCGCTGACGGTGGTCATCCCCGCCGACTGCCCACCGGTGGCGGCCGACGAAGTGCTGCTGCAATCGGCGCTCATCAACCTGCTGGAAAACGCGGTCCAACACACGCCAGCTGGCACCGCAGTGCTGCTAACGGTCACGCCGGAGACCGGTTATTTGACGCTGACGGTGGCCGACCGCGGCCCTGGACTCGGCGCTGGCGATCCGCAGGTGCTGTTCGCCGCCTTCCAACGTGGCCCGTCAGCGCGCGGCAGCGGCACCGGCTTGGGACTGGCCATCGTGCGCAGCGTTGCCCAATTACATCACGGAGCCGTCACCGCGCGCAACCGTTCAGGCGGTGGTGCGGAGTTTGCCCTGCGTCTGCCTCTGGCCAGCATGCCAAACCATGGCTGAGCCCGCCGCGACCGTGCTGGTGATCGAAGACGAGGCGCCCATCCGGCGTTTCCTGGTCACCGCGTTGGAAAGCCACGGCTACCGCGTGATCGAAGCCGACACCGCCAAGGCCGGCGCCGCGCGCGCCACCGAACACCTGCCAGACGCCGCGCTCATCGATCTCAACCTGCCGGATCGCGATGGCCTGGCGCTGATACGTGAATTGCGCGGCTGGACGCAGATGCCGATCGTGGTGCTGTCAGCGCGCGGTCGTGAAGAAGACAAAGTCGCCGGCCTCGACGCCGGCGCGGATGACTACCTGACCAAACCGTTCGGCGTGCCGGAGCTGCTCGCGCGGCTACGTGCGATCCTGCGCCGACGCACCCACACCGAGACCTTCAGCGCGAGCCATACCTGTGGCGATCTGGTGGTCGATGCGGTCGACCACCGCGCCACCCTCGCCGGAGTGGAACTGCGCTTGACGCCGGTCGAGTTCAAACTGCTCACTGAACTGGTGCGTCATCCCGGCAAACTCGTCACCCACCGCCAACTGTCCGTCGCGGTGTGGGGCCCAGACGCGCACGAGGACGCCCAGTACCTGCGCGTCTACATCCACCAACTGCGGCGGAAGATCGAAGCGGATCCCGCAGAACCACGGCGCCTGCTTACCGAGATCGGTGTTGGTTATCGGCTGCTCGGTGATTCGAACTAAGAGATGGATGCTCGGCAATTACCCACCGATCTCGCCAAGGCCCTGCTTTTTTCACAGCTTTGCATGTGGTGCCGGGACCGGGAATCGAACCCGGACTCCATTGCTGGAGGGGGATTTTAAGTCCCCTGCGTCTGCCAATTCCGCCATCCCGGCTCAGGGCTCCGGCGTTCAATGTCCGGCAGTCCAGGGATCGTGGCCGGGTCTGACCCTGCTGCCAAGAGCCGAGTGATCGCCGCCAGCTGAACAGACGTCCGATCGGTCTGCGGTTGTGCGTTACTTGGCGATCACGATCGGGATCACGCGCCAGCGCGGATCGGCGGGGGCTTGGTCGAGCAGCACCATCGCTCCAGGGATCTTCGCCACGAGACCCAGGGCGTCGGCGTGGCTGCTCGCGCTCAGGGGCATGGCACCCATGCCGGAAAATACCAAACGTTTCCAGGCCCGTAACAACATCTGGCGGCCCCATCGGTCTGCAGTTGGCGCTGACCGGCGCACAGCGCCCAGTCGACGTCGTTCAGGCGGCCATAGAGCTTCGCTCCGTCGGTGGTCAGGCGGATGTCGCGTTCTCGTCTGCCGTAGATGAGCGACTGGAAGACCGTGGTCCGCGCCGCATCGACATCGACCGACTCGCCATACAGGCCGTAGGGGATCTTGATTCGTCCGACCTGCACGCCGATTTCATCGCTGGCCCGCCAATCGGCGTAGGCCCAATCGAGTTCGACCTTGCCGTTGATAGAGTCGCCCAGATCGCGGGTGATCAGCTGGGCACCAAGGCGCAGCCGATCCATTGGTCGAGCAATGATGTTGCTGGCCGCTTCCCAGAACTCATCCGTTCCGTCGAGGGATTCGCCGAGCCAGTTGTTGCCCCAGGTCTTCAGGTAGCCAAACGAGACGAAGCCATGGGCTTCCAGATGCAGACTGGCGAACGGATCCTCGGCAGCGATGGCGAGCGTGCCACATGCCAGAAGGGCCATGGTGGACAGGCGTCGCTGCATGCTCCTGCTCAGCTCGCGACCGGCTCAGTTCGCCGCGTCGCCGTTCGGTTCTGGCTGGGGAACCTGAGCCGGAATCGGTGCTGTGCCGGGCTTCTTGGGATCGCTGTCGGTTTTCGCGCCGGGCAGCGAACTCGCGTCTGGGATGATCACCTGGGCGAAGAGTTCGTTGAGTTGTTTGGTCACCGCCTCGGCTTCGGTATCGGCGCCGTTGGCATCCAAGCGCAGGGCGGAATTGCCGGCGGGATTGATCACGACCACCAGGGCGGCGATGCGCTGGTAGCGGCCCTCACGGTAGGAATAACGCAGCAGTTTCGCCTGACCCTTGGCGAAGGTGAGCTTTTCCTCGGCGATGCTGGTGAATTCCGCCTTGCCTTGCGCCGAACTGACTTGGCTCGCCCAGATGCCGGCGAAATCCGTCAGATTGGGCAGGTTGCGCAGGACTTTGGCGGTGATGTAGGCGGTGTCGCTGGCGGGATCGATCCAGGTGGCGTCACCGCCAATCGGATTGGCGCGGTTCCATCCTGGGGGTGTCGGGATGGAGATGCCGGAAAGCGTGTCCTTGAACTCGCCTTGCTGCGACCCGGCATCGCCGCCCTCCTTCGCTGCTTCCATGCCGAGTTCACGGCGGATACCGTTGTGGCTGTTGTTGGCGCGGAAGCCGGACTGGTAGGCGCGGTAGCTCAACTCACGCGAACGTGGCAGCACTTCGGCGTTGGCGTCGGCCCAGCGACCGAGCTTGTAGTACCCTTCGGCGTCACGCCAGCCGATGGCGGCGAAACGGTCCTGGAATTCCTGTGCCAAGGCTTCGCCGCGCGGGCGCCACTGGCCGCCGTAGAATTCAAGGTCCCAACGACGCATGTACTTCGCTACGTCTTCGGCCCCAGCGCCGCCCACCTGGCGGATCCAGGCGGCGCTGCCGATGCGAGCCGCACGCGGAATGTCGCGCAGCAGATCCTGGCACCAGCCCATGGCCTTGAGGATCAGTGCGACGTCCTTGGCGGTCTCGGCCTTGGCCACTGCGTCGTCGACGACTTGGGAAATGATGTTGTCGGCAGCAACCAACCAGAACTCACGATTGCCTTGCACCACGCCCATGTCGCGGGCCCACGCGGCGGCGGCGAGGCGGGCATCGAAATTGTCGGCAGGAATGCCCGCCAATTTCTTCTCGATGATCTGCTGATCGGACGGTGCGGTTTCGGCCGCGGTGATGGCGAAGTACTGCACACCAGCGGCTAGGGTGAAGCGACCGAAGACGTAGAGGTTGTCGCCGTCGATGCGTGTGCGCCAGAGTTCTGTTGGTCCGGAAGAGACCACCTTCGGCAGATTATAGAACGTGACCGTGCCATTGGCGATGCGACCAAGCTTGGCCGCGACTACCAGATCCTTGCCATGTAGGAATGCAGGGTCGGCGAGATCCTCTGGCTGGGCCAACAGGTAGCTGTTGTCCTGATAGACCACGTAGGTGCGGTCCTTCCCCTTCAGCGTCATGCCGAAGGTTTCCTTCCACGGCCTGTCGTGGACTGGGGCGTGCTGAATCGGGTCGACAGCAGCCAAGCCACCGATGAAAAGCAGCGAGGTGACAAGCAGGCGGTGGGAACGCATCCGTGGACTCCAGAACGGGATGATCGCTGGCAACATATAGCCGCGCCGAACGGGTGACACAAGCCACGATCGACTGACTGGTTGCGCTGGGCTCAGGAGCAATCGGACTTTGTTCTTGCCCCCCTGGGGGTGCGCCATATTTTCCCGCCCTCGCAACGCGGGCCGGGTTTGTACGGCGACCACTGGTCGACGGCGCGTGTGGTGGACAGATGTGGTGGACAAGGGGGGGTATAGCTCAGTTGGTAGAGCGTCTGCATGGCATGCAGAAGGTCAGGAGTTCGAATCTCCTTACCTCCACCAGACGACGGACCCCCGGCCCTGTGCCGGGGGTTTCTCGTTTCCGGGGTCTTTTGTTTCCCGCGCAGCGCCGCACCGTCTGGCCATGCGTGCGGTCATCCAACGGGTACGTCAGGCGTCGGTGGTGATCGACGGACGCGAACACGCGCATATCGCTGCGGGTCTGCTGGTGCTGGTGGCGGCCGAGGTCGACGACCACGCTGACGACGTGGAGTGGCTGAGTGGCAAGATCGCCCGCCTGCGCATCTTCGCTGACGACGCCGGCAAGATGAACCGCGCGGTCAGCGATATCGGCGGCGAGGTGCTGGTGGTCAGCCAGTTCACCCTGTTTGCGAGCACCATGCAGGGCAACCGTCCGTCATTTCTGCGCGCGGCGCGACCCGAGCAGGCGGTGCCGCTGTACGAAGCCTTTGTTGCAGCCCTGTCCGCTGAACTTGGCAAAGCGGTCCACACCGGCGTTTTTGCCGCGGACATGCAGGTATCGTTGGTGAACGATGGCCCGGTGACGATCTGCATCGACAGCAGGGACCGGGAGTGAGGGGGCTAGGGGTTAGGGTGGTGGGCGACGTCACCGCGCGGTTTGCCGGTGACGTTGGTTATTTCGCTTCAGTTGCCGGAATCCCCGATGCACGGAACCAACCTGCGTATCCGACACTATCCCCTATCCCCTAGCCTCTTTCTTTTTCGTCTTCTTCTACCTTCTCCGCCGCCGGATCCGCGGGCGCTTTGCGCTGGAGCGCGACGCGTCACCGGCCTGCGGCTGAGCCGGCAGTTCAGTGGCGCTGATGTCGCCTTCGGTCTCGGCGTCTTCGAATTCCTCGTCGGTCTCGCCCAGGTCGGTGGTGCCGCCCTCGTTGAAATTCTCCGGATGGAGTGTCGGCAGCCGGCCTTCGGACAGGCCCTTGAGCGCCTCTACCACCGCGTCGCCGTCGTAGAGCCGATCGGCCGGACGTTTAGCCAGCATCAGGTCGAGCAGACGTCGACAGTCGGTCGGTACGCCGTTGGGATAGGAGAGTTGCTCGGTGGCGACGCGCACAATCAGATCGATCACCGTGTCGCCTACAAACGGCGGACGTCCGGCGAAGAGGAAGAACAACGTCGCCCCCAGGCTGTAGATATCGCTGGCCGGCACCGCCTGTTTGGGATTGCGGTGTTGTTCGGGTGCCGAGTACTCCGGCGTGCCGACGATCGACAGGATCCGCGAACCCGATTCCGGAGATTGTTCGAAGCGGTCGCGCACCAGTCCCAGGTCGAGCAGCTTGGCGGCGCCGTTCTGCGTCACCAGGATGTTGTCGGGTTTGATGTCGCGGTGGACCAAGCCGTGACGATGAGCGTGACCGAGCGCCTTGGCCACTTGGTAGGTTAGGTGCAGGGCTTGTGAACGTTTGAGCACACCTTGGGTCTGCACCAGCCGGCTGGCGGTGATGCCCTGCACGTATTCCATCGAATAGCAGTAGAGCTTTTTCTCGGGGTCGGCGTGCACGTCGTGCACCGCGACGAGGTTGGCGTGGCTGAGCTGGGCCGCGGCCCGCGCCTCGCGCAGGAAGCTGTCAACCGACGCAGGATTGCGCAGGCGTTGCGGGTGCAGGACTTTCAGCGCCACCTGGCGATCGAGCGACTTCTGTTTGGCGAGGTAGACGTTGCCCATGCCGCCACGCCCGAGCAGCCGCTCGATCTCGTAGCCGAAGATCTCGGTACCGGGCGGGAACCCGTCCTTGGGATGGATCTCAGTGCTCATGACGTACGGATACGCCTAGGGCCTGTCAGACGTTGGCGCAATCGCCATCAGGTAGCGCTGCTGCACCCTGATGCCACGGTGCGATACGATTGGCACGTGTTGCCGGATCGACGGCACCTTGGCAGGCGCGGCGCGGGATCCAGCATGCGTCCCCACGCGAGGTGACCATGACCAGTATACCGGCGATGCATTGGCAGTTGCGCGCAGTGGCGATGGCTGCTGCCGAAGCCGGAGGCCGCGCGGCGCTGCGCTATTTCCGCCGTCCCGACTTGCGCGTGGAATGGAAGGCCGACGAGAGTCCGGTGACGGTCGCCGATCGCGAAGCCGAAGAAGCCTGCCATCGAATCATCCGTGCGGCGTTTCCCGATGATGCGTGGCTGGGCGAGGAAACCGGCGAGGTCGGTGGCGGCAGCAGTCGTCGCTGGATCTGTGATCCCATCGACGGGACGCGCAATTTTGTGCGCGGTGTGCCGTTGTGGGCGACCCTGGTGGCGTGTGAGGAAAACGACCGCGTGGTCGCCGCGGCGGTGGTGATCCCCGCGCTGAGCGAATCCTACGATGCGGTGCTTGGTGGCGGTGCCCGCTGCAACGGCAATGCGATCCAGGTCTCGTCCATCGACCGGCTGGACCAGGCGCTGTTCTGCTACGAATCGCCATCGTGGTTCCATAAGAACGGACTGACGGCGGTGTTCGACGATCTCAACCAGACCACCGCCTTGCAGCGTGGTTTGTGCGATGCCTACGGCCACATGTTGGTGGCGAGTGGCCGCGCCGAGGTGGTGGTCGAGCCGCAGCTGTCAGTCTGGGATGTCGCCGCCACCAGCCTGGTGGTGAACGAAGCCGGCGGGCGTTTCAGCGATCTCGCCGGCACGCCGTCGATCCGCTCGCGCAATGCGGTACTGACCAACGGCGTGCTGCACGAGGCGGTGTTGGCGCGGCTGCGTCGCTGAGCGTGCGGTGCGGGTCGCGGAACGTGGTCAATTCCCTGCCACCACCAGTTGCCAACGCAGGTCGTTGAAACGCAGGTCCTGTTCGTAGAGCACCGTCAAACCAGCCTGACGCAGCAGGTGTGGGTAGGGATGCGACCAGGTGCTTTCGAAACCGAACAGGCGCGAGGTGGTGTCCGCCGGCAGGTCATGGGCGGGGTCCAACGGTTCGACGATGACCCAGCGCACGGAAGCGCAGCGTGCAGCGGTGTCCGCCATCAAGCGTTCTAGAGTCGCGCGGGGGAAGTACTCCAACACGCCACCACAGCAGAAGATGATCCACCCAGAGCCCGCGTGTTCGGGGATCCACGTGGTGGCGTCGGCGGCGGCGAATCGGCAGGCGGGAAAGCGCGCAGCGTCGAGCTCCACCTGTGCGGCGCTGAGGTCCAGGCCTATGCAGGTGGTGATGCCGCGCGCGGCCAACCGGCGTTGCAGGTAATCGAGCGTCACGCCCGAGCCGGTACCGATCTCGCACAGGGTATGGAAGCGGCCAGCAGGTTGGACCGCGAGGTCACGTTCGAGCGCGTCGATCACCACCACCTGATGGGGCAGGAACCAATTGGTGAAGCGGTCCTCCACGGCAGCGTGGTAACCGGTGACGGCGGCATCCTGCCACATGTTGCGGTGCAGGTAGGCGAGCTGGTCGAGCGAGTCCCCGCGGCGGATCGCGCGATGCACCAGTGACGCGATGATCAGGCGATCGACGCGCGAGAAAGGCTCGTGGGCTTTGCCGGCCTTGATCACGTCAACGCGCCCAGGAAGCAGCAGCGCGGCCAGGTATCCCACGGCGATCTTCGCGCGTCGTCGCCAGCCGCCACCGATGGCGAACGGCAGGCTGAGATTGGGCCCCTGGGTCACGATGCACCTCCCGTCGGCGGTGCGGTGTACGTCACCCATTCGGCGAGTCGATGGTGCAGCAGGCTATCAGCCGCGGCCGCCTTTGGCCTTGGGCTCGGCCTCGACGGTGCGCTCGACCTCCAGGTCCAGTCCTCCGTCGTTGTCGGGCTTGAGCACCACCGTACTGCGGTCCAGCAATTCACCGGCGATCAGTTTGCGGCTGAGGGCATTGGTGAGCTGACGTTCCAGGTAGCGTTTCAGTGGCCGCGCACCGTACTGCGGATCGTAGGATTCCTTGAGGATGCGGTCGAGCGCCTCGTCGGTCAGTACGAGCTGGATCTTGCGCTCCTTCAGCCGTTCGGCGATGCGGGCGATCTGCAACGTGACGATGCCCTTGAGCTGGGTCTTGGTCAGTGGCGTGAACACCACGATGTCGCTCAGGCGGTTGAGGAACTCCGGACGGAAGTGGCTGCGCACGGCGATCATCACCGCTTCTTTGGTGCCTTCCATGAACTCGCCACCGGCGGTCACCCCTTTGAGCAGGAACTCCGCGCCGAGGTTGCTGGTCATGATCACCACGGTGTTCTTGAAGTTCACCGTGCGCCCCTGGCCATCGGTCAGATGGCCTTCGTCCAAGACTTGGAGGAGCGCGTTGAATACCTGCGGATGCGCCTTCTCGATCTCATCGAACAACACCACCGTGTAGGGCCGACGACGAACGGCCTCGGTGAGTTGGCCGCCTTCGTCATAGCCGACGTAGCCTGGGGGCGCGCCGATCAGGCGCGAGACGCTGTGGCTCTCCATGTATTCCGACATGTCGATACGCACGATGTGTTTTTCGTCGTCGAACAGTTCAGCGGCGAGGGCCTTGGCGAGTTCGGTTTTTCCCACGCCGGTCGGGCCCAGGAACAGGAACGAGCCGAGCGGCTGGTTCTGATCCGCGAGGCCGGCGCGTGAACGCAGCACGGCGTCGGCCACGGTGTCGACCGCTTCGTCCTGGCCGATAACGCGGTCATGCAAGCGATCACCGAGTTTCAGCAGGCGCTCACGATCACCCTCGGTGAGTTTGTTCGCCGGAATGCCAGTCCAGCGACTGACGACGTCCGCAATGTCCTCGGGGCCGACCGATTCGCTGGTCAGGGTGTTGCCTTGGCTGGCAGCCTGGCTGGCGATCTTCTTTTCCAGCTCTGGGATCACGCCGTAACGCAGTTCAGCGACCTTGCCCAGGTTGTAGGCGCGCTCTGCCTGCTCGATCTGAGCTTTTGCTTCTTCGAGTTGCTGGCGCAGTTTGCGGCCGTCGTCGACGCGCGATTTCTCCGCCTGATGGCGAGCGGTCAGCACCGACAACTCTTCTTTCGCCTTGGCAAGATCAGTACGCACTTTCTCCAGACGGTCCTTGCTGGCTTGGTCGGTTTCGCGTTTGAGCGCGGTGGCCTCCACTTCAAGTTGCAGGGTTCGGCGGTTGAGTTGATCGATTTCTGCAGGCGACGAATCGAGTTCAACGCGGGCGTTGGCACAGGCTTCATCGACCAGGTCGATGGCCTTGTCCGGCAGAAAGCGATCCGCGACGTAACGGTCACTGAGCATCGCGGCGGCCACCAGAGCCGCATCGGCGATGCGTACGCCGTGGTGGGTCTCGTAGCGCTCGCGCAGGCCGCGCAGGATCGAGATGGTGTCCTCGACCGACGGTTCGCCGACCATCACCGGCTGGAAGCGCCGCTCGAAGGCGGCGTCTTTTTCCACGTGTTTGCGGTATTCGTCGAGGGTGGTCGCGCCGATGCAGTGCAGTTCACCGCGTGCGAGCAGTGGCTTCAGCAGGTTGGCGGCGTCCATCGCGCC
>JANPLC010000475.1:0-4272 GCA_031426335.1 Planctomycetota bacterium
CCGCCATGGTCAGCCCCAGACCAATGGTGTGATGAACATGCAGGTACCAGGTGACCGCTTGGTTGATCAACGCGCCGGTGCCGGAGATCGCGCCGAACAGCAGCAGGCCGCGCAGCAGTTCATACGCCCCGCGATGGCGCCGGTCGCTGAAGGTCCAGCCGTTGTTGATCACGTAGTTGGAACACGCGGCGGTGGCGATCGCCAGCGCGGTGGCGCCCTCATCGGCCACCACGTGGCGCCACAGCAGGTAGAACGCGCCGTACTGCACTGCCACACCACTGAGCCCGACCGAGGCGTATTTGACGAAACGCGCACTGACCAGTCGCCGGCTCATCAACTCGGCGAGCGACAACAGGAAGTCCCACGCCACTGCCGCCGAGAGCTTGCTCTCGCCCGCCCGCCGCGGCGAAAACACGTAGGGCACTTCACCGACTGGCGAGGAGCGCAACTGGTACAACAGCTCCATCAGCAATTTGTAGCCGCGCGGATTGAGCTGCGGGGCGATGGTCTGGAACGCGCTGCGGCGGATGGAGAAAAACCCGCTCATCGGATCACTGCAACGGATGCCGAGCGCAACGCGACACAGGAACGTCGCCAGCCGCGACAGGGCCAGACGACGCTTGGACCATTCCGAGGTCCCACCGCCGCCCGCATAACGTGTTCCGATGGCGATCGGTGCACCGTCCAAAGCGGCCAGCAAGTCGGGAATCTTGCTGAGGTCGTGTTGCAGATCGGCGTCGGCCACCAGCAGGCGCTCGCCCCGGCCCAGGCTCAAGCCGTCGACGATGGCGGTCGACAGTCCCTTGCGATCGAGGCGGCGGTAGCAACGCACCCGCTCATCGCGTTGGCCGATCTCCTCCACCAGTTCCCAGGTGCGATCCGGCGAATCGTCATCGACGACCAGGATCTCCCAATCGCTTTTGGCGCCCATTGCCGCGGTGATGGCGGCGATGGCGTGCGGGATGTTCTCCCGCTCATTGTAGGTCGGCAGGACGATGGTGGCTTCGACCCGGTGGTGCGTTGGGGCTGCGGCGACGGCAGGACCTGGAACCGACAACCCCGCGGGGACCGCATCAGACGATGATTGCACCACGTGCCTCCAGCAGTCACGGGTCTGTACCGATGCACCAGCGTACGCCTAGGTGAAAACCGTCGCGACACAGGCGGCATGACTACCCATTCGCGTAGGTGCTGAGGGACAGCGGCTGGATCGAATGCCGCACCGAGGTCCCCATGTCTACGTCCTGCCGCCAAACACCCCGCATCCTGACCGTGACCTACTTGACCATCGCACTGATCACCACCGCCATCCACCAGGCCGACGCCGGGGAAGCGGAGCGCATCACCACCGTCGCAAAGACCAATGGCCTGATCGCCTTCTGGGATTTCACCGTGATGAAAGGCGGCACGTGGACATCGCACTATGACCCCAAGGTCATCGATCGCGGCTACCCCGTCGTGCTGCGCCAGATCGGTGATCCGAAGGCGTACAAACCAGATGAATGGCCACACATCGCGACCGAGAGCAAACTAGAAATCACCGACGGCGGCCCGTTTGGCAAAGCCGTGCGCTTCAACCAGGGCCACGTCTTCGCTGAGGTCCCGCGCGCTGCGTTCGACGGCACACCGCTCGACATCAGCGGCCTGCGTCCGTTCAGCCTGCTGGCGTGGACGCGCTTCACCGGCAAACGCCACTTGGTCGCTGGGGTGTGGGACGAAGGCGGTTGGGATCGTTACGGCGGACGCCGGCAGTACGCGTTGTTCGGCGGCTTGTTCGGTTCACCGAGCACCATCGCCCACATCTCCGCCACCGGTGCGGCGAGTTTCCCGCAGTCGATGCTGAGCGGTTCGCAGTATGCCCGGCTCAAGGCCATCGATGGCGGCTCGTTCGCCAACGACCAGTGGGTGTGTCTAGGCATGAGCTTCGACCCCGAACGCGGCGAGGTGAGCGCATACCTGAATGGCGTGCGCACCAAACGTTCCTACGCCGACAACGTGCAACAGGACGTCACCGGCGCGAAAGGCGCCGAGGTGATCAATCCCGCGCCGTTCCCGTGGCCGTTGTTCGGGCCGCGCAGCTTCCTCTTCAAGTTCAACGGCTACCACCGTGCTGACGGCGGCATCGGAGAACATGCGCTGCACATCGACCTCGACGGTAATCGCCTGCGTTATGCCCGCATCGCCGATGCCTCGGCCAGTGGCAAGTTCCAAGTACGCGTCGACGTGCGCCGGGACAAACGCTCGCTGTTGACCAAACCGATCGAGTGGGACGCTGTTGATGGTGGCAGTCTTGACGTCAAAGGACTCTCGGCCGCACAGAACGGCGATGTGGTCGCCGCAACGTTGTGGTCGGCAGATGGCAAACAGATCGGCAGCGAGGTCACCCGCACCCTCACCGAGGGCGCGCCGTTCACCTTCGGCCGTGCGCTGGGCTTGGGTGCGGAGGAAAAAGCACACGGCTCACAGCTGCAGATCAGCGGCGTAGCGGTGTTCAACCGCGTATTGAGCGATGTGGAATTGAAGGCCTTGAGTTTCGTTCCGTGAAGGCAATCAACTTGTGCAAATAGCATTGGGAAAGTTCCACGGCACGTCGTTCGAGAGTCCCCAACGGGGACGACGTAAGGCCAGCCCGGCGCTTCAGCGCCGGGAACCAGATGCGAGTAATCGACAAGTCCCCAAACGGGGACGACGCCAGAGGCAAGGCAACTGCAGCAACACCCATTGCCGTGCACCAAGCGTCGTCCCCGTTGGGGACTTATCGGTGAATGATGTGATGTTGCCCCGGCGCTGAAGCGCCGGGCTGGCCTTACGTCGTCCCCGTTGGGGACTTCACGACACCCGTTCGCATCCTGCCGGCAGATCGTTTGACCGCGAAAACTGACGTGGCTGTCTGTCTACGTCCTGACATCCCCCCTACTTCTTGAAGCCCTTCTCCGTCCCCATGCGCTTGATCTTGCTCTCATCAATCGTGCCGACTTTCCAGTCACGTGCGGCTTGCACGTCTTCGGCGACCTTGCTGGTTTGTTTAGGCAAATCGATCACCCCGAGACGGTTGTACAACACTGGCTGCACGTACTGCTGGGTGTACGCGCTGACATAGGACTTCCAGTGAGCGAGCGCTGATTCCAGGTGCGCAATCGCCGATGCCTGCTGCGCGCGGTCACCCGTGCGATCGAACAAGGCGAGGTCACACGCGCCACGGATCTTCGCCGCGTAATAGCGGGAGAGATGCGCCATGGTCTCGATGTCGAGCAGGGTCGCCGCATATTCCCCCGCATTGCCGACCTTGCCGCTACGCAGCGCCGACAACGCCGCCAAGGATTTGGTGGCGTTGCCATCCAGTTCATTAGCGATGTCGAGTGGCGAGACACCGTCCAAAGTCTTCTTGTCCAGCACCGCCGTGCGCCAATCGATGATATTGCGCACCCCACTGTCCGGCATGGTGCCACCTTCGATAAAATGACGCACGTTGTAGTAGCTGCCTTTACGCACACCGGCCTCAGGGAACCATTTGAGGTCGATGTCGCCCCAGAAAAACCGCGTGATCAACGGGAACGTCCGCGACGCTTCAGCCCAGGCAGCGGTCAGCTTGGGCACATCCGCGCCAGGAAAACGCGCTGCGATCAAACGATGGAAGGTCGCGTCGGACAATGCCGGGTCGTAGGCCAAGCGGCCCCACATGGCGAACGACAGCCACTGCTTTTGCATGATCGTCGGACGCGTTCCGCTGACGTCCTTGGTCAGAAAATCGCGACCCCAGGTGTAACCGTCAGGGCCCATATAGAAGCCGGGACACTTGTCCTGCCCAGGCATACCTTTGATGTACGCACGGGCGTAATCCAGATCAGCCCAACGAAAACTATAGATGTCGTCATTGCGCACCGTCAGCCACGAGCGCAATTCGGGCTTCAGGTGCGGCAGCAACGGTTCGATGAACTTCGGCTGAGGAATCGAGTACATGTGGGCGACCGAATATTTGAAGCTGAGGTCGAGCGTACACGGCAAGTCAGCGAACTCCTGTTGGATCTCGCTGAGGCTAGCCCAGTGGAAACGATGGATCAGGCGGAAGGGTCGCTTGGGCGTTGCCTTGAGGGCATCGCGGATGCCTTCGCCGTAGGTCTTCCACAACCAGCGACTGTTGGGCTTGCCCAGTGATTTCGGCATCGATTCACCTGCGGTGATGCCGATACCCGCCAGCAGCGGATACGTGGTGATGGTTTCGCGCACACTGGCACGGAAGTACGCGATAGTCTTGTCACTGCCCTCATCATC
>JANPLC010000476.1:0-8733 GCA_031426335.1 Planctomycetota bacterium
CCCTGGGGAAGACACCCTCACTTGAGCGGCGGCGCCTTCCCCTCTTTCGCAGCATTCCACCACGACCAGATGGTGCCGTAGTAAGCCTTATGGTCGCCCATGTGGTCGGCGGTGGGCATCAGCACCAGACGCTTCGGTCCACCGAGCGTGTTGTAAGCGGCGAAGACACCTGGTGCCGGACAGACGGTGTCGACTAACCCAAGGCCAACGAGCGTCGGACACTTCACGCGCCGGGCAAAATTCACCACATCGTAGTACATGCTGGCGGTGCGCAGCTTGGCCTCGTCCTTGCCGCTCCACTTGTTGACCAAACCGGGCCAGCCTGGGGAACGCTTGAGATCGGCGCCGGTGTGATCGCAACCGGCGGGCACGTTGGCGGTGGCACAGGTAATCGCGGGATGCAGGCCGGCGGTGACGATGGCCTGGAGTCCGCCCTGGGAGCCGCCCTGCACCAGCAGCGACTTCTTGTTCCAATCGGGACGGTTCGCCAAGTAGTCGGCGCCACGGTAACAGGACAGGTACATGCGCAGGAAGTAGCTGGTCTCGCGATCGTCGGCACCGATGCGCACGTAGTCCTTCAGCGGACCGTCGCTTTGTTTCTTGTAGAACTCAGGCGCTTCATCGATCGGCAGATCGTGGGCGATGATGTTGAGCACCATCCAACCGTTCTTCGCCTGATCGACCGACCAGGATTTTTTCAGCGCATAGACGCCGGCGTACTGCACCGCCAGCATCGCAGGACAAGGCTTGTCGCCTTCTGGGCGGGCGAGGTAGCCGTGGATCTTGCTGCCGCGGATGTTGCCCATGGTGATCTTCTGCAGCACCACGCCAGGGACGCCGCTTTCGGCGGGTTCTAATTTCGCGTCGACCGGGACCTTGGCGAGTTCATCCAATTTGGAATTCCAGAAGGCGTCGAAGTCCTTGGGTTCCTCCGCCGAGACGGGGATCTTCTCCCACGCGTAGGCCGCGCCGCCGAAGCTGTTCTTCTTGTCGTGCGGCACGGTCAGCAGCAGCGTGCCGGGTTCGTCGAGTTTGGCGCTGACGGTGGCCTTGTTGTCAGTGAAGGTCAACGTGCCCTCGGCGATCTGCGTCGCGCCGCCAGATTTCACCGTGTACTTCAGATCAGTCGGCGCCGCGTCCTTCGCCGTGATAGTCCAGGTGACGGTCTGACCCGGATCGTAAACACCGGTGTCGCGATCGGGGACCACGGCGAGTTCGACTGCCGGAGCGGCGAGCGCCAGACCGAATGTCAGGGCAAGCGAGAAGAGGCGGACGGACATGGTGGAACTCCAAGGGGCAGTGGGACAGGTAACGGCGAGCGTGCACGGCGTTGACAGGCGGACTGCGGCCACGCGTCACCCATGTCTAGACCGATATGCCGTGCATGCACCGGACGATGTGACGGGAAACTTCCCAGTGGTGAATGCGCTTCCAGAGACACTCACCATCACCGCAGCGGTTCACTCCGCCGGTCACGCTGAGCGTAACGCCAGCTTTCAGCTCCGGCACCATCCCCATCATGCGCCACGACCCATGGACTCCCTCTCCGTTCCCGAACAGGCGATCAGCGCTTTCGAACGTGTGCACGATGTGCTCATCACGGTGCATGATTTTTCTGGTCGCATCAAACAACGCTTAGCGATCAACCGCACCTTTCATCGCCATGCGCTGTGCCATGCGGCCAAGGCGCGTGACAACGAGCGCGGTTGCTTGGCCTTCGATCTGGTGGCGTTGCATGCGCAGGCGCCGCTGCATCCACAAGGTTTCCTGCAACGCTGCCATGCCGGACTGGTCGAGGCCGTGGTGCCCATTCGCATCGATGGCGAGGTCATGGGCATCGTCATGGCCGGCGTACGCGCGCAGGGCAGTCATGAGTTGCCACTCACGCGTTCGCTGCCGCAAGCACCGGACATCGCCAAGCCGAACCTGCCTTCGTGGACTGCCGAACACGCGCTCACCGTGCTCGAATGCCTACGTCAACTCGCTGCACGTCTGGAGGTCTGGCTGGCAGCGACCGAAGGCGATGGCGCGGTCGGCGCCACTGATCGCCGCAGCACCATCCTGCACGTCATCAGCCACGGCGCGCCCAAAGGTGTGACGCTGCCGCAACTCGCTGCGCGTTTGGGTTTGTCGGTCGACCGCACCGGCCACGTGGTGCGCGAGGAATTCGGCATCACCTTCTTAGACTTAGTAAATCAACACCGCCTCGAACGCGCCGCCGCGTTGCTCAAACACAGCGACCTGCCGATCGCCACCATCGCGCTCAACAGCGGATTTGGTGATGTGTCGACGTTCCACCGGCGCTTTCGTGCGCAGTTCAAGGTGACGCCGCGGGCGTTTCGGGTTGGGGAAAAGGCGAAGAAGAAGGGGTGATCATCCGCCTGACGGATGTCGACCGCACGATTACTTCGCTTGCTCTTTCGCCAGGAACACCTTGGCCATCTGCATGAAGCTCCAGACGTGCGTGCTTGCCATTCGTCCCGCCACGTCACGCGGCCCCGCAACCTTCCATGAGAGAGACAAGCTCAGCAATTCATTGAAGCGGAATTTGGAAACGGTGACGGTTCCGTTGTCGTCCTTGCGTAGTAGCCGCATGGTCGATGTCGCCAAACCATCCTTCACCTCGAACTTCACGAACGCGGCCACACCTTTTTCCGTCAGGAAGGGACGCAGACCAACCTCATCCGTCGCCGCACCATAGTTCTCACCGGTCTCATCGGTCTCTCCGGTGATGAACAACTGTGTTTCCAGGGTGGTACTCGGTTCCTCTGCCCGGAGACCCGTGACCAAGGCGAGCAGTACAAACAAGAAGACGAGGGAACGGTTCACAGGAGATCTCCGCGGAATGGTTGATGCGCCAAAAATCATGGTTTGTTCGCAGGCAAGGCACGGACGATATCAATCTTGGCTTCGGTGTCGTCAGCATTGCCTTCCCAGATGCCATCCCACTTGTCGAAGCATACGAAAGCCGCCAGATCCGGTGACCATTTGAGCGGGAAGAAGTAGTTCGTCTGCATATGAAGTTTTTTCGGCGATTCCACAACATGACCTTATGCGCTTGGCCGATACCACCGGTGTTCGCGCTGTTGTTCGCTACGAAGTTGTAGATGACGGTAATGACGTCGGTGTGTTCGACCGGGACCTGATCACGGATGACTACATCGCTCAATTTGACTTGGCAGATCTGGATCCCGACGTCGCCGTTCTCATACACGGAGGACGAGACCAGTTCACCGTAGGCAGCGAGTTCGATCTTCTCGTATTCGGGCGTATGGCTGACCAGGCCGTAGGCGTGCAGGCACAGGGTCAGCAGAATCACGAAACGGATCTGATGCATGTCGGATGTCCTCCTCTCGAGGGTCTATTTGATGCCCTGCGCCACGGCCTCGATATGCGCTCGCAGCGCCTTGGCGTCATCCGCCGTCGCGAAGTACCGGATAAAATGTTCGGTGTCCTTGCCGATGCGACGCTGGATGTGGGCGCTGATCTTCGTCTCGGGCATCTTCTCTGATGGCAGACCATAGATGTAGAGGACGAACGCTGCGGCCGCCTTGTCCTTCTGCACCTTGATCGTTCCTCGCTTCTCCTGCGCATTCCGACGGATGGTCGCATCACCGCGGGAGTTGAGATACAGGAACGTCTGATCGCCATTCTCATCGGTGAGCGTGACATCGATGAGCGCCAACTCTGCCTTGTACCATTGCTCCGCTTTGGCCTTCTCCTGGGCGTTCCCCTGCTCTGCCGACCAGATGACGGATGACATCAATGCGATGAAGATTAGGAACATGATGTGGCGCATTGGATTCCCGGGTCGTGGATTGGCGGGCAACCATGCTGGGAGCGGATGTTTCAGCAAGTCGTCGACTATTCAGGCGTTGATGACGACCTCAGCGGATCCCACCACTCCACCAGCACAAACCGCCAAGACGTTGGCCGATCCGGAGGTACACTGACCCGACCGAAGGAGCCTCCGCATGTCCCGCATCTCCCGTCTGAACCGCCTCACCCTCCCCACCTTGCTGCTCGCATCGCTCGGCTTGTCCGCCCAGGACTACGACGTGGTGGTCTACGGCGGCACCTCCGCCGGCGTGATCGCGGCGGTGCAGGCGAAGAAGATGGGCAAGACCGTGGTGGTGGTCGGGCCGGATAAACATTTGGGCGGTCTGTCGAGTGGCGGCCTTGGTTTTACTGACACCGGTGACAAGAGCGTGATTGGTGGGCTGTCGCGCGATTTCTACCACCGCATCTGGTCGCACTACAACGACGAGAAAAACTGGACGTGGCAGAAGAAATCCGAGTACGGCGGCAAGGGCCAGGGCACGCCGGCGGTGGACGGCGAGAACCGCACCATGTGGATTTTCGAACCACACGCGTCGGAGATGGTGTTCGACGGCTACATCAAGGAGTTCGACATCCCGCTGCACCGCGACGAGTGGCTCGACCGTAACAAGGGCGTGGTCAAAGACGGTGCGCGCATCACGTCGATCACCATGCTCAGCGGCAAGGTGTTCACCGGGAAGATGTTCATCGACGCGACCTACGAAGGCGACTTGATGGCGGCGGCCAAGGTCGACTACCACGTCGGGCGTGAAGCCAACGCGGTGTACGGCGAAACCCACAACGGCGCGCAGCCTGGCATCCTACACCACGGTCACCATTTCGGTGTGTTGAAAGAGAAGATCAGCCCGTACGTGATTCCTGGGGATCCCAAGAGCGGCATTCTGCCGCGCATCAGCCCTGACCATCCTGGGGAGGTCGGTGCCGGCGATAAGAAAGTGCAAGCGTACTGCTTTCGCATGTGTTTGACCGACGTGCCAGAAAACCGCATCCCGTTCACCGCGCCGGCGGGCTACGATCCCAAGCAGTATGAACTGCTAATCCGCATTTATCAGGCCGGGTGGACGCAGACCTACGGCAAGTTCGATCCCATTCCGAACCACAAAACCGACACCAACAATCACGGGCCGTTCAGCTTCGACAACATCGGCATGAACTATGCCTACCCGGAAGCCTCGTATGAACAGCGCAAGGCGATCATCACGGAGCACGAGACTTATCAGAAAGGTCTGTTGTACTTTATCGCGACGGATCCGCGTGTGCCCGAGAAGACCCGTCTTGAGATGCAGCGCTGGGGCCTGCCGAAAGACGAATACAAAGACAACGGCAACTGGTCGCACCAGATCTATGTGCGTGAAGCCCGCCGCATGATCGGTGCCTACGTCATGACTGAAAACGAGCTGACCAAAAAGAAGCCGACGCCCGATTCGGTCGGCATGGGTTCGTACACCATCGATTCGCACAACACCCAGCGTTACATCACCGCGGAAGGTTACGTGCAGAACGAAGGCGACATCGGCGTGTCGACCAAGGGACCGTACGAAATCGCCTATGGCGCGCTGGTGCCGAAGAAGGGCCAGACGGACAACCTGCTGGTGCCGGTGGCGTGCAGCGCCAGTCACATCGCCTACGGCTCGATCCGTATGGAACCGGTGTTCATGATCCTGGGACAAAGCGCGGCGACCGCCGCGGTAATGGCGATCGATGCGAAGCTCGCGGTGCAAGAGGTGCCGTATGCGCAGTTGAAAGAGCGCTTGCTGGCGGATGGACAGATCTTGCACACGCCGGCGACGGCGGCGACGCCGGCGACCCCAGCGCCGGCGAAGTAACGTTCATCGTCATGCGAAGCGCGTGGTGTTTTGCTGAGCCTCGCAGAGGCGCCCCGAAGAAAGCCCGGGGTGAAACCCCGGGTACTCGCGGAAAATTCGGACAAGCCGCGCAGTGGCGGCGGAGGCGACCGGTCAGATTCCGCCGCCCCTGCGGGGCTTGTAAAAACACCGCATGGAACCCGGGGTTTCACCCCGGGCTTTCTTCGGGGCGTCCCTCGCGGGACTCAAAATCCTAGGCAAACATCACCGCTGCGTGCGCGGATCCGTTCCGGCGATGATGCGATCAACCCCCTGTTGATTGAAACCCTTGAAGCCTTGATTGCGTTCAAGCAATTCGAGGTGCGATCCGATCGCACCTTCCCGTCGGAACTGCTCGGCTTGTGCCGTGGTGATGAGCTTCGCCGCAAGCAGGCGATCGATGCGTTCCGGTTTCACGCTCCACCGGTCACCGACGGTGAAACACTGACGCAAATGCGGAAAGTCGGTAAACGGCGGCATGCTGTGTACCCCGAGCAGTTCCAACTGCGGGCGCACGTGATCGAAGCTGAAGGTCGCCTCCAGGTGGTGCATGCCGGCTTCGAGGAACGACTCACCGTGCAGCGCGCACCACAGGCCGACGGTGCCGAGTGGACGGCCGGGTTCGTCTGGGAACGGCTGGTGAGCGAAATCGCGTTTGATCTCGTCCTCGCTCATGTCGACGTCGGCGAAGATCACGATGCCGGTACCTGAGTGCTCCAACACCTGCGCGCCCCAGCCAGCGTTGTGGCCGGGATAGAAGCGTTCGCGACAGTGGAAGCCGAGGCGCTCGAAGACTGCGATCATCAGTGGGAAATACGCTCGCGATGAGCGATAGGTGTGGTGGTCGTGGTTGGCCCACCCCAGGCCGAGCGCGTCTTGCCGCGCATTTTGCACCCGCGCCGCGCGATTGCGGCGTTGCCAATACGCGCGTTCGGCGGCGAAGAAGCGGTCACAGGCGAGGTCCATCCCCAGATCGCGCACCGCCGCGTCGACCAGGGCCAGGGCATGGGCGAAGCCCTCCGCCGGCTGGTCAAACACGCGACGGCGGGTGGCGAAGGCGTCCTTGTGCCGCAGCAGCGCCATCAGCCGCTCGGGCACCAGCGTCGGCAGGTCGAAACCCTGATAGCCATGGCGTTCGCACACCCACACCTGCGCATGCTCATCGGCGATCCGTGCGCGGCGCAGTCCGGCCCACGGTGCGCCGGCAATGGTCACCGACAACTCCGCCGCTTGGAGTGCATCGACCACCGAATCGACCTTCACGTGCAGGGCATAGGAACCGTCGACCGTCAGAATCACCGGTGGAAACAGGCCACCTGGATGGCGGAACGCGAGCACGCCATCGCTGGCCTCGGCGTGGAAGCCGGCCGCATGCAGACGAGCCTCCAGGCCTGGAGCATCTGGCACCTCCAGGTGGTCGACCCAATCGATCAATCGGGTACCGGTTTCCTGTACCAAGCGTTGGCCGAGACGCTGCGCAGTGGGCGAGCGCGAGTGGATCTGCGCCAGCAACTCGTGGACGAGTGCGCCAGCGGCCGGCTGCACCTCCCAATGGTAGGCGGTCAGGCCATCGGCGACGGATGAACGCGAGGAGTCCATGGGCCACCTCCACGAGGAAGTATACACCACGCCTAGCGTGACCTCCATCGTCGCCTGCGTGACGATCGACAGGTGTCGCTCTCCCGTGGCACGGGCGACCCGCCCGTGATCCGTACGTCAGCGGCGAGTGCGACGACCGACCACGGGCGGGACGCCCGTGCCACGGGAGCGCAGTGTGCATCGCAGCATGTAGATAGCTGACTCAGCAAGATCACCGCAGGTCGCACGTCATGGTAGCATAACGGCGGAGGGATCGCTTATGCATCGCGTACTCCTACTCGGCGCCGGCAAGATCGGACGCGCCATCGCCAAACTGCTGGGCCACTCGGGTTATTACGACGTGCTGGTCGGTGATGTCGACGACCGTGCGCTGGCACGGGTCGCCAACGTGCCCAACGTCGCCGTGCGCAAAGTCGATGTCAGTAGCTATGAAGACCTGGTGAGTGTGATGAGTGGTCGGCAGAGCGTGCTGTCGGCCTGTTCGTTCGCGGTCAATCCCGGCATCGCGCGTGCGGCGCTCGCAACCGGCGTGAGTTACTTCGACCTGACCGAAGACGTTGCCACCACGCGGGCGGTCGCCGCCTTGGCGAAGGATGCGCGTGCCGGGCAGATCTTCATGCCGCAATGCGGTCTTGCGCCGGGCTTCATTTCGATTGCTGGCCATCACCTGACCAAGGGATTTGAACGGCTGGATGAAGTGAAACTCCGCGTCGGCGCGTTGTCGCAGTTCCCCACTGGTGAACTGAAGTACAACCTCACGTGGTCCACCGATGGCCTGATCAACGAGTACTGCAACCCCTGCGAGGTCATCCATGAAGGCCGGCGCATCGAGGTGCTGGCACTGGAAGGGCTCGAACACTTCTCGCTCGACGGCGTCAACTACGAGGCGTTCAACACCTCGGGCGGCATCGGCAGCTTGTGGGAAACGCTCAACGGCAAGGTGCGCAACCTTGACTACAAGACCATCCGTTATCAGGGACACCGCGACCTCGTCGCCTTCCTGGTCAATGAACTGCGCCTGAGCGAGCGGCGGCACATCCTGAAGGACATCCTCGAACACGCGGTGCCCATCACCTTGCAGGACGTAGTGCTGATCTTCGTTAGCGTCACCGGCTGGAAGGATGGCCTGTTCACCCAAATCACCGATGCGCGCAAGGTCTACCACGCCGAACTCTTCGGCGAGCCATGGAGCGGCATCCAAATCACCACCGCGGCCGGCATCTGCACCGCGCTCGACCTGCATGCGCATGGGCACCTGCCTGGGCGTGGCTTCGTGCGGCAGGAACAGGTGGATCTTGAGGTGTTCCTGGCCAATCGCTTCGGCAAACACTACCAGTCTGCCTAACGAGGGCTCTGCCCGGGAGCGCCGGCTTCAGCCGGCCAGTGGCAATTCTGTTTTTCGTGATCCGCTCATCATCGTGTTCCCACTCAGCCGGCTGAAGCCGGCGCT
>JANPLC010000477.1:0-6105 GCA_031426335.1 Planctomycetota bacterium
GCGGGGTTTTAGAAGGGGCTCCGCCGATTTCCAGCGGGGAGTTGGCGGGCCTCGCACCGCCTGGGCTGGGGCCGCCGCGTCGGACCGACCGTCACATCGCAGCGCGGCGGCGTTGGTTGGACATGCCGACGCGCGTGTTCCTGCTGCTGGTCCTGATCGCCGTCGCCACTGCGGCAGAGCCACCGGCAGCGCTGGCCGTGGTGCGCACCTGGCAGGAGTTGGCAGCGCAGCCACCGATACGCCTGCCGGACGGCCGCGTGGCACGGGTGGGCGTGCAGTCGCTCGCAGCTCCCGTGGGATCGGCGGTGGCGGTCTATGTGCTGGCCCCGAGCACCTCACCCGACGTTCACCCACACGCTGATTCCTGCGGTCCGCTGCGCGTTGTTTGGTCGCACCCGCTGATCGCACAACCCGCCAACAATCGTGGACTGGACGCGGTAAGCCGTCTCCTCAACGAACCACCGGGACCAGGAGCTCTACGCCCACATCATTCCCCTGACCGAACCGGGGACCTACCACCTCACCGTGTACCACGACGATCAGCCGGTGGCACAGGCGGACCTGATCACTACGAGCGAACCGTACCATCCGTGGTGTACGTTGCGGTGGCCGCCGCAACACAACGACCAGCACGACCCCCTGAGCCGCGAAGCCCTGCGGGGTCCTGGTGTAGCTGCCGTGACGGATGCGGATCCCACCATCCCGTGGATCACCGTGGGTGATGCCGATTTCGTCGCTTGGTGTACCGCTCCCAGCCAGTCGCTGCCATCCGCGGATCCGCAGGTCGTCGACCAGCGGGTCCAGGTCACGGTCATGGATGGAACCCTGCACATCAGCATACCCGCGGAGTGTGGCTCCTGGTTGCACGACTCCCACCTGACGTTGGCGCGGTGGTGGCGGAACGGGCAGCCCTGGATTCCGGATGCGCTGCACGACGAGCCCGACGTGTTATTGAATCTGGCGGCGGAGACCGAACGCCTGGGGGAAACCCGGCACCTGTGCCTGCATTTCATCGCTGACCCCGAGCAAGATCACGCTTCGGTGGAGGTGCAGCTCATGCTGACGCAGCATCCCTGGCAGTCGCTGCGTGGATCGCTGAGCGCGGAAATGGCGCGTTTAGAGACGTTCGATCGACCAACCATGCCGTTGCTGCTGCTACCACGTGTGGTGTTACGCAAGGCACCGTAACATCCCCCAACACACAGACGATCACTCCAGCAGACGTCCCAAATGCACACACGCCTCCTCCGTCAGGTGCGAACCGCGCGAGAGCGTCAGACCGCTGCGCAGGCCTTCCTGGATCACTTGGCGTTCGAGGTATTCGTTCGACGGTGAATTCAGCGGCAGGCCGAAGATGGCGAAGCGTAGTTCTCCGCCAGTGAAGACCGGAGAATCACCGAGTTGGGTGATGCGTAGACGGACCGCAGTGACCAGCGCCAAAGCGAGGCCGTCCATCTGGCTGTACTCGCCTTCGAGGCCCTGGGCGTTGATCGCGGATTCGACGGTGACACGGCCGCGGTAGTTGCCCTGCATCAGGTGCGGGCCGGACAGCAGCGGCAGGCGCATTTCTTGCAGTTGGCGCAGCAGCAGGAAATCATCGTTGTAGGTCGCGATGCTGACGCGGCCGTCGGGGAACGGCCAACGCGACAACAGCGGCGTGCGACCGTCGCAATAGAGGTAGATGAAGGCGAGGTGCGACAGCGCGGTGATCGGTTGGACCAGCGTGGTCGCGCCGCGTTCGAGATGCCCGAGAATGCTCGGCGGCAGCACGATGCTCATGCGTCGCCAGTGGCGTTTGGCTTCGGCGGCGAGGCTGAACGCCTGCGTCAGGACCTGCCACGGATTGCTGGTGCCGTCGATCGTCGCGACGGTGTGGCTGCCGCGACGTGGATCATCGAAGCCATCGACCCACAGACGACCGCGGCTGTAGAGTGCGGTGACTTGCTGCGGAACTTTTTCGGCGAGGGAGAGCTGTTCGAGCGCGGCGCGACCACAACCAATCACCGCCTGCTGGCCGTCCGCGGTGGAATGCAGCAGGCGACGAGCGAGGGCGCGCTCGACGCGCAGCGGCGCACGTTCGGCGGCGAGGTCGTGCATGCCGCAGCGCACCAGCGCGGCGTCAACCAGGCTGAGCAGCAACGGCGTGCTGAGTTCGGTCATCGAACTGTCGGCGAGGTTGGCCTCGACCTGCAGGATGGCGTCGTCGGAAGCCTTCACGTCGATGCCGTAGCGATTGACCAGCAGTTCACGCAGCCACACGCGGTCCCACGGACGACGGCGACCATCGGGATCGACCACCGAGAGGTGCGGCGCGGCGCTGTTTTCACCGAGTACGCGGCGGGCGCGACGGAAACGTTCACGGGCGTCGCGGTAACGAGTGTACGCCAGGGCGACCTCGTAGTTGCCGCTCTCCTGCAACACGTGGATAACCGCGTCCTGAACATCTTCGATGCCCAGGCTGGGCTGATCACAGGCGCGTTCCAGGTGCTCCAACACCACACGAGCAAGTTCTTCGGCCTGCGCGCGGTCGTCGATACCGACGGAATGCTGGGCCCGGGTCACCGCATGGGCGATACGCACCACATCGAACGGCACCAGTTGGCCGTCCCGCTTAACCACCGTGGTCGGTCTCATCGTTTACCATCACCCGGCTTAATGTCGCCTTCGCCAATGACGCGCCGCAGTTCATGCATGAACTCGTCAAGGTCCTTGAATTGGCGATAGACCGACGCGAAACGGACGTAAGCGACTTGGTCGAGTTTGTGCAGTTCCTCCATCACGCGCTGGCCGATGTCGGTCGAGTTGACCTCGCGCACGCCGTCGGAAAGGAAGTGGTGGTAGATGCGGTTGGCGGCGGCTTCGAGTTCTTCAACCGGGATCGGGCGCTTCTCGCAGGCGACGGTCATGCCGTGCAGGACCTTCTTGCGGTCGAAGGCTTGGCGGCGGCCGTCCTTCTTCACCACCATCAACGACTCTTCACCCTCGACGCGCTCGTAGGTGGTGAAGCGTTTGCCGCAGTGATCGCAGGCGCGACGGCGGCGGATGGCGGTGCCGTCATCGGTAGCGCGCGAGTCGATGACGCGGTCGTCGTCGTGATTACAATAGGGGCAGCGCAATGATCACTCCGCGATTCCGGACCAGCGGCAACTGGTGGGGGCGCGAACCATATCGGGGACGGGACTCACGCAAGGGTGCGGGACTGCACGTCACTCTGCTGGACGGCGGATCACTCGCACCACCATGCGAGGCATGCGCGGCCTCTTGGCAATCATTGCAATCCTGCTCGCCATCGGCTGCGTGCTGCCATGGGCAGCACACACGACCGCGCCGGCGGGAGCACCGGTGATCGCGTTGTCATTGCCACGCACCATCGACCCGTGTATGGCGACGCGGCTCGACGAATTCCGTCTGGTCACGGCGTTGTTCGAACCGTTGGTTAGGCTCGATGCGCGCACGTTGCAACCACAACCCGCGCTCGCCCAACGGTGGGATACCAACGCCGATCAGTCGGTGTGGACCTTTCACCTGGATCCACGCGCACGCTGGCACGACGGTCGTCCAGTAGTCGCAGCCGACATGCGCCGTGGACTGCTGCGACACCTGATCACCCAATCGCCGAACGCGTTCTACCTCGACGGGCTGCTCAAAGGCGCGTCCTGTGCTTTGACGGATCTGGAACAACGGCGCGTGGTACTGGAACGTGACTGTGGACTGCGTTGTCCCGACGAGCACACGTTGGTGGTCGAGCTCAGCCATCCGGCGCCATACCTGACCGCCATTCTGTCATTATCCGCCTTCGTCCCACTACGCGCGGAGCAGGACCAGGACGACGATGCGACGCGCCGGTCGTGGACCGATCCGACCACCATCATCGGCAACGGACCGTTCCGCTGTACCGGCTACACGCCACGACATCATTACGACTTCACGCCCAGTCCCACCTATGGCGGCGCGCATCCGGCACGTGGTCCGGTGCGGGCCTTGGTGGTCGATAGCCCTGGGACAGCGCTACGGCTGTACCTGAGCGGTGAGGTCGACGCCATTCTGCTGTTGGCCTCCGACACCGTGGGCGACCTCAAACGCCACCGCCTTGCCGGCCTGCAACAAGCGCCATCGCTCAGCACCGCGTTCCTACGCGTGCGCATCGTGCCACGACCCAAGGAAAATCCGCAGGTCACCCGCGCGCTCCAACACCCGCGCCTGCGGCGGGCGCTCGCCACCGGGCTCGACCGCCGCGCGCTCAGCGAACACCTGCTGCAGGGCAATGCCGTCCCGGCGACCACCTTTGTGCCCGCCGCCCTTGGCGATTACCTGCCGTACCATGCACCGGTCACCGTGCTGGCTGACCACCTGGAACAGGCCCAGGCCGACATCGCTGCGGCCAAAGCCGACCTGGGCACGTTGCCGGAATTCGAACTGGTGGCGCCCAGCCAACCGGCTGAGCGCCAGAGCGCGGCCGAACTGGTCGCCGACCAATGGCGACGCCACCTGGGGATCACGGTGAAGTTGACCATCCTGCCGCAGACCGAACTGCGCAGCCGCGAAAAAGCCATCGACTACGACCTGTCGTTCGCCATCTGGCTGGGTGATTTCCTCGACCCGACGACGTTTCTCGACTGTTTCCGTACTGACGGCGGCGCCAACCGTACGGGTTTCGCCGACCCCGAGTACGACCGCCTGCTCGACACCGCCTCCGCCAACATCGGCGACGCACGTTGGAAGGCCTTGGAAGCGGCAGAACAACGCTTGGTGGAAGCCGTCCCGCTCATCCCCCTCTGCCACACCGCCTGTTCCTTCCTGGTGCGGCCAGATCTGGATGGCATCACCGCCAATCCGTTGGAAATCGTGCATTTCGACGAGATCGCGCGGAAACCGTAACTCGTGGCGGCAGTGGAGTTGGAGTAGGTGCTCTCAGCAAACCCACTTAAGCACTGAGCCGACCGGATAAGGATCCGATCGGCTCACGGGATGAGCAGGCAGCAAAGGCCGGATCGACGCCAGCTGGCGTCGTCGTCGGGTCAGGCTCAGACGGTGGCGGGTTCCACCAGCAGCGTGACGGTGACGCGATTGGCGGATTGCTCCACCGAGGCGATCACATCGAGGTTTGCCCCCAGCATGGCACGCATGCGCTCGGCGTTGGCGCGGGCGGCGACCGGATCGGGGTCACCGTTGGCGTCGAACGACTCGAAGCGGTCCATGCCGCCACAAGCGTTCAGGTAGGCAATCAAACCTTCGAGTTCCCGGGAGAAGGACAACGGCATCGGCGACCTCCTATGATGGTTTATACTTTTCGAACGCGCATCCGCTGGCGCAAGGGCTGCAAGATTCTACATCAGGCTTGGTGTCCCGTACACCCCATCTTAGAGATAGTCGCGGCGGGACACGAGCGCCAAGCTAGTCGCGGCGAAAGCCTGAGCGGCGCGCTGCGCTACAACCTATCAACTCAGTCTATTGTCGGCTGAGCGGCGGATTTTCTCACGCTTGCGTGAACCAGCCTCTACACCGCTGCGGCGCCTGCGCGCAATCCGTGTTCGACCAGTTGGCACACCTGCCTTCGGCCACTTTACCATTGACCGGAACGTCGTTGCTCTGCGTTTCCGCCGCTAACCTGCCGCGTTCTGACACGGCATGGCGTCGCAAACGCTGGCGCTACGGTACGCCGACGATGCGCGCGCTGCTGCTTCGACATTGGTTCCTGATCGGTTTGGCCGTGGTCATCCCCTTGGCGGCGGCGTGGCCCTGGATCGGTGCGCCTGGAGGTCCGCTCTTTCCCGAGGTGACCGTGCATCTGGCGGTGGCTGCCGCGTTCCTGATCAGCGGTATGACCCTGCCGCTCGCCCGGTTGCGCGAGGCCGCCGGGCGGGTGCGGCTGCACCTGTTCATCCAAGGTTTCTGCTTCGTTCTGATCCCAGGCCTGGTGTGGTCGGCCCTGCCCGTGTTGGCATGGCTCGGTGCTTCGCCGGCCCTCGCCCAGGGTTTCGTGGTGCTTGCCTGCCTGCCGATCACCATCGCCTCCTGCGTGATCTTCACCCGCACGGCCGGCGGCAACGAGGCCGGAGCGCTGTGCAATTCGGTGCTCGGCAATCTGATCGGCTTGGTGCTGAC
>JANPLC010000478.1:0-10461 GCA_031426335.1 Planctomycetota bacterium
CCGGGACAAACCCTTGGTCGAAGCGGATCTGCTAACGATCAAGAAGGGCATGGTCGAACGCGAGTGCGCCGGCCTCATCGAGTTCATCGAATCGAGCCGCACGCTGAACGATTACGAAGCTGGTGAGGCGATCAAAACCTGGCTGCGTCAGGACGTGCAGTTGTGGAAACAGGGCGATCTGCAGGCGATGCCGATGGGCTACCTGCTGTGTGGTCCGGTCGGCACTGGTAAAACCTACTTGGTCGAGTGTCTCGCGGGTGAAGCCGGCGTGCCGGTGGTGAAACTCAAAAACTTCCGCGACAAGTGGGTCGGCTCGACCGAGGGTAACCTCGAAAAAATCTTCCGCCTGATCCATGCCCTCGGCCGCTGTTTCGTCTTCATCGACGAGGCCGACCAGGCGCTGGGCAAACGCGACCAAGGTGGCAACGACGCCGGCGGCATCGGCGGACGCATCTACGCGATGATGGCCGAGGAAATGTCGAACGGGAAAAATCGCGGCAAGATCGTGTGGATCCTCGCCAGCAGCCGTCCGGATCTGATCGAGATCGACCTCAAGCGCCCAGGCCGCATCGACGTGCGCATCCCGATCTTCCCCACCACCACCGCTGAGCAGGGCCTCAAACTGCTACGCGCGCTGGGAAAACGCCGTGGTTTGGTGCTGACCGAAGACGAGGGCAAGTCGCTCCTGCCGCTGGTCCCCGATCTGCTCACCCCAGGCGCTGCCGAAGCCCTGGCAGTCAAAGCCTACCGCATCTCCAAGACCGCCAACCGCACCGCAGTCGAGGCCATGCGCGATTGCCTGACCGGCTACCAGAGCCCGGTGCCGAAGGCGACGATGGAATTCCAGATCGCCCTTGCCGTCGCCGAGGCCTCGGATCCGGAGTTCGTGCCGGCCGGTCTGCGTAGGTAGAGCAGATTTCAACCTTGCGTGACCTGACGCCGCTGAGCACAACGGCACGGTCATGCATGGGCTCCAGTTTCTTCAGGATCTCGCCATCGTCCTGCTCATTGCCGGGGCGACCACCGTGTTGTTCCACCGCATCAAGCAGCCGGTGGTGCTCGGGTACCTGTTGGCTGGTTTCATCATCGGGCCACACACCCCGCCGTTCCCGCTGATCCGCGACGAGGAAGGCATCAAGACCATGGCCGAGCTCGGCGTGGTCATGCTGATGTTCGGCCTTGGCCTGCATTTCAGTCTGCGCCAGTTGTTCAAGGTCGGGGCCGCGGCGCTGATCGCGGCGGTACTCGAAATCGCGGTGATGATCTGGATCGGCTACGGGATCGGCCAGGCGTTTGGCTGGTCGCAGATGGACAGCGTGTTCCTGGGCGCGCTGCTCTCGATTTCGTCGACCACCATCATCGTCAAGGCGCTCGAAGAACTGCGGTTGGTCAACGAGGGGTTTGCCAAGGTGGTGTTCGGCATCCTCATCGTCGAGGACATCCTCGCCATCGCCCTGATCGCCTTGTTGTCTGGCGTAGCCAAGAGCGGGCAGGTGGCGGTGGGCGAAGTCGCCATCACCCTCGGCATGCTGTCGCTGTTCCTCATCGGAGTGCTGGTCGTCGGCCTGCTGGTGGTGCCGAAGATCATCCGCTACGTCGCGCGGTTTCGTAACGATGAGGTGCTGCTGGTATCGGTGCTTGGCCTGTGTTTCGGCGTGTCGCTGTTGGCGGTGAAGGCTGGCTATAGTGTCGTGCTCGGGGCGTTCCTCATCGGCGCGGTCATGGCTGAGGTGAAGGAGGCGCCCAAGATCCGCCTGCTGGTCGAGCCGGTGCGCGACATGTTCAGTGCAGTGTTCTTCGTCGCCATTGGCATGCTCATCGATCTTGACCTGCTGCTCCAATATGCGTTGCCGATCGTGGTGATCACCGTGGCGGTGGTGGTGGGCAAGATTGCCGCCTGCAGTCTGGGGACGTTCCTCGCTGGCACGCCGGTGAAGGGCTCGCTCAAGGTGGGATCGAGCCTGGCGCAGATCGGCGAGTTCTCCTTCATCATCGCCCAACTCGGACTGACGCTGAAAGTCACCAGCGAGTTCCTCTACCCGGTGGCGGTCTCGGTTTCGGCCATCACCACGCTGCTGACGCCGTACCTCATCCGTTCCTCTGATCGCTTGTCCTCTGGGCTGGTGGACCATGCGCCGGCACCGCTGCGTTCGGCGATGGACTGGTACACCCGTTGGGTCGAGAACCTGCGCCTCCCAGGTGACGACGTGCAGCGCACGCGCATCCGTGGGCTGATCCGCAAATGGCTGATCCAGATCGCCATCGATCTGGCGCTGATCACCGGCGGCATGGTGTTGGCGTGGCGCTTGGCCAAGGCCGAAATCGTCGCTCCGACCTGGTTGCCAGAGTGGAGCGGTGGTCTGCCGACGGTGTGGTGGATGGCGGTGATGATCATCGCCCTGCCGCTGCTGGTGCACCTGTGGTACAAACAACGCGCGCTGGCGATGGTGCTGGCAGAGTTGGCGATCCCGCGCGGGGGCAGTGCGCGCACTGATCGTTTGCGCGTGATCGCGACTTTGGCCTTCCAGGCTATCGCCCTAGGTGGCGTGGCGGTCCTGCTGACGGCGATCTCGCTGACTCTCTTGCCGCCGTGGCCGGTATTGCTGGGACTGCTCGGGGTACTGGCTCTCATCCTGGTGTTCGGCTGGAGCCGCTTCATCACGCTTTACTACCGCGCCCAGGTGTCAGTGATGGAGACCTTCGCCGGAAATCCCGAGGACGCCGCACACCACGCGCCGGCGCCAGCATTGCTTGATGAGGCGGTAATGCTGCCGCTCGAACTGCCGCCGGGAATCCCGGCAGTCGGCAAAGCGATCCGTGAACTGGAGATCCGCAAGGTCTGCGGCGCGAGCATCATTGCGATTGAGCGTGGCGGCACGCGCATCGTCAATCCCGCCGCGGATGAGATCCTGGTGGCGGACGATATCGTCACCTTGTTCGGCACCGAGGAACAGGTGCGCCAAGCTCGGAAGTTGCTGTTGGGATGACGCACAGCGCCAGCGCAGGCAATCAGGTCGGCGTGCGTTGGGCGACCTTGGCCGCTGCGGCAGCAGGTGGCGCCGCAAACGTCTGATCGAGATCCATCACCATCGCCGCATCCGCGCCGTAGAGGCCGCTGTCGAGCAGGTGGCTGGCGAGTGAGAGGTCGGTGCCGATCGCCGTCGGCTGATCTTGGATGGCAGCGTTTTCCAGCGCCAAGTCGACTTGCGCTTCGGTGCGCACCAGGTCGCTGTCGATCTCGGCCAATGACTGCTGGCGCCGTTCGAGGGTGCCGAGGCGTTTGCGCGTGATCTCTAGGGTCGCGGTCTTTGAGGCGCGCATCGCCTCGCTGAGGTTGTTCCCGGCCAGTTCGCGTTCGAGTGTGGTTGCGCGGTTTTCCAGTTCGCCTGGCGTGTCGAGGCGCGCCTGTTCCAGCAGGCGATGGCGGGCGATCAGCAGCTTGAGGTAGACCCACGAGATGCGCCCGAGCGCTTCGCGCGTGCCGTCGAGGGCGAAGTCGGAGAACTGCGACTGGCGTTGGACGTTCAGGATGCGTTCGGCCTTGGTTTCGATTGCCGCCAGACGCTGGCGTTCATCCGGCGCCAGACTGGTGATCAGCGCCTGACGTTTCTGCTCCGCATCGCCGGTGGTGAGTGTCACTTGGTCAGCATCGACGACCTTCTGGAATCGGCGGTTGGTCGCGAGGGTGAAGAGGTACGCGACCTCGGCGCCGAGTCCGAGCAGCCAGAATCCAGGGTTGGCCAGCCCGAGCACGCCGACGCCGATCAGCGCCAGCAGATTGAGCGGGATACGTCCCAGTCCTGGTAGCTCCGGGCGGACCCAGAACGCTGCAGTCAGGTAGCGCCACATGCGCGCAGCATCCTCCGTGGTGGTGCAGGCGGAAGTCCGGAGGTGCGCGAGTTGCGGTTCACCGGTTGCCCTGTGATCGCTGCCATGATTGCAGCAGGTTGGAAATCACCTCGGCCTTCGGCGTCTCCAGCACGGCGGAGATGTCGTTGCGCAGGCCGTTACGCTGGAAGAGCTGGAACGGGCTTTCGGGGAACAACACCGGCACGTTGGGATTCCCTGGGCGGAAGCCGTGCGTCAGCGCTTGGCGCTGGGCCGGTTCCTCCATCAGGAAGGTGAGGAAGGCTTCGGCAGCCTGACGTTGGGCCGGCGACACCCACGACGCATTGAGCACGTAGAACGGATTGTCGTTCCACAGATTGCGCTGCGGGTAGACCAGTTGCAGCTCGCCCCAGCGGCCGGCGGCGGCCTTGAGGAAATCAATCGCCACCGATTCGTAGACCAGCACCGCGTCGTAGGCTGATGGGCCTTTCAGCACCATCTCCTTCATCATCGTGCCGGTGCTGTTGACCATGCCGGTGACGGCGGATTCGGTGGTGCCGAACCACGCCTGGAACTTGGGATCGAGGATGTCGGCCATGCTCAGGCCGGCGGCCTTGTCGTGGTATTCGCAAGCCATGATGATCAGCGACATCAGGCCGCTGTTGGACTGGTTGGGATGGGTGTGGCCGAACTTGAACAGGCCCCATTCGGGTTTGCCCGCGATGCCGTTCCAGCCGGTTTTTTCCTGCAAGGCGATGCTGATGGTCTGCATGGTGGCGGTCTGGTACTTGGCGATGAAGGCCTGATGGCGCTCCTTCCACCACACGTAGACCATCGGCGTCAGGGCAAGGTTCTCGCTTTTCGCCAGCGGATCGCCGCCGAACTTCACCTGCCAATCCGCGACGAACGCGCTGGTGAAAGCTGAACTGGCGGGCGCCCAGGCGTGGATCGGCTTGTCGTTGCGGATGATCGCCTGCGCACCTTCGAGTGAGCCGAGCGGCATCAACGTGATGGCGACATCGTGTCCGGCCGAGGTCTTGGCGAACTCGGCCACCGCCCATTCGAGCCACTGCTTCTTCTCGGTGCCGAAGGCGATGGTCACCGCGACCTGTTTGGCCGGATCACGGGTGGTCGGCGCACCGCCGGCGTTGCCTGGGTTTGGGCCGCTGCCGGTGGCGCTCGTGCCCGCCGAACCCGGTCCGGCGAGGAAGTACCACGCTCCGCCGGCGCAGGCGATGACGAACAAGAAGATGAAGATCTTGCCCAGGGCAGTGGCTTGTGGGCCGTCAGACATGGGAGGATTCCTTGAACGAAAAAGTTTCAGCGAACAGACCGTCGGCTCAGAAGAACGTCGAGATGTCCTTGAACACCGCAACGATGTCACGCTGGGTGCCAACGTAGAATTTTCCTTGGGTCGCCTCGGCGATGGTTTTCAGCACGTCGGCCTTGGCACCTTTGCCATAACCGATGGTGAACACCCGTGGTGCCGGACGTTCGCTGGTCCCGCGGATGCGTGCCAGCAGGTCGTTGAGCGACATCTTGCTGTCGGTGTCGGCGCCGTCGCTGAGCACCACCACCGCGCTGATGCGCTCGGGATCGGGTTTGCTCATCAAGGCGGTGCAGGCTTCGCCGACCGCATCGTAGAGCGCAGTGCCGCCGCCGGCGAACAGTCCCTGCACCTGCGCGACGGCTTTTGGACGTGCGGTGGCGTTCAGCGCGATCGGGCTCTGCGCCCAGGTCGACTGGTTATTGAAGGTCAGCAGCGAGTACTGGTCCTCGTCACCGAGCATCGCCACCAGTTTGGCGGCACCTTCACGCGCGTGGATGATCTTCTCTTCTTCGTTCATGCTGCCGGAGACATCGACCACCAGCACCACGTTCGAGCGTTTCTTGTTCGCGCGCCACAGGCGGATGATGCCGTCCATGACCTCGACCGTCGGCACTTCGAGGGTGGTCTTGGGTTCCTGCGGATCGATGCCGTGCGCGACATCGAGTGGCGCGCCGAGCGGAATGTCGACTGCGGCCGGGCGGAAACCGAAGCGCAGCGCGGATTCCTGCTGCGGACGCGCGAGCAGGAAGTCGAGGTAGGTCTTGGCCGCCGCGCGATGTGCCGGCGTCACCCAGTCGCGGTCGACGATGCCCGCCGGGTGGTCGCTCCAGAAAGTACCTTCCTTGGGATAGATCGCGACCAGCGGCGGAAAGGCCGAGGGTTTGCCGGCGCGCGCCAGGTGATCCTCGATGACGGTGTTTTCATACAGCACCGCGGCGCTGAGGTACGACGGTCCACCGGCGCTGAGTTTCTTGGCGAAGAACCCGGTCGAGCTGCCGTAGTGCACCACTGCACGTTCGATGTCGTGGACGAAGGCGCCGACCTTGGGCTCGGCGAGGTCCGCGAGCGTGAGGCCGCTGACTTTGCCGGCACCGGCATAGACCTCGGCAAACACCGAGATCAACCCGCTGTTGCTGTATTCCGGGTGGGTGTGGCCAAAGCTGAAACGTCCCCACTCCGCATGACCGTGCGCGGCCCAACCGCGCTGATCGCTGGCGAGCGCCAGGATGTCGCTCCAGCCGAGCGGCTTGCTGCCCCAGCCGAGCGCTTCGGCCATCGGTTTCCACATCGCGATCACCACCGGTGACAGCACCAGATTCTCCGACGACGGGATGAGATCACGACCGTTGGCCGCGCGCGCCTTGGCGTTGCCGATGCGGATGAACGCGGCGGAGGCCGGACTGACCAGGTGCGCCTGCCGCCGACCGTCGAGCAGTTCGTCGATGCACTCGCCGGAGCCCATCGGGATGGCCTCAACCACCACGGTCTTGCCGTCCTGCTTCAGCGCCTGGCGGTTGAAGGCGGCGGTGACTTCCTTCAGCCAGCTTTCTTTTTCCGAGCCGTAGGTGAACACCAGCCGCAGTTGGCCCGCGCTGGGTGGGGGCGTCGCATTTTCGACCGCCACGGGATCGGCGGGAGCCGACGGTTTCTGCGACGTCATCATGGAGATGGCCGCCACCGCCACCACGACGCCCACCAAGCCGAGTACCAGTTTGGGATTCATGAGTCCTCCGCGGTGCCCAACGATTTGGACGCCAGCGGCATCATGGTGGCCCCGGCGGCTCAGCGCTACTGGGGCTCCTTCACTGTTTCTTTACAATCGGTCGGTTCAGCGCGTCCCGCGCAGCACCAGCACCAGTGCGATGACCAGCAGGACGATCTCAAGCCCATACGCAAAGCGGGCGTTACCGAGTTCAGCGAAGCCCAGGCGTAGGCCAGCGACCGTGCGCAGTGCCACGATCCCGCCGTAGAGCGCCAGCGACATCAGCAGCGCGGATTTGCGGTGCTCGGGCAGGAAGGTCGCGAACGCGTAAAACACCGCGAGTCCAGCTTGCAGGCCACCGTACACCGTGAGGTACTCTGATTCTCCCGCGGGATTCGTGTACGTCAGGCCAAGGAACTCGGACGTCTGTTTGGGGGCGAGCGCACACCACGCCGCGAACAGGGTGTAGAGCACGGCGTTGAAGGCGAGGTAGGCGATGACCATGGCGGCGCATGATGGCATCCGGCGCGCCTCTCAGAACGCCAAGCGGCATGCGCTCCACAACTGGTCCGCTCGGGTCAGCAGGAACGCTCAGGTCGCGGCGGCGGGTTCGTTCAGTTTACCGGCGGCGTCGATGACCTTCTGCGGCACCGGCTTCAGATCCCACACCAGGCCGACGCAAGACATCGACCACAGCAGGTAATAGGTGATGTCGATCTGCCACCAGCGGAAGCCCTGACGCACGCACGACTGGTAGTAGTGGTGGTTGTTGTGCCAGCCTTCGCCCAGGGTGATCAGCGCGATGATCAGGCTGTTCTTGCTGGTGTCTTTCGAGGGATAGACCTGACGACCGATCAGGTGGGTCAGCGAGTTCACCGTGAAGGTGCCGTGCGCGACCGCGACGGTCGAAATGCAGAAACCCCAGATGAACATCTGCAACGCGCTGGTACCGAGTTCGGGGTAGAACACGCTCAGGCCCCAGCCTAGTCCCAGCGTGCTCATCGCCAAGGCGAACGGGATCATGGTGTCGAAGCGGTCGAGGAACACGAGTTCGGGAAATTTCGCCAAGTCGGGCACCAGCTTGAAGTCAGTACGGAAGTTGGCCTTGGCGCTGATCCAGCCGATGTGGGCCCACCAAAAGCCCTGCTGTTTGGGACTGTGGTGATCTTCCGGCTGGTCGCTGGTGCGGTGGTGATGGCGGTGATGCGCGGCCCACCACAACGGACCACGTTGCACCGAGCTGTTGCCGACCGCGGCCATGACAAACTGGAAGAAGCGGCTGGTGCTGTAGCTGCGGTGCGAGAAGTAGCGGTGGTAGAAGCCGGTGATGGCGAACATGCGGATGAAATAGAGCGCACCCGCAACGATCACCGCCGGCCAGCTCCAGCCGACCCAGATCACCGCGATGCACGCGGCGTGCACACCCAGGAACGGCATCAGGCGGAACCAGTCGACCTTGAGCGGCGTGCGGCCGTCCTCTTCGCTTTGACAGCTGGAGTGGCTGTCGACCCACAGGCGCATGGTCCGCAATGCACGGCGGACAAGCGAGAGCTGCGGTGCCACCACCATTTCAGCAGTAGGAGCGGCGGGAGCGGCTTCAGGGGCAGGAGCCACGGGCGAGAGCGGTGCGTTCATGGATGTTCTACCGTAGGTGACTGCGCTTGGGAAAAATCCGACCCCAGCAGAGGTCGAGAAGAAGCGCAGGCAGGACGCGACAGGCGGAGTTCGTCGGGAGCGTGTGGGGAAATCGGGGTCATGTCGGAAGGGCGCAGATGTTCTGGAATTGAGGCGGCGCGCAAGGCGCAAGGACCCCGGTTGGGACGGGTGTCAAAACGGTTCCCTGGAACCTCATCCACTGAGTCCACTGACGTTTACTCGCTCGTGAGGTCGCCGCTGTGGAAAATTGAATTGGAGTGTGGAAGCGACCCAGGTTAAGGCGCCGGTGCGGTGTTCTTTGCGCGCAGGGCGTCCAATTCCAGCCGCAGCACCCGCAATTCGTCATTCGCGGTCGCTATTTCCCGATCGCGTTGCGCCAGGGCCGACTGCGCATCGTCGAGCACGCGGCGGGTCTCGTTGAGGTCGTGTTGCATCGTCGCCAGGAGCGGGTCACTGGCCGGCACCGGAGTTGGTGTCGGCGCCGGCGTGATGGCAGAGGGGATTTCTTTGGTGGTGGTGGGCGTCGTCGACGTGATGAAGCGTTCGACCACCAGAACGCCCAGGGCGATGAGCGTCACGATCCAGGGCAGACGACAGGAGCAGTGGGCGGCGGGTTCGGACATACGGCGCACCGTAGAGCGCACGCACGGACGGGTAAAGCTGGCAGATCCTCTGCGGCTCGCGCCGGCCGAGGGTTTCTTCTCGCCGATGAGTGCCGTACAAGAGTGACTATCATGACCATCCCACTCGTCCCGCCCATCACCGACCCGACCGCGATTTTCGACCTACACCGCGGCCACCTCGCCACCGAGTTGATGGTCGGTGCAAGCGCGCACTTCAAGGTCTTCGACCGTTTGGCGCAGGGCGCGAAGGACTTCACCACGCTGCGCGCGGAAATCGGTCTTGGTGAACGTCCGGCGGTGGTGTTGTTCACCGCACTCAAGGCCATGGGCCTGTTGGTCGAACGACAGGGTCGCTTGTCGCTCAGCGAATTGGCGCGTGAACACTTGGTGTCGGGCGGACCGTTCGCGGTCGACGACTACTTGGGATTGACCGCCGACCACGCCGGGGTGGTCGCCACGGTCGAACGCTTGCGCGCGGACAAACCCAAGGGTTTCGACCAGGACGGCGGCGGCGCCGCGTACATCTATAAAGACGGCATGAACTCAGCGATGGATCAGGAGGCCTCTGCTCGCCGACTGACCCTGGCGTTGTCGGGCCGCGCAAAAAACGTCGCACCGGTGCTAGCCGCGCGCGTGCGCCTCGACGCGGTCGACACCTTGCTCGATGTCGGCGGCGGTACCGGCATCTACGGCATGGCGTGCCTGCAGCGCAACCTGCGGCTCAAGCTCATCGTCTGGGATCGTCCGGAAGTGCTGAAGATCGCGCACGAGATGGCCATCGCCTACGGCGTCGCCGAGCGCACCACGCTGTTGGCCGGCGACATGTTCAAGGACGCCGTGCCGCAGGCCGACGCCATGCTGGTGTCGAACGTGCTGCACGATTGGGATGTGCCGGAATGCCACACTTTGCTCGGTCGCCTGAGCGCCGCGTTGCCCAAGGGCGGACGCCTGCTGATCCACGACGCGTTGCTCAACGACGCGCTCGACGGCCCGCTGCCGGTGGCGTTGTTCTCGACCATGTTGTTCATCCTCACTGAAGGCCGCAATTACAGCACGGCGGAGTACCGCGCGATGCTTCGCACGGCTGGATTGACGCCGCTGGCTGAGGTCGTCCCCACGCTCGTTCACTGCGGCGTGGTCGAAGGCTTTAAATCCTGATTCCCAGCGCAATTGGCTTTGCCCAAAAGCGACGAAAGCATCACCAATGACCGCCGGGAGCGCGGCCGCTCGGCCGCATTCCTTTACGACGAAGCACATCGGACGAGTTGCGACACGGTGCATGGTAGCGTCGTGGTTTCCTGGGAATCGCTGATTGTTCGTGG
>JANPLC010000479.1:0-12268 GCA_031426335.1 Planctomycetota bacterium
GTCGCGTGCATATCCGTTCGAGCGGCAACGACTGACTACTATGAGACCCACCGCCCTCCACATCCGTTCCCTACTCATGCTGCGCGCTGTGCTGGTGCTGGCCACGTTGGTGCTCGCCATCGTCACGGTGCGCGCCGCCGACACCGGTGCCGACCTGTGGAAGCAGTACGTCGCCGATCCCGACCGCCATCCGCTGATCCCCAACTGTTCGTACGCCGGCTATCAATGCGGCGACGTGGCGCTGCCGGAACCGCCGGCGCAGTTCGATGTGGTCAAAGATTTCGGCGCGGTCGGAGACGGCGCCACGGACGCGACGGCGGCATTCAAGGCGGCCATCGCTAAGGCCGCGAGCGTCGCGAAGCCAGGCAAACCAGCGGTGATCAGCATTCCCGCCGGCATCTTCTACGTCACCGGTATGATCCGCCTCGACCAGAGCGGCGTGATCCTACGCGGCGCAGCCCGTGGCGACACCATCGTCGCCTTCCAGAAACCGCTCGCCGATGTGGTTGGCACGAGCCAAGCCGGCACGTCATCGCGCTGGTCCTGGTGTGGTGGATTGGTGTGGATGGGACCGGCTGACGTGTTCGAAAGCGACGGACGTTTCAAGGCCCCGGCGAGCACGCAAGACTGGGAAGAATGGCAGGATCTGCCGCCCGTCGCGCAGATCGTCGCGCCGGCGAAACGTGGCGATCGTACGGTCACGGTCGACGCCGCGGGTGCAAAGGCGCTCAAAGCCGGCGACACGTTGTTGTTGTGCTGGGCCAATCCCGCCGATCTCAGCCTGCTGTTGCACATGGCCGGTCACGACCTGATGAAGCAGTACGACTGGGCGAAATCAGGTCAGGGCCTGACCAGCGCTAAAGCGTGGCGCTGGCCGGTGGAAATCGCCGAGGTCAAGGGCACCACCGTCACGCTGCGCCAACCGCTGCGCATCGATATCCGTCCGGAGTGGCAGGTGCGTTTCGCGCCACTGGGAAATCATGTGCGTGAAAGCGGCATCGAACGGATGACGCTGCGCATGGTGCCGCACGACGCGGGCAAACACCTCACCGACAAAGGTTGGAACGGCGTGTACCTCAACCGCGCGCTGCACTGCTGGGTGCGCGACGTCACCATTGAAAATAGCGACAACGCGGTGATTCACGCCTCGGCAAAGAACACCACGGTTACCGGTCTGCACGTCACCGGCGGCAAACACCACCACGCCACCGCGCTGCGGGTGTCGAGCCACGACAACCTGATCACCGACTTCCGCATCGAGTCGACGCCCAAACACGGCATCAACACCGAGTACCTCTCCACTGGCAACGTCTGGAGCAAGGGCGTGATGTTGCACGGCGCGTTCGACTCGCACCGCGCGATGTCCTTCGAATCGCTGCGTACCGACATCACCATCGCTAATGACGGCACACCAGGCGGCGGCGGCCAGGCCGGCCCGTTCCTCGGCGCACGCATGACGCATTGGAACATCCGCGTCAGTGGCAAAGCCGACTTCATCTACCAGCCGGAATGCCACAGCCTCAGTGCGTTGGTCGGCATCCAGGGCATCGCGCGCCTCGACAAGGAGGGCTGGGCCATGCCCAAGGGCGACAAGGGCGTGGTGGTGGCCGATGACGGGAAGGTGCCGGAACCGGTGGACCTGCATGCGGCGCAGGTGGCGCTGCGGAAAAAGAAATGATCCTGAACCCGGCGATAGAACACAGAGCACCAGAGCACCAGAGGATTTGGCAGAGCGGAATCGCGACGATCCGGGTTGTGTCGACTCCTGCCACGACACTTACGCCAGAGAGTTCGTTCATCCGTTGGGTGAAAGTGCGCGAGAGCCCAACTCTCTGACGACTCTGGTTCTCTGGTGCTCTGTGTTCGATCCATTGCTGGATAGAGGGTGACTCCCAATCTCCAAACGCATGGATCACCTCGCGTCTGGTGATAGTCGGAGCGCGAACCGGCGATTGGTGCTCAGCAGAGTCGCTCGTCTGTCGTAGCCCTCGCACTCACCCTGCGAGGTCCTCATGCGTTGTGTCCTGCTGCTCCTGACCTGCTTGTTAGCCGTATCCGCTGCCGACTACCCGCTGCGTGCTGCCGTGGAGGCGACTCCACGCGGCGGCCTGCCCAACGTCGCGGCAAAGATCGCCGCCGGCAAGCCGATCAACGTGGCCTACCTGGGTGGCAGCATCACCGCCGCGCCTGGGTGGCGGGTGAAGACCCTGGCGTGGTTCCAGAAACAATATCCCGCTGCCAAGTTCAGCGAGATCGACGCCGCGATCGGCGGCACCGGTTCGGATCTGGGCGTGTATCGCCTGGGCTTCGACGTGCTGCGGCACAAGCCCGACCTGTTGTTTGTCGAGTTCGCGGTCAACGACGGCGGCGCCGATCCGCTGGAGATCCACCGCGGCATGGAAGGTATCGTGCGCCAGACCTGGCAGGCCGACGCGGCGACCGACATCTGCTACGTCTACACCCTGACCGGCGACATGGTGAAGTTCCTGCAAGACGGCAAGTATCCGCGCGCCGCCAGTGCGATGGAGGCGGTTGCTGATCACTACGGTATTCCGTCGATGCACTTTGGCGTCGAGGTGGTCAAGCGAGTGACTACCGACACCTTGGTGTTCAAGGCGCCGGAGAAACCCACGCCGGACGAACAGGCCGCGATCGGAAGTCGCGTGGTGTTCTCGCATGACAATGTCCATCCCATCGATGCTGGCCATGCGCTCTATGCCGAGGTCGTCGCCCGGCAGGTGCCGACGCTGCTCAGTGGAAAGGCCGAACCGCATGTGCTGAAAGCGTCCCTGGTGGCGGATAACCACGAACGCGCACGTCTGCTGCCGATCGATGGCATGGTGAAAGGTGATGGCTGGGTGAAACTCGATCCGGCGAGCGATCAGCGGGCGAAGAGTTTCGGCAACCGCATGCCGGCGCTCTACCGCACGGAAAAACCAGGCACGTCGTTGTCATTCCGCTTCAAAGGCACTGCGGTCGGATTCTACGATCTGCTCGGCCCCGACTGCGGTCAGGTGGTCGTCACCATCGACGGCGGCGCACCGCGCACCATCCCGCGCATCGATGGCTACTGCACCTACCACCGCATTTCGTTTCTGCGCTTGGCCTCGGGTCTCAAGGACGGGGAACACACCGTCGAGGTTCGTCTGGACGCCGGCGTGCCCGACAAGGCGAAGATCCTCTTCCCGCAGAACCGCGCCGACCTGGAGAAGAATCCCACCAAATACCAGGGCACGCGCTGGTACGTCGGCGGCCTGATGCTGATTGGCGATCTGGTCGAGTGAGCGACCAAGCAGCCATAATCCTCATCAGCCACCGGCAATTTCGGACAACCGTCAGCCGATCAAACCGCAGAGACGCAGAGGTAAGAGGAGGGCCGCAGAGATGAACCGTTCAGGTTTTTCTGCTCTGCGGCCCTCTTCGTGCCTCTCCCTCTCTGCGGTTCGATTTGCCTTCTCGCTTCGATCGATGGAAGATTGGTGTCGTGGAACTTCAGGCGCGCAGCGCGGTTTCCATCTCTGCCGGTGTGGCGTAGCGATCCGTCGCACGACGCGCGGTCGCTCGGCGAATGATGCCGCAGACTTTGGGTGACAAGGACGAGCGGACGAGTCCTGGATCAGGGAAGGCCTCGCTCAGCACCTTGGCGGCGATGGTCACCGGATTTTTTCCGGCGTACGGCGGCTGGCCGGTGACCAGCGCGAACAACGTGGCGCCCAGGGCATAGATATCGCTGCGCACATCCAGTGTGCGCTCGCCAGCGGCTTGTTCCGGACTCATGTAGGTGGGTGTGCCGACCGTCAGGCCGGTAGTGGTCAGGCGATCGGAATCGTTCTGCGTGCGTGCCAGTCCGAAGTCACCGAGTTTCGTCCGGCCATCCTGGGTGATTAGCAGGTTGGATGGTTTGATGTCGCGGTGCAGCAGCTGCGCTGCGTGCAACGCTGCAAGGCCGGCGCAGGCGTCGGCGATCACGGCTATCGCCCGTTGTTCGTCCAAAACTCCGCCATGGGCTTTGGCCAAGTGACTGGCATCGCCACCACTCACCAGTTCCAGTACCAGGTACGGCTGTTGTCCGTGTCGTCCGCTGTTGTGGACGCGGATCACGTGCGGATGGGTGATGGTGGCGAGCACCTTGGCCTCGCGCAGGAAGCGCGACACCGCATCGGGATGGGCGGCAACCGCCGGATGCATCAGCTTGATCGCCACCTGCGAACCGTCGGTCGCCTCACCCAGATAGACCGTCGCCATGCCGCCACGTCCGAGTTGCCGCACCACTCGCAGATCGCCGATGGTGTGCGGCACGTCGTGGCGTCCAAGATTGGTCACCAAGCCATCGACCACCGTGCGTGAGAGCACGCCGTGCTCGACCAGCACGTCACTGACGCGGCGGTCCTCCAGCAAGGCCTCCTGGTACAGACGGTCAGCGGTCGCCCGGTCGAGCAGTCCGCGAGCGATACCTAGGTTCAGCAGTTGTCGGTCGCGGGGGTCGGCCATGGACGATGGTGACCATCAAATGCTGGCCAGGGTGATCCACAAGGCGAGGGTAGGCCAAGCCTGGGTATACTCACCCGCATGCGGGTATTCCCGAATAAAACCTGCGATTCACAAGGACTTAGGATTGGCGCTCCCAGTGCTTTTATGCTCGTGAGGTGCCCCATGACCGTTGACCCGCCTGCCTGGTCCGCTGTGAGCTTGGTCCTGGGAGCAACTGCGCTGACCTGGGTGTGTACGGCCCTGGGTGCCGCCCTGGTCTTTATCGTGCCACGTCTGCAACCGCGGGCGTTCTCGGTTCTGCTGGCGGTTGCGGCGGGTGTCATGTTGGCCGCCAGCATCGCCGGTCTGCTGATCCCGGCATGGGAAGCGTTTGCCGCCGCTGGCGCCGCTGCCGGATGGTCGACCGCCCTGGGAGTCGCGCTGGGTGCCGTGGCGTCGTTGACCAGCCGCCGACTGCTGACGCGCGCTGAACACGCGCTGACCCAGCGCCCACGTCTGGGTGGTCATCTGTTCGCGGTGATGTCGTTGCACCACCTGCCGGAAGGCATGGCGGTCGCCTTGGCGGTCAGTGCGGCCTCAGGTGGTGATGTGGCGGCAGCCGCCTCGGCGACCCTGGTGGTGGTGGCGATGGCGGGTCACAACTTGCTGGAGGGTGCGCTGGTGTCGTTGCCGCTCCGCCACGAAGGCGCCAGCCGCTGGCGTGCGTTCACCTTTGGTCAGTTGTCGGGTGCGGCAGAAGTGGTGGGCGCGGTCATCGGCGCGGGTGCCGTGGTGGTCAGCGCGGCGATGCTGCCTTGGGGCCTGTCCTTCGCCGCGGGGGCAATGCTGACCGTCACGCTGGTGGATATCATGCCGGCGATGTGCCTAAATTGGCGGGTCGCTACGCCCGCGCGCTGAGACCGGTTACGAAGCAGAGTCAGCGCGAGGCTTCGATCAAGAAGCGGAAGCCGATGTCGTGATTGCGCGCCTTGACCCCGATGTGCGGTAACGATCCGCAGCGCGCCTTGACGGTATCCTCGCTGAAGAAGCTGCCACCCTTGATGAGGCCGATGTGGTTGCCGTCTTGCGCGATCATCGGATCGCGCAGGTCGCTCCGCAACGAGCCGAACTCGCCCAGGCAGTATTCACAGACATTGCCATGCATGTCGTAGAAGCCCCAGCGATTCGGTTTGAAGCGTGCCACCGGGGCGAGATCGACGAAACCATCGCTGAAGGAGTACACCGCCTTGGAAAAGGTGGCCTTGGCGCGATCGACATCGGAGAGGTTGGCATAACCGGTGAGCGAGGCGGTTTCCTCGCCGGTGGCAAACAGGGTGGTGGCATCCGCCCGGCAGGCGCGTTCCCATTCCGCGCGTGAGGGCAGGCGCGCACTGGCGCCGTTGAGGTGCTTGCCCAGGGCGCGGGTGAAGGCGATCGCCTCGCCGAAGGTCACGTGGGTCACCGGCAGGTCATCGGCCTTGGTGAGCGAGGGATTGGCGCCGACCACGGTGCGGTAGAGGAGCTGCGTGCATTCGGTGTCCGCCATCCATACGCCGACGGTGAAGTGGACCTCCGCCTGGTCTTCCATTCCCAATCGCCCAGGCAGGCCCGGCGGTACACCGATGCGGCAGATTCCGGGAGGGATCCAGCGCAGGCGCTGCTCGGCCTGGTCGACCCGCAGCACCGCCCAGTGGCCGAAACGGTCCACCCCGTGAGTGGTCGCCCACGTGGGCGGCGCGGGCTTGGGGCCGACGGGTGGCGCAGCCGACGCACCCTTATCATTCGCTGGAGCCGCCGGAGCTGCCGGCGGATCGACGAGGGTGGGAATTTTTGGGCTGATTGACGAAGCGGTTGTCGGTGGAGTGGCCGCCGACGGCCCGGTGGCGGCGACCGCGGTCGCTGGAGCGACCGTGGAAGCGCGTGGGGAACCAGCCAGCGTCATCAGTGCCACCACCACGCCAATCAGCAGCACCACCCCCGCCGCGATCAACACCGGCAGGTAGGCCGGCAGCGGTTTGCGCCGCACCGCGCGGGAGGTCACGCGTCGCCCAGGCAGACTCTTGGTCGACGCCGTCTCGTTCGACAGGGCGGACGTGGCGTGGAACACCGCGGTGGCGACGCGCGAACGATTGCGGTACTGGGCGCTGGGCGTGACCGTGGGGACCTCCGCCATGGCCCCCACCAGAGCGTCGCGCAGCGCGTTTGGCGTGGAGAAGCGTGCGCTGGGATCCTTGGCCATGGCGCACTGGATCACGGCCGTGGTCGCCGCCGACAAGTGGGGAGCGAATAACCGCGGATCGGGCAGCGGTGTAGTCAGGACCTTGGCGGCGATCGCGATCGGGCCGTTGCCCTCGAACGGTTGTCGACCGGTGACCAGCGCGAACAACGTGGCGCCAAGCGCGTAGATATCGCTGCGGATGTCGAGGTCCTTGCTCGCGTTGGCTTGCTCGGGACTCATGAAGGCCGGCGTGCCGACCAAGTGTCCGGTCATGGTCATGCGATCGGCATCGTCCGCGCTGCGCGCCAGCCCGAGGTCGCCGAGCTTCGCACTCCCGCTGCCGGTGATGAAGATATTCGACGGCTTGAGGTCGCGGTGCATCAGCCGTGCATCGTGCAGGGCTTGCAGCCCATTGGCGCAGTCGATCAGCAGCGCGAGCGCCTGTGCCTCGGGCAGCAGACCACCAGCGCGTTGCGCGAGTTGCGCCGCATCACCGCCGGTGACCAGTTCGAGTGCCATGTAGAGCTGTCCGTCGGCGCGACCGACATCGATGATGCTCACTACATTGGGATGGTTGACCGTCGCCGCGGTGCGCGCCTCACGCAGGAAGCGCTCGGCCGCATCGGCATCATTGGCGATATGCGGGGACATCAGCTTGAGCGCCACTTCCCGACCGAGCGACACTTGCTCGGCGAGGAAGACCCGCGCCATGCCGCCCTGACCGATCGGCCGGATCAGACGGAAACCGCCGATGATACGCGGCTCAAGCGCGCGCCGGACTTCCTTTTCCATGGCTTCGACCGTCGGTGCGGCCATCAAGCCCATGTCGATCAGGATCTGTTGCGGCGGTCGGCCGGAATCCTTGGCCTTCTGCCAGATCTCCCGCGCCTGATCCTTGTCGATCAGGCGCTTGGCCAGACAGACCTGCAGGAATGCCTTGCCGTCGTCAGGGGTCGTCATCGTGGTGTGTTTGGTGCCAGAGGTCGATGAGCTCTCCAAGTGAGCCCTATGGTGTTGGCAGCGTAGGCAAGCCAGCGTCGGGGCACAAGGAGCCAGCGTTGGCGAATGAGGCTGGAGCGCTGCAGAGCGTCGATCCGGCTTTTCAGCGCGGGTTATTGCCGACTTTCGATGAGGAAACGGAAACCGATGTCCTGGTTGGCGCCTTCCCGACCGATGTAGGGCGCGGCGGCTGCGCGACAGACGAATTTCCCGGAGACGTCGTAGGCACCGCCGCGGATGACGCCGACTTGGGCGTCGGCGTTATCATCAGTTGACGGATCGCGGCACACTGGCGGAAGCGAATTCCACATGGCCAGGCAGTATTCTGCGACGTTGCCGTGCAGGTCGTAATACCCCCAGCGATTCGGCCACAGGCTCGCGACCGGTGCCAGGTCGACAAACCCATCGGCGAAGGGCACCGGATCGTCGCGATGCCCAGCCAACACGCGGTGGCGGTCCTCGTCGAAGAGATTCGCGTACCCCTTGAGCGAACGCACGTCATCACCAGTGCTGAAGATGGTGTTGGTGCCAGCACGGCAGGCGCGTTCCCATTCCGCCCGCGAGGGCAGGCGAACGCGGGCGTTGGCGACCAGCGGGCGCAGTGCATGGGTGAAAGCGATGGCCTCGGCCACCGTGATATTGGTCAGCGGCAAGCGTGGGCCTTTGGCGGCGGAGGGATTCTTGCCGGTGACCGCCAGCCACAGCTCCTGGGTGCATTCGCTGTCGGCCAGCCAGTTGCCAAAGGTAAACGTGACCGTGCTGAGGTCCTCGTTTTCGGCATTGCGCCCCGGCTCATCCGGCGGCGAGCCGACGACGCTCGTCCCTGGTGGCAGCCACCGGAGGCGTTGTTTGACGCCTTTGAACGTGACGACGATCCAATGACCGAAGGCGTCTTTGCCCTGCGCCGTAGCCCAGGGCACGCGTGGTGGTTCAGCGCCTGGTGGTGGCAAGGCCTCCACACCAACAAGGAGGGGTAGCCCTCCGTCCGGCGACGTTTCAGCAGCAGCCGGAGCGATCGGCGGCACGGGTTTGACCGCCGACGTTGGCACTGATGTCGGTGTCGGCGCGGTAATCTTCGCCGGCTCGCTGGCGACGGGTGTCGAGGCGGCTGGTTGGGCGGTAGGCGTAGCGGCAGTTGTTTCCGCGGTTTTCCCCGCCGATTTTTGCGCCGCTGATTTTTCCGCATCAGGGCGTGCCTGTTGGAAGAATACCAGCACGACGACGGCGGTCACCACGACCATCCCAATCATCACCATCCACGACGCACCGACCGGTCGTCGTTGTGCGGCGCGCAGAGGTGCCCGACGGTTGCCTGGGATGGTCACCGGGGTGGGGGGAAGGTTCGGTTTGACGGTGGCGGAAGCCCGTGCGGCAGAGCGCTGCTCGCCTTGGGGTGCTTGCGCCAGCGCCTGTTCCAACGCCTCTCGCAGTTCACGCGGCGTCTGGAAACGGTCGGCGGATTTCTTCGCCATCGTCCGCAGGATGAGGGTTGCCGTGGCGGCGGAGAGTTCTGGCACCAGCGAGCGCGGATCCGGCGCGGCTTCGGTCAGCGCCTTGGCTGCGACCGCGATCGGGCTGTTGCCGACGAACGGCTGGCGCCCGGCGACCAGCGCGAACAACGTCGCGCCGAGCGAGTAGATGTCGCTGCGGATATCAAGCGTGCCTTCGCCGCCGGCCTGTTCCGGGCTCATGAAGGCGGGCGTGCCGACCAGATGACCGGTCATAGTCATGCGGTCGGCGCCGTCTTCGCTGCGGGCCAAGCCGAGGTCGCCGAGTTTGGCGCTGCCCTCACCGGTGATAAAAATATTCGACGGCTTGAGGTCACGGTGCACCAGACGCGCGTCGTACAACGCCTGCAGACCCTTGGCGCAATCGATCAGCAGTTCGAGCGCGCGTACTTCCGGCAATTTTCCGCCAAAGCGCGCGGCGAGTTGCGCCGCGTCGCCGCCAGTGACCAGTTCCAGCGCCATGTAGAGTTGCCCATCGCTCTGACCAACATCGATGATGCTGATGACGTTGGGGTGATTGACCGTGGCGGCGACGCGCGCCTCGCGCAGGAAACGTTCGGCGGCCTCGTAATTAGTGGCGATCTGCGGCGACATCAGTTTGAGCGCGACCTCACGACCAAGCGATACCTGCCGCGCGAGGAACACCGTCGCCATGCCGCCCTGGCCGAGCGTCTTGATCACCTCAAAGCCGCCGATGGCGCGTGGTTCCTGCGCCCGTACCAGTTCCTTCTCCAGCGCCACCACGGTGTGGTGCGCCATCAGGCCACGTTCGACCAGGAGGCGCTGCGGCGACACGCCGGTCTGTTGCGCTTGGCTCCAGATCTCCTTGGCGAGCGCCTTGTCGAGCAGCCGCTTCGACAGGCACAGCTGCAGGAAATCCTTGTCGTTGTCAGACGTGGTCATCGTGGTGGTTCAAGTCGTTGGTGCGATCGTTAGCCGGGGAGAAAGTCCGCCGCGTATACGGCATCACGCGGGCGTTGGGAGCGTAGGAAATCCAACATCCCGGCACAAGGTGCCGTCACAGGCCGTTGGAGGGTTGCACCACGCAACTAGCGGAGGCCTTTGGCAGACCCCAGGGTTTTGCCCCTTATCATAGTTCGGGCTCTCACTAGCCTCCCGCGCCCATGGATGACTTGCCTGATCCAGCGCCCGGTTTCGTGCGCATTCAAGTACGCCTGCCACGCGATGGTCAGCAGACCCCTGGCGATCTCGCGCGGATGTCCGGCGTCGCGCTCGATGATCTGGGCCTGGTGCAGGTGCTCGACGGTTCGGCGATGGTCGACGTGCGCACCGAGCACGGCAAGACTGCGCGTGAACACCTCGAACGCCTTGGGCCGACGCGGCTGGTCGGCTGGGAATGGCAGTGGCTCAAGCTCAACATCGGGCGCAACCACGGGCTCAACATCGGTCAGCTCAAGAAGGTCATGCTCAGCGTCGATGCCTTGCCGCTCGGACGCATCCTGATCAACAACACCCACACCATGGTGGGTGTGCAGGACTTCAAATTGCCAGCGGTGCTGGCGCGCATGAGCACCTTGCGCGTCAACGGCTACGCGGCACGTCCCGAAGCCCTGCCGCTCGGTGCCGGTCCGGGGTCGGCGGAGTATCGTGGCGGTAGCGCCAGCGCAGGCGTTGGTGCCAGCGGCGGTGCCCATGGCGGCGCCCGCAAGCCCAGACCCAGACTCGAACGCTGACGCACCCAGCCGCTGAACAGCTCACCGCCCGGCAATCATCCCCAGGTATTCCCAGCCGGCGCGTTGCACGCGATCAAAGCCGTGGTCCTGAGGGATCAGCCAGTAGAGCGACCAGCCGCGGAAGCGTCCGCGGCGATCGGCACTGAGTGGCACTAGGTCAACTTTGGCCGTCCGGCACAGGCGCAGCGCGCGTGGCAGGTGCCAAGCGGAACTGACCAACCCAACCCGCGTCCAACCCTGTTCACGCAGCAGCACGCCATAGGCGGTGATTTCTTGCGTGGTGTTCACCGCTCCAGGAGGGATCTGCACAATGGCCCTGGGATCGACGCCCAGACCACGCAGCAGGCTGGCGGATTCCTCTGCCAGATCGCGTTCGCGTTCCATGCCCGCGATCGAACTGCCAGAGACCACCACCAGCTTGGTTTTTCCGGCGTGCCACAGGCGTGCAGCGACGGCCAGGCGATCACCAGCGCTCGCGAGTGAGGGGCCGTGGCCTTCGATGAATTCAGTTCCACCGCCGAGTACGCAGACGGCGTCGAAGGGCGCCAAGTGCTCAATCTCCAACGCTGGGATGTCGCGTTCCAATCCGCTGATCAGCGCATCGCCGACCCAGGAATTTCCCGCCAGGGTGTAGAGCAGCAGCGCCGCACTGGCGAGCCACGCAAGCGTGCGAGTTGCTGAACGCCACGCGCCCACCGTCACGGCGATCAGCAGCACCCACGCCAGTCCGGCCGGCATCACCAGCAGCGCGAAGGCCTTCTGTGCCACGATGTCGCTGCGCAGTCCAACGACGATGCCGACGACGGCGACCAGCGCGGTAGCCACCCCGATCCACCAGGAGCGGGTGCGCTGATGTCGCTTCGGCCACAGCGTGAAGACGCGATAGAACAGGTAGAGCGAAGAGCAAACGAACAGGATCATGCGGTGGCGTCGGGTTGGATGAGGGTCGCCATCACGGTGGCGTCAGCGCCAACGGTGGAACCCAGGTGGAGAGCGAGCAGCACTTCCAGCCGCGCGGCAGCGGCCATCGCGTCGCTGTCAGCGCGTTGGAGGAACTCCTCCTGCAGGCGTTTCGCCAGCAGGCGTCCGTGATTGATGACGAAGGCGCCGGCATCGGGCAGGATCGGCAGGTCGGGGATGATCAGCGCATCGTACCACGCCTCGCCCAGCTGCGTGGCACGTTCATCCGCCGACCAGGTGCGCACGCGAGCAAGGTGTTCACCCAACTGCGCGCGCGAGATCTCCCCCGCATCGGCGATCACCAGCGCGGCATTCACCAGCCCATACGCGAGCGACGCGTAACCATCGTGAGCCGCCGCGCCGGCGGAGATGTCCTGTTCACGCAGGTACTCGCCGACGGAGCGTTCCGGCAGCTCGGT
>JANPLC010000480.1:0-2460 GCA_031426335.1 Planctomycetota bacterium
CGCCCGGTAGCAAAACCGTTAAAAGCCAAAACTCACCGGGCGGACCGGCCCACCGGAGCAAACCACCCGCCTGCTTTCCCGTGTCCTCCGGTGCTCCGGTCCTCCATGTCCAATCCTGTCTTCAACGCTGGTCAGCCGCCGAGCAGCCGCTTCAACTCCGTTTCATCAATGACCGCGACGCCGAGTTCCTTGGCCTTGTCGAGTTTCGAGCCCGCTTCCGCACCAGCGACGACGTAGTCGGTTTTCTTCGAGACCGAACCACTGGTCTTGCCGCCAGCGGCCTTGATCAGGCCCTCGGCTTCGCTGCGACCAAGCGTGGGCATCGTACCGGTGAGCACGAAGGTCTTGCCCTGCACCGCAGCCACCGCGTTGGTCACCACCTGTTTGGCGGACAGCGCCACACCAGCAGCGGCCAGACCGTCGAGCACCGCCACCATCGGGGCGGCGGTGAGCTGGCGGAAAACCGTATCGGCGGTGGTCTCATCGACGCCCGCCAGCGGAGTGATGCCGAGTGCGGCGATCTCGGCCTTGTCCTCGGTCTTGAGTTTCTTGCGCACCGCCAACACCGCCGCGCGTTCGCCAGCGACATAGGCGCGGGCGAAGGCCAGCAGCGTCGGCCAATCACCAAAGCGACCGGCAAAGTCCTCGCTGAGTTTGCTGCCTAGACCATTCACCGACAAACCCGCCAGCACCTTCGCCAGTCCCTGTGGCTTGGCCGTCGTCAGCGCCGCGATCAGGTTGTCGGCGTTCTTCTTGCCAAAAGTCCGCTTGGTGTCGTTGACGTCGGCCTCCAGTTCGAGCGGCGCGAGTTGCGCTGCCGTCAACGCGAACAACTGATCCGGGCGCGTCACCGCGAGTTTGTCGACCACCACGTTGACCACCGCCGAGCCCAGGCCGCGAATGTCCATGGCATCGCGCGACCCGAAGTGGCGCAGACGTTCGCGCACCTGGTCGGCACATGCGGGATTGGGACAGAAGTGGCTGACGTTTTCCTTGCCGCTGGGATCCTGGCGGCGTTCCTCGACCACCGCCGTGGCACAGGTCGGGCAGTGCGTCGGCCACGGCATCGCCACCGCGCCTTTCGGGCGCTTGGCCAGATCGACCGCCACCACTTGCGGAATGATCTCGCCGGCCTTCTGCACGATCACGGTGTCGCCGATCCGGATGTCTTTGGCCGCGAGCTCGGCGAAGTTGTGCAGCGACGCGCGCGATACGGTGGTGCCGGCGACGAACACCGGTTCCAGTTCCGCCACCGGCGTCAGACGTCCGGTCTTGCCCACCTGCACAGTGATGCCCGTGAGCAGCGTCGCGCGCCGTTCTGGTGGAAACTTGTAGGCGATGCCCCAGCGCGGGTGGTGTTCGGTTTCACCCAGTCGTTCCCACGCGGCGGTGTCGTCGAGTTTCATCACCATACCATCGATGTCGTGATCGAGCGTCGGGCGCACCTGCACGTAGGTCAGGCAGCGCGCATACGCCGCGGCCATGCCGTCGACGCGCACCGAGCCGGTGTGCACCTGGAACCCCTGCGCGGTCAGCCACGCGAGGCGTTCGAACTGCGACGCCGGCAACGGCATGCGGTGCAGGCCTGGGGGCACGAAGTAGAGGAAGCTCTTTACGCCCTTGCCACGCAACGCCTCGGCATCTTTGCGTTTCATCAGTCCCGCACAGCCATTGCGAGGATTCACCAGGGCCTTGTCACCGGCGGCAAGTAGGTCGCGGTTGAGCGCATCGAACGCCGCACGCGTCAGGTAGAGTTCGCCGCGCACCTCGAAGCGTGCCTGCTCTTTCACTTTGATGGGCACCGCGCCGCTGGCCTCGACCTGCGCCGTGATGACGTCGCCTTCGACGCCATCGCCGCGTGTCACCGCGCGCATCAGTTTGCCTCCCTCATAAATCAGACTGACCGACATGCCGTCGATCTTCGGCTCCAACACCAGTGGCAACGTCGCACCGTCAGCCAATTCCAGATCCTTGCGCCGCGCGCGTTCCCACGCCTCCAGCTTGCCCCACGAGGTGCGCTTGCGAGTTTCCCGATCGGCCGGCAAGCGATCGATCGCCACGTCCTCACCCGCGACGACGAAGGCGTCGGCTTCCGTGTTGGCTTTTTCCAGCGACAACATCGGCAGATCGTGGCGGACGGTCTGGAAACCCTCGCTGTGATCGCTGCCCGGCGTCTTCTGGTGACGCTCTTCCGCTGGAAGATTCAGCTCATCGGCGAGGCGCTCGTAACGATCCTTCAGATCGTCGTAGTCGCTGTCGCTGATCTCGGGCGCGGCCTTGGCGTAGTAGAGGCGGTCGTGGCGCTCCAGGTCGGAACGTAGGCGGGCAAGTTCGGTGAGGCGGGGATCGGTTGGCATGGGATGAGAGCGTCAGCGTAACACCCAGCGCGCAAGATACGGCAGACGTCCAACCTGGGGGCGTGGGCGGCTCGCCCGCGCTCTAGGTCTGCGCGGGCGAGCC
>JANPLC010000481.1:0-11172 GCA_031426335.1 Planctomycetota bacterium
CTCGGCATTCGTAAAGGCAGCCGAGCTGGTGCTCGGCGCTCCCAGGGAACAGCCATCACAACGCCGGCACGTCGATCCAGCGCCGCTCGGCCCACGACTGCAAGCCGAGTTCGGCGAGTTGCACGCCCTTGGCACCTTCACGCAGCGACCAGCGGAACGGCGTGCCGAGCACCACGTGTTTGATGAAGAGCTCCCACTGGATCTTGAAGGCGTTGTCGTAAGTCGTGCTGTCCGGTACTTCGAGCCAGTGGTCGTAATGGTTGATCGGGCTGTCGATATCTGGGTTCCACGTCGGTTTCGGCGTGGCCGACGCGCCTTGCGCCCAGCATTTCCGCAAGCCGGCGACGGCGGAGCCGTGGGTGCCGTCCACTTGCAGGGTCAGCAAATCGTCGCGGCGTACGCGCACATTCCACGAACTGTTGAAGTGGCAGACGATACCGTTGTGCAGTTCGAAGGTGGCGTAGGCGCTGTCATCGGTGTCGCAGGCGTAGGGTTTGCCGGCTTCGTCGATGCGTTCGGGGATGTGCGTCGCGCCCAGGCACGACAGCGACTTGACCTCACCGAAGAGGTTGTCGATCACGTAGCGCCAGTGACAGAGCATGTCGACGATGATGCCGCCGCCGTCTGCCTTGCGGTAGTTCCACGACGGACGTTGCGCCGGCTGGTCGCCGACGTGGCCGGTGAAAACCCAGTAGCCGAACTCGCCGCGTACCGAGAGGATCTTGCCGAAGAAACCTTGCTCCTTGAGCATCTGCAATTTGCGCAGGCCGGGCAGCCACAGCTTGTCCTGCACCACACCGTTCTTGAGCTTGGCCTTCTCGCACAACTCGGCGAGGCGCAGCGCCTCCTTGGTTTCGACCGCGGTGGGTTTCTCGCAGTAGATCGCCTTGCCGGCTTTCACCGCTTGTTCGACGAAGCCAGCGCGCTGCAGCGTGCCCGACGAGTCGAAGAAGATCTGATAGTGGTTGTCGGCCATCACTTTGGCCAAGTCGGTGGTGTACTTGATGGGGCCGGTCTTGGCGCAGGAGTGCGCGGCACTCAGGGCCTTGAGCTTGGTGTCGCTGCGCCCGGTCAGGATCGGATCCGGCATCAACGTCAGGTCATCGCTCACTTTGATGCCACCCTGGCGCATGATGCCGAGGATCGAGCGCACCAGGTGCTGGTTGGTGCCCATACGTCCGGTGACGCCGTTGAGGATGATGCCGACGGTTTGGATGGCCATGGAAGGTCCTGCAAGAAGGGGGCGGAAGGGATTCCGCCAGCGGTGGTGAGGATGGCCTTGTCATATATCATATATGATATACGACAAGGCCCAGGCCGGCGCACACCGGCAGTCGTCTCCTACCCCGCGTGAGGTCCCTATGGTCAGCCAGGTCGTCCCGGTCGCTCCGTTGCTCGCCGTCAACACTATCGGCGGGTTCCAGACCAAGCAGGAACTGGTCTACCGCGCGTTGCGCGAACGCATCATGCATGGCCAACTGCCACCCGGTCAGCGCTTAGTGATCGACGACATCGCCAGTGCCTACGGCGTCAGTCCGATCCCGGTGCGCGAAGCGCTGCACCTGCTGCAGGCCGAACGGTTGGTCGACATCAAGCCACACGTCGGAGCGGCGGTGGCGCCGATCAGCAAAGACGCCATCAACGAGATTTTCGCGCTCATGGAGTGCCTGGAGATGGCGGCACTGCGCCTGGCGGTGAAACACGTCACGCACGAACACACCGCCATCCTCAACGCCGCAATCGCGGACATGGAGGAGGCCAAACGCGACTACGAACGCTGGGCGGAGCGCAATTTCGCCTTCCACAGCGCGATCTGCTCCATCAGTGAAATGCCACGCGTGCGTGAGATGACCGTGCGGGTGTTCACCGAATGGGAACGCATGCGCCGGCATTTCTACCGCGACATCCAGCCGCCGGACCTCGACCACGCGCACAAGGAACACGTCTCGATGGTCGACGCGTTGAAGAAGCAGGACCTGGAGCGCCTCGAACGACTGACCCGGGCGCATAATCAAGGAGCACTGAAGTCGTACCTGCGGCTGGCTGATCGGAAGTAGCTACTTCCCATCAAGCGCGTAGCCATCCCGGCAAACGTCCGTAGCTTTCCGCTCCGGAAACGCCCATGCCCTTCAGCCCCATGCCTGATGTCCTCGCCGCCCTGGCCAAGGGCCAGATGATCATCCTGGTCGATGACGAGGATCGTGAAAACGAAGGCGATCTGGTGATGGCGGCCCAGTTCGCCGATGCCAAGGCCATCGCCTTCATGGCGACCAAGGGCTGCGGTCTGATCTGCTTGGCGATGGAAGGCGGCATGCTCGATCGCCTTGGGCTGCCGCTGATGACGCGCGATAATCGTTCGCGCTTGGCGACGGCCTTCACCTTGTCGATCGAAGCGCGGGAAGGTGTGACCACCGGCATCAGCGCCGGTGACCGTGCGCGCACCATTCAGGTGGCGATCGGTGACGACGTGAAGCCTCAGGACATCGTCTCCCCAGGGCACGTGTTCCCGTTGCGCGCGCGTGATGGTGGAGTGCTGGTGCGCGCCGGGCACAGTGAGGCCTCGACCGACCTCGCGCGGCTGGCTGGTCTCAAATCAGCAGCGGTGATCTGCGAGATCATGAAGCCCGACGGCGAGATGGCGCGTCTGCCGGACCTCGTCGAATTCGGCAAACAGCACGGCCTGCTGCTGGCGTCGATCGCCGACGTCATCGCTTGGCGTGAGCGGCGTGAGCGCACCGTCGAACTGGTGGCCGAGGCTGTGGTGCCGACGCCAGCCGGCAGTTTCCGCGCGTACAGCTACCGCAGTCGCATCAGCGGTGAACATCACCTGGCGTTAGTGTGCGGTGAGCGCCTCAAGCCGGACGCCGAGGTCGCTGAGCCGGTGCTCGTGCGCGTGCAGAAGGAACAGATCCTTAGCGACGTGTTCGGCATTCCTGGGGCGCTACCGCCAACCATCGCCTTGCAGCAGTTGGCCAGCGCCGGTGAAGGCGTGTTCCTGCACATGCGCGACACCAACGGCACGGGCCTAGCCAGTTCGCTCGTGCGTCTGGGTGGCACGCGTCATCTGACGACTCCCGATCCGGAGTCCTCGATGGACGCGCGCGACTACGGCACTGGCGCACAAATCCTTCGTCACCTTGGCGTTAGGCGCATGCGCCTGATCACTGGCTCCGACCGCCATATCGCTGCGCTGACGGGCCATGGGTTGGAGGTCGTGGAGCGTGTGCGGCCGCAGGCTTCCACGGGCTAGGATTCTTTGTAATCGGTCGTCCGCGTTGCGGTAACCCATCGAGCACCTGACCAAGGAGACTCTATGTCATCTCACTTCCGCGTCCTCGCCCTGCTGGTTCCCGTCCTGGCCGTGATGGCCGCTGAGGGAGATCCCGCGCCGGCTCCCGCTCCTGCCGCCAAGCCGGCAGTCGATGACAGCATGCTCAACAACCTCGATCTGCGCCTAACCTTTGGTGGCGGCGGTGAACTGACCAAGGTCAAGAACGAGGACACCGATGTCGAGACCGATTACGAAGAAGGCTCCGGCGGCACGGTGGCTGTTCACCTAATCTACCTGCGTGCACGACCAGGTGGTATTGGTTTCGCCGTGGGTGGCGGCCTCTTTGCCCATTCCTACGAGGGCGAACCCGATGGTGGTGGTCCCACCAGCACGGTGAATGCCGCGGGTATCGACGTCTACGCGGCCTTCGTCTACCGCCCGACCCGCAACTGGCACTTCGAATTGCCAGCAGCGGTGTTGTCCGTTGGTTCGGCCACCGTCGAAACCACTGGCTCTCAGGATTCCGAAAGTGGTGGTTACGGTCGTTTTGCGGCCCAACTGGGCGCTTACTACACCTTCGATTTCGGCCTGCAGCTTGGCGTGGATCTGGGTGTGGCCGGCTTCGGTGCCTCGGTCGAATACGACAACAGCAATGATGAGTTCAGCTTCACCGGTGGTGGCGGGTATCTCAACCTCACCGCTGGTTACCGCTTCTGAGCAACGAGCATGTTCGGCGACACGGCAATCCCCGGAGCTGACCTCCGGGGATTGCCTGTTTATTGGCGCCTCCCCATTCCATGATCCCGCCCCTCCAGGACGACCCCATGCTGCGCGAAATGTTCCAGGCCAAGCTCCACCATGCGACTGTGACCGAATGCCGGTTGGGCTACCAGGGCAGCCTGACGGTCGACATCGAACTGATCGAACGCGCTGGCATGCTCATCAACCAGAAGGTCCAGGTGCTGAACATCAGCAACGGCTACCGCCTGGAGACCTACCTGATTCCTGGGGAACGCGGTAAACGGGACATCATCGTCAATGGCGCGGCTGCCCGGCATGCGCAGGTCGGTGACCAACTGATCGTCCTGACCTACGTGATGATGAACGAGGACGAGGTGCGGATGCACAAGCCCACCGTGGTCATCCTCGACCGCGCCAACCAGATCATCTCCAGCGCGCCGTAAGAGGCGGTTGAGGGCTGATTTCCCCTGCACCCGCCCTGCGGCGGCCACGGCCGCGGTATGTCAGGCAAAGTCCAGCGGTGCATAATGGTGCATGACACCTGAGGGTCGCTGACCACACAGTTGCGCGGGGCCGATTTCTCGTCGGTTGTTGCTGCCCAGGCGAGGCTTAGCGTCCCCACCCGATCCAGGAGCCCTGCACATGGCCACTTCCCGTCGTACTCGCGCTGCCCCTGGGCGCCCCGCACCCCGTTCCAGCGCCCGCAATCCGGCACCATCGGCGTTGGAACCGATCGATCCGGCTGCGAGCGACGAGGAATTCACTGAGGCCGCTCCGCAGGCCGAGGCCGCCGAGGAGCAGTCCAGCGCTTCCAGCCGACGTAACGCCGCTGGCGGTCGCAAGTCCCGCCGCCTGCAGGTGCAGTCCTCAGCGAAAACCCCGGCCTATAAGAGCGGTCGCGTGCTGACGCCTGAAGAACAGGTGGAGCGGCGCAAGGCGGTGAAATCGTTCTTCGTCCTGACCCTGTGCTTGGCGTTGTTCCTCGGCGCGGTCGGTGCCGGTTGGTACTTCTTCCTGCGTGAACCGGAGTCGCTGATCAAGGCCCGCGCGGTCCTCAGCGAAGGTGAGGGCAGATACAATCTGATCGAATCCACCATCAAGAACCGCCAGCCGAGTCAGGCCCGGGCCGCCTTCAACGAGGGCCTCAAAGTCATCGCCGTGCCAGAACTCGGCAATGCCAAGGAGCCGATCGACGAGCACGATCCCAACCTCGCGAGCAAGCAGCTCGCCTTCAAGGCGGTCGATCTCGGCAAGAAGATCCGCGCTACCGAGTCGCGCATCGACAAGCTCGAACGCGACATCAAGGCCGAGGCCAACCACCGCCAAGTCATGGAAGGCTTCCGCAAGATCGCCGAGCTCGATGATGCCGCACTTGTGGAACACGAGAAGCTCACCGGGCTGTTCGTCAAAAATCCAGTCGAGCCGCCAGCCGGTGGTCGCGATGAATATGTCGCTGATTACTCGGGCATGGTACAAGAGGTCAAATCACAGATGACCCGCATCGAACAGGAGCAGGCCCGGCGCTTGGCGGCGATCACCAGCGACCAGGAAAAAATCGCCCACGGTGAAGTGAAGGCGTTGGTGAAGCAGGAGCAGTTCAAGGCCGCACTCGACAAGCTCGGTGAGTACAAGGACAAGTTCGAACAGGGTAATTTCGCCCACCTGCGCAGCTTCGTCGAAGACTCGGCGAAACAGGCGTGGGAAAGCGCCCAGAAGTACGCCGACAGCCGCTACACCGACTACAAGGCGCCAGGTATTCCCAAGGCCATCGGCGAACAGGCCCTGCGCGATGCGCGCACCCGCCTGACGCAGGTGGTCGACCGTTTCGGCATGGACGAGTACATCTCGCAGGCCAAGGCGCTGTTGGAGAAATATCCTACGCCGTGATTGCCCCCCAAGGGGCTAGGGGTTAGGGGCTAGGGTCGTAGCCAAGCTGCTCGGTGGACACCGCCATCATTCTTGGAATGCCAAATCAACACGAGGCGCGGGATACCTCCCGCGCCTCGTGTTGTTTGAGCACACCATTCCCACGGTGAACTCCGCCGCCACTGGACACCAAGCACACGACCCTAGCCCCTAGTCCCTAGCCCCTTGTCTTCAGGGGCAATTCCTTGCCCCTGGTCTTCAGGAGCAGTCCCCTGCGCCTGCTTCTTCTTCAGCTGCCCACACGCCGCATCGATGTCGGCGCCACGTTGGCCGCGCACGGTGCAATGGCCGCCGGCTTCGGTAACGCGCAGGACGAAGGCGTCGACCTGTGACGTGGTCGGGCGGGTGTGCGGGGTTTCGGTCACCGGATTGAATGGGATCAGGTTGATGTGCGCGCCGTAGCGCCGGGCGAGCAGGGCGAGACTGTCGGCGTGCGTGTCGCTCATGTTGGCGTCCGCCAGCAGCACGTATTCCAGCGTCATACGCCGGTTCACCAGCGTGCTGTAGTCATCCATCGCCGACATCAGGTCATCGAGTGGCCAGCGGCGGTTGAGCGGCACGATGCGGTTGCGCGTCTCGTCGTCGGCGGCGTGGATGGATAACGCCAGCGTCACCTGTGGTTCATCCTGCGCGAGTTGGCGGATGCGCGTCGGCACGCCGGAGGTGGAGATGGTGAAGCGCCGCCGCCCCATGCCGAGGCCTTCCGGCTCGGCCAGCACACGTACGGCTTTCAGCACGTTGGCGTAGTTGAACAACGGCTCGCCCGAGCCCATGAACACCACGTTGGTCACCGGACGACGCCGGTGGTGATGGAAGATCTGGTAGACGATCTCGCCCGCGGTCAGATCCCGCTCGACGCCGTTCTGGCCAGAGGCGCAGAAGGTGCAGCCGACCGCGCAACCGACCTGAGACGACACGCACACGGTGTGGCGGTCGCTGGTGGGTATTGAGACGCACTCGATCAGCTTGCCGTCTTGCAGCCGCAGCAGCGACTTCACCGTGCCATCACGACTTTCCTGGCGGGTGTGCTCCTCGGCCGGGAAGAGGCGGAATTCGTTGGCCAGGCGGCCGATCAAGTCACGTGGCAGACCTTTGATATCGGCGAAGCCCAGCAGGTCGGTACGGTACAAGCCGGCGAACAGCTGATTGGCGCGGAATGCCGGCAAACCGATGCCGGTCGCCCACGTGCGCAGTTCATCTTGGGTGTGGCCGTAAAAATCCATCGCGGGCGCAGACTAGTCGGCGATCCTGGGATGCACGTGCTTCGTCGCTGGACCATCACGCCGCCCATAGAGGGACTGTTGCTCGCGGAACCGGAGGAGAATCGGCAGGGCACAACTGCGCCCGCACGGCCATTTTATCCGGCGGTGAGGCGGCTACCGTGTGGTCGTGATTCCTCCCCAGCAACCGCAATACAAGACGCCAGAGCAATTGGCGCTCGAGTTGGAGGAGCGCCTCCAGCAGGATGCGCTGCGCGCTCGGCAATGGCGCCAGCGACGTGAAACCTACCGTGTGCTGACCATGCTGGTGGGCTTGTTGATGCCGAGTCTGTGCCTGCTGTTTGCCGGCATTATCAGCAATGAGGGCTTCACCAATTGGATCGCCCGCGCGGGTTGGTGGCCGCTCATCAGCACGGCCGTTGGCGGTCTTGCCGCCTCCGCGCTGGTGTTCGCTGCCGGCTGGGGCATCGCGCGCGGCATGATGACCTTCGGTGCGTTGTTCATGGTGGTGGTGGTGGTGAACCAGGTCCGCCTCGGCACGGTGGTCATCGCCATGCCTGGACTGGTCTGCCTCTTCATCACGGCGGGCGCGCTGGTGGGATACCTCACGGCGATGGAGGAGGACTGACTCCAGGCAGGTTCCACCTCTGTGAGACGCCCGGCGCGCTGCGATCTACCCACATGTCACTTTTCTGCCACGTGGCGTATCCAAAGGCCACCTCCGGAGACTCCATGCGTTCCATCCTGCTGCTCGCCCTGTCCCTCTTCGCGCTCAATGCCGCCGTCAATGCCGCGGACGCGTCCCTCAACGCTCTGACCAAGGCCGAGGCCAAGGAGGGCTGGCGCCTGCTCTTTGACGGCAAGTCGCTCGACCAGTGGCGTGGCTACAAAAAGGAAACTCTGCCCGACGGATGGAAGGTCGAAGCAGATGGTTCCTTCTGCCGCACCGGCGGCGGCGACCTCGTCACCAAGGAGCAGTTCGACAGCTTCGAACTGATGATCGAGTGGAAGATCAGCCCAGGCGGCAACAGCGGCATCTTCTACCGCGCCACCGAAGCGCACGGCGCGATCTATGAATCCGCGCCCGAGATGCAGGTGCTCGACAACACCAAACACGGCGACGGCAAGAATCCCAAGACCTCCGCCGGTGCGAACTATGCGCTGATCGCCCCGCCCAAGGACATGACCAAGCCGGCCGGCGAATGGAACCAGGCACGTCTGTTGGTCGACGGCCAGCGCGTCGAACATTGGCTGAATGGCGAGAAACAGGTGGAATACACCCTTGGCAGTCCGGAATGGACCGAACTGGTCAAAGGCAGCAAGTTCGCCGGCTGGTCGGATTACGGCAAGGCGCTCAAAGGCCACCTTGGTCTGCAGGACCACGGCGATCTGGTGTGGTTCCGCAACGTGAAGATCCGCACGCCGGCGGATGTCGCTGAAGCGAAGAAAAAGCCGAAGAAATAATTCTCGACACGCGCGTCGGTGCTGGACGCATTCGTCCATCGGCGAGGCGAATCGCTGGTTGCCCACTCGGTAACCGCAGAGCCGCAGAGGCGAGAGGAGGGCCGCAGAGCGGATCCCCCTGGGAGCGCCGAGCACCAGCTCGGCATTCCAACGTTTACACGCGATCTTGTCGTTCACGCTGGCCTCAAGGAATTATCATGACCAACCCTCTCCGTTTCTCCTCTGCGGCCCTCCTCGTACCTCTGCGCCTCTGCGGTTGGTTGTCATGCCTTCTCTTCGCATCGACCATCATCGCCGGTGACAGTCCGTTCTTGACTCACACCATCACCTGTTTCACCGCCGAGAACCGCGCCAACAAAGGCATCGCCATCGACCTCGCGGGCAAGGGCGGCGCGTGTTTTGATACTGATCTGGTGCGGTGGTCGGGCGCGTGGACCGGCGGCTACATCGACCTCAAAGGTATGCCGTTCAAAGGCGACCACGGCGTCCCAGGCCCAGACGCCAAGGGCGATGCTTTGTTCGTCACCACCACGGTCGCTGGCTGGTCGCTCGCGGGTGATGCGGGTTTCAAGGATCCGCGCGAGGTCGAGCCGTTCGGACCGATCCCGGCTGAAATCGCCAAATACCGCGGTTTGTACCGCAGTGGCGATCAGGTGGTGATCCAGGTCAGCGTCGCTGGCGGCCAAGTGCGCGAGTTGCTGACCGTTGAAGCGGCAGCGACTGGTCGCGCAGTGTCGCGTACGCTCAGCATCGACAAGTTGCCGAAGAGTGCGTCGTTGCTGATCGCCGAAGCTAAGGATGGCGCAGGTTACGTTGGCAAGGCCGGCGCGAAGTCCGGCGGCGCGAGCGGTGATGCCGACGACGGCGTGGCCGTGCTCAAGGGCGATGGCCGCGTGCTTCAAATCAGCGTCATCGATGCGCCCAAAGGTGCAAAGCTGCATGTAACGAAAAGCGGTCGGGTGTTCCTTACGCTACCAGTGATCAAACAGGCAACTCGCTGCAAGATCGTGGTGTGGAGCGCAGGCAACGAACCCGGTGACATCACGCCGGTGCTCACCGCGGCGAAGACCATCACCGATCTCGATGCCTTGTGCAAAGGTGGTCCATCGCGCTGGCCTGCGGCGAGCAGCACGCGCGGCGAGATGGGTACGGGCAAAGGTCCCTATGTGGTCGACAGCATTCCGACGCCATCGGGCTCGCAGTTCCCGGCAACTTTCGGCGGCTTCGATTTCTTCAAGGACGGAAAACGCGCCCTGCTGTCGACCTGGCACGGCGATGTCTGGCTGGTCAGCGGCATCGATGGCGAACTGACGCAGGTGACATGGAAACGTTATGCGTCCGGCATCTTCCACGGACTCGGATTGCGCATCGTTGACGATGTGCCGTATGTGCTTGGGCGCGATCAGATCACTCGCCTGCACGACCTCGACAACGACGGCGAGGCGGACTTCTATGAGAACTTCAACAACGATGTGCACGTCACGCCAAACTTCCACGAGTTCACTTTCGACCTTCAGACCGACGCCCAGGGCAACTTCTACTTCGCCAAGGGCGGACCGGTGCGTGCAGGTGGCAACGGTTGGGAGCGCATCTGCAAACACCACGGGTGCCTGCTCAAAGTGAGCAAGGACGGAGCCAAGCTCGACATCGTTGCGACTGGCTTGCGTGCACCTAATGGCATCAGTGTCGGACCGAATGGTGAGTTCACCTCGGGCGACAACGAAGGCACGTGGACGCCGCAGTGTCGGCTCAACCTGATCAAACCTGGTGGTTTTTACGGTGTTCCACCGCTCTCGCAGCGCACGCCGGAGCCGAAGATGTTCGACCAGCCATTGATGTGGATGCCGCACGACAGTGTCGACAACTCCAGTGGTGGTCAGGTATGGGTGCCGAACGACGATCGCTGGGGTCCGTTCAAAGGCCATCTGCTGCACACCAGCTACGGAAAATGCGCGCTCTACCATGTGCTGATCGACAAGGCCAACAGCCAGGGCGCGGTGGTGAAATTCCCGCTCGCCTTCCAGTCCGGCATCCTGCGTCCGCGTTTCAATCCGGTCGATGGTCAGCTGTGGATCTGCGGCCTGCGCGGTTGGCAGACCACCGCGGGTCGTGATGGATGTTTCCAGCGCGTGCGTTTCACCGGCGCACCGGTGACCATGCCGCTCGACTTCACCGTCAAAGGCAATGCGCTGAAGATCACCTTCGCCAGTGAACTCGGCGACGAGGCCGGCGATGCGGGCAGTTATAATATGCAGGCGTGGAACTACCGCTGGGCCGACGCCTACGGCTCACCCAAACTCAAAGTCAGCGGCGGTGGCGAAGGCAAGGACACTTGGACTGTAGCCAAGGCATCGCTCTCGTCGGATAAGAAGAGCGTCACCTTGCTGATCGACGGATTAAAACCCTGCTGGCAGTTCGAGCTGAGCTACAAGGTCACCGACAAAGCCGGCGATCTGGTCAGCCAACAGCTCATAGGCACGATCCACAGCACTGGGCGGTAAAAACCGTTGCGATGTTCGATGCATGGCGAATCCCCTGGGAGAGGCGAGC
>JANPLC010000482.1:0-14847 GCA_031426335.1 Planctomycetota bacterium
AATCAATCGAGCTGACCAGGAGTTGCAGCGGTGCCTCGGAGTAACCCGGCGGCGGCGGGATGCGTTTGAGAATGGCGTCGAAGAGAGGCCGGCAGTCGTCGTTCGTATCCTCGAGCGTGGTCCGGACATATCCGGCGCGCCCTGAGGCATAGAGGATTGGGATCCTTTGCCCTGCCCCTCTCCCTTCCCCTGGCCTTCTCCCTTGCCCTGACCTTCTCCTTTCCCTTGGCCTTCTCCCTTGCCCTGACCTTCTCCTTTTCCCTGCTGAGCTTCTCCTTTTCCTTTTCCTTGGCCTTCTCCTTTCCCTTGGCCTTCACCTTTTTCCTGACCGTCTCCTTTCCCCTGCTGGCCTTGCTGAGTTTGTCCCGGCTGGCCCTGTCCATTTTCTCCTGCCGGTTGCTGATCGAGCTTGGCCACCAACGGCTGATCGGCGGCAGCTGGTGCTCCACCTGACTGAACCTGTTCCTGATGAATCGCCTCGATCAGCGCGTCGATCTGGCTGCGCGTGCGCCGCAGGTTGGCGACCGGATCGCCGGTGGTGCTGCTGGCCGCTTGATCGATGCCTTCGCGCAGCTGCCGCACCGCCTCGCCCGCGCGACGTTCGGCTTCTTGCGCCTGACCGGTGAAATTGCGCCGCGCAAGTTCGCTAGCGCGGGCGAGTTCCTCTTCGCCCCCCTGCAGCTTCGCCTGACGCACGGTGTCGTAGAGCTTGCGGCTGAGCACTGGCTCCGATTCCTCCGCTGCCTCGGTGACACGGCGCGTGTCGGTGAGCAGTTTGCTCAGCGCCTGCTTCTGCGCATCGAGCGCATCGGCGACCTGGGGCGTCGCGCTGTCACCGGATAAACTCTGCGGTTTCCCGGCCTTGGCGTCGCCCAGTTGCTTGGCGATTTCCTGCTGCGCTTCATCGATACGCTTGGCTTCCGCGCGCAGACGTTGCACGTCCTCGGCAAAGGCGCCGGCGCTGCGTTTCTGGAAATCATCACGCAGGTCTTCGAGTTGGCCCTGTGCGCGCGTACCCTGCGTGACCGCCTGCTCGACCTGATTCTGTTTGAGCGCTTCGTTGGCGCGCTGGGTCTGCTCGCGCGCCTGGTCAAGCTGCTTGCGCGCTTCGGCCATGCGCTCGCGATTCTCCGGCCGTTCCGTGCGCTCACGCACCTCGTCAATATCACGCAAGACTTCTTGCTGCTGCTCTTGCAAGCGCTTGAGCTGAGCCATCAGCTCCTGACGCTTGGCTTCATCCACCGCCGCACGCAGCGCTGCTGCCAGTTCCTTGGCCTGCTCGTTGAGATCGCCCTGGCGCTGCGCCAACTCGCGCAGGCGACTGAGCACTTGCAGTTCCTCGGCCTGCGCGGCATCGCGTTGTTGCTGTTGGGCGCTGCTCTCAGTTTCGTAACGCCGTTCCGCCTGCGTCAGTTCGAGTTCATCCAGCTCACGTTGGCCGCTGTTTTCCGCGCCACCTTCGCCGCCGCCCTTGCTCCGCATCACCAAGTTCTCGGCGCTGGCGGCGATACGCATGAGGTCCTGCAGCGCCGAGCGTTCGGCAACTTGCGCCTCACTCAACAGTACTTTGCTGACCGACGTGCTGGCCGCCGTCAGCTTCTCCGCCGCAGTGGTCATGTGCTTGCGCGCCGATTCAGCGAGCGCCTGTTGTTGCGGATTGGTCAGCTCCGCCGCCATCGCTTCGAGCTTGTCGCGCACCGCATCCTGGCTGCCGGCCACCGCCTCGATGTCCGTCGTCAGCGCCGAGTCGCTTACCGCTTTGGTAGCGCGATTGCTGAGTTTGAACGTCGCCATGACGATCTGGCGTTGGAGCTTGATCAGCTCGGCGTTCGGCGGTGGTGGTGGACCACCACCTTCGGAGACCATCTCGCGGAAAGTCTCGGCGAAGGGGCGCACTTCAGCAAAATACAGATCGCTGCTGGTGCGTCGGACCTTGCCATCGGAGCCAACGTCTTCGGCCCAGAAATAATACGACAACAACTGATACGGCTGCGCACCCAGGCGTTCGATCGCGAGCAGATGGGCGATGGTGGTCTTGGTCACCGCAGCCGCCGCAGCTGCGTCGGCTGACGTGGCTGTGGCAGGCGCGCTGGCAGCGGGCGCGCTGGCAGGAAGCGGCACCTCAACCGGTTCGCCGTTGCCCAGCGTGTACGTCAGGCCGATGCCGCGCAGCGCGAAGTCGTCAGTGACCTGCGCCTCCAACGCCATTTCTTGCAGCGGCGAGATCTTGCTGTCCTTCCCAGGGAAGGTCGCCTTCAGCACCGGCGGCAGATTCTTGTGCACGGTGATGGCGAAGCGCGGCGGTTCGTCGTTGGCTCGCCCCTCAGCGTCGGTGAGTTCAAAGCGGTATTTGACGCTCTCCTGCGGCTCGCTCGCCAGCGTGTAGATAGTCGGCTTTTGTGGATCGACGGTGAGCACGATCGGCTTGCCCTGCGGATCAACCAACCGCGCACTCGCGACGGGCTTGTTGAGCAGGAACGCCACCGCGAGCTTCGAGCCTTCGATGAGCGACACTGACATGGTGTCCGGGATCTGCTTGGTCCCCAAGTTGGAATACGCGGGGTAGACGATCTCCGCATCAGCACGTTGAAGCGCCGGCAGATCGTAGACAGTCAACGTGTACGGCTGCGAGCGACCACCTGGGTATTCGATGTGGTAGCTCAGCGCTTCGCTGACGGTGTTCACCGTCGTGCCGTACACTAGGTCATTGAGATTCTTCGCCAACTCCATGCGCGTGGCGACACCACCGACCGGCCCGATGACGAGCGTGGCGTTTTCGGGAAGCTGCCCAGGAAAACGCGCCAGCACCACAATGGATTTTCCGCGTTGTACCTCGCTGTTGCCGGGGAGGACCTCAACGGTGAGGTCGCGGGTATTCGTACCCACAGCGACACGGTGCGACCCGGACTGACGCGCGGCATCGAGCAAGACCACCGCCTGCGTGCCGGTCAGCAGCAGCAACAACCCGGTGGCGAGCGACAACAACGTCAGCCGACGAGCGGACACCGCCGCCAACCACTGGTGTTGGCTGGCGTGGGCCACCACTTCGTCGATCACGCGTTGTTGTAAGTAACTCATCCCGCCACCGACGGACGCCTGCTGTTCGACTGCGGTCTTCAAGGCAGCGCGCAGTTCCGGGTGCTGACGTTCGACCTCGTTCGCCAATTTTCCGAAGTCGACAGCGTGCTGTTGTTTGACGCGTGAACGGCTGACAAGCACCGCGCCGACCGTCGCAGTCATCCACAGGTAGACCACCAACGGCGACCCCGCCGCATGAAAGACCAACAACAGCAGTCCGAGGAGCACGGCAGCGAGCAGCACGGCGATGGTGATGTGATGCAGCCGTTGACGGAGTTGGCGTTCGGCCAGCGGGCGAAGCTGATGTTGCAGAATCGGCTCAGTCATGACGCGGCTCCCGTGGCAACAACATCAGTGGCAACAACATCAGACGGCGTTTCAGTTTTGCGTCGGCTGGCAAAACCGGCGACGATGGTCTCAATGAGCAAGACGATGAAAGCGGCAGCGAGGATCCACATCCAAGATTTCTGGCGCGCTTCGAGTTCTGCGACCTTGAGTTTACGTTCGCTAGTACGCGCGGCCTCGGCCGCAGCGACGGCTGCTGCGGCATCAGCGTCCGCGATGGCAACCCCGAGCGCCTCCAGGGTTTCGAGTGCGAGCGGAGCGGTGTGCGATTCGAGCGGATCGACGTTGGCCGCCACCAACAGCGCGCCCTCGGCGGTCTGCACGCGGTAGAGGCCCTGCTGGGCGATGACCTGCGATGTGGTTGACGTGGGATTTGCGGCATCAGCCGACGCCAGCGGGCCGACGATCGACTGCGTTCCGGTCGGCAGCGTAGCGGCGTCACCGATGATGACCTGCGTCGGCCTGGGCGTGATGCGGCTGCTGCGTTGCAATTCGGTGTAGATCAGCGGCACGAACTTGGTCGAGAGCGCCAGTTGGCTGTCGGCCGGATGCCAACCGCTGGTCAGCACCAACACGCGGCCTTTGCCGACCGGCACGTCGAGCCACGCTGGCTGGCCGTCGTCATACCACGCCAACACCTGCGCGGTTGGCGGAGGCGTCAGCGTTCGGTGATGCCAGACATGGATCTTGGTGAAGTCGCCGAAACGCGCGACCTCGAACGGGCGCAGCAGCGGATGAGCGAAGTCGACGCGACCGATCATGGCGAAGCCGTTGACGCGCGCTTCCTCAGCCCGCAGCGCGTGGCCGGAAAGTTTTTCCAACCACGCGGCGTCGCTCGCCTGACGCAGGACCACGGTGATTGCTCCGCCAGAGCTGACATGCGCGGTGAGCCGTTGCGCCAGCTCTGCTGATGGCGCGCCGCCAACCACTACCCAACTGAAACGCGCGGGATCTGCCGCCGCATCAGCAAGTCCGTGGGCGGTCAGGCGCGGCGCCAACACTCGCGTCGGCTGCAGCGCACGTTTGAGGAAATACGCCAGACCCGTCGGATCGTCAACCGCATCGCTGCCGAGGTAGAGCACCGGCACCTCCGCCGGCGCCGCGTCAGTCAGGTACAGCGTGTTGTCGAACGCGTGGTCATCGCCGCGCAGGACGACGGCGGAACCAGCCTTGCCCGCCGGACGCAGCGGCGCGCGCACTACGCGCGTGCTACCTGGCGGAACGCTGACGTTTTCTGGCGTGCCGACGCCATCGCTCCAGGCGACGGTGAACGCTTGGCTCTTCGACGCGGCATCGTTGCTGACACGTACGCGCGGACGTTGGTCATCGGCTTCCGGCATCAGACCGGTCTCGACCGTCACCAGGGACAAACCCGCGTTGGTCGGCTGCGCACTACTGACCTGACGGATGGACAAGCCCAATCCCTTCGGCCACGTCGCGCTGCGCAAGGCGTCAAGACCACGTCCGGCTTGCAGGTCGCTGATCAGCACGATGCGCTTGATGCCCTGCGCTTCCGCCGCCGCTGTTTCGTCATCGCTGATCAGGTCAGCGGCACCGGCAAGCGCCAAGCCGATGTCGCTGCCAGCGCTGCCCGGCGTGATGCTTTGCGCACGAGTGCGGGCCAGTTCAGCGCGCGCCGCCGGTGGTTGGCCAGCCCAGTCCTCAAAGTTCAGCAGCGGACGTAGCGTACGATCGAAGGCGACGATCGCGACACGTTGCTCCGGATCAGCAATGGCTTGATCGAGGTGCGCGAGTGCCTGATCCCACAGACCAGTGCGGCTCATCGAGGCACTGGTGTCGAGCAGGATAAGCGTGCGGCCTTTTTGTCCGACGGTCATGAGGTCGGTGCCCTGCCACAGCGGCCGTGCGAACGCGATCGCCAACAGGATGAGCGCGAGGCAACGCAGCAGCAGCAACGGCAGGTTCTCAACCCGCGTCTTGGGCTGCATGCGCGGCGGCGTCGCGCGCAGGAACATCAGCGAACTGAACGGCTGGATGTTTCGCGCCCGTTGCCGCAACAAGTGCAGCAGGATCGGAGCGATCACCGCTGCAGCGGCGGCGAAGAATAAGGGGAAGAGCACGCTCATCGCTGCGCTCCGCGCCGCTGAATGACGCGACCACGCCGCTGCCGGTCGTTCATGAATTCGAACAAGGCTTCAGCCAACGGCCGATCGGTTGGCGCCGGGTGGAAGTCGACGGTCAGTTGCGAAGCGATGGTGCGAACCGCCTCGCTGTGGTCGCGAAAACGCCGGCAGTAGTCTTCACGCGCCGTCGCCGGATCGACGTAGAGCTTCTGTTTCGACTCGCTGTCTTCGAACAACGCCGGCGCTTCGAAGGTGAAATCGCGTTCGGCCGGATCGAAGACCTGGAAGATCACCAGGTCGTGACCGCTGGCACGCAAGTGCGACAGGCGTTTGGACAAGGTGTCGATCGGCGCGAAGAGATCGCTGACCAGCACCAGCAGTCCACGCCGCATCTGCATCTCGGCGATGTGCTGCAGCGGTGCACCCAGGTCGGTGGCCGCGCCGCCCGATTGCTGTTCCAGCCCATGCATGATGCGGCGCAGATGACCATAACGATTGCGCGCCGGGATCAGTTGATCGACGTGATCATCAAAGGTGACGAGGCCTACCGCATCACCCTGAGCAAAGAGGAACTGCGCGAGCGTCGCCGCGAGCGTCGCCGCGTAATCGGCCTTGGTGTAACCGAGTGAGCCGTAGCCCATCGAGCGGCTGTGATCGACCAGCAGGTTACAGCGCAGTGAAGTCTCATCCTCGAACTTCTTGATGTAGTGGCGGTCGGAACGCGCCAACACCCGCCAGTCGAGGTACCGCAGATCATCGCCGTCGACGTACTGGCGGTACTCGGTGAACTCGGTGCTGAAGCCGTGGCGCGAACTGCGGTGGATGCCGCGGTAAAGGCCGTCGACCACCACCTTGGCCCGCAACTCCATCGATGCGATGCGCATGAGCGACGCCGGATCGACCAGACCGCCGTTGCGTTCCGTCGCGCGCATGCCGAGCCCTGATGTCACCGGAGCGGCCACGTCAGATGTTTTCTGGAATCGTCGCGACGAGTTTCGTGATCAGATCATCGATGGACATGCCTTCGGCTTCAGCGCGGTAGTTGAGCAACACGCGGTGCCGCAGTACCGGACGCGCCAGCGCGCGGATGTCGTCGACCGTGACGAACGCGCGACCATCGAGCAACGCCCGCGCTTTCGCTCCGAGTGCAAGGCACTGCGCCGCGCGCGGACCCGCACCCCATGAGACGAAGTCGTTCACCAGCTTCGGCGCGCCGGCTCGGCCTGGACGGCTGGCCGCAGCAATGCGCACGGCGTAGCGCGCGATATCGGCAGCGATCGGCACCTGGCGCACGACACGGTGGAAACCCTGGACCTGCTCGGCAGTGAACAGTGGCTTCAGATCGGCGACGTCATTGGTGGTAGTGCGCATCACCACGGAAACCTCATCGTCCTCGCTGAGGTAATCGATAAAACTGTTGAGCATGAAGCGGTCGAGCTGGGCCTCGGGCAGTGGGTAGGTGCCTTCCATCTCGATGGGATTCTGCGTCGCGAGGACGAAGAACGGTTCGGGCAGCACATGGCGCGTACCGGCGGCGGTGACCTGGTGTTCCTGCATCGCTTCGAGCAACGCGGCCTGGGTCTTCGGCGGCGTGCGGTTGATTTCATCGGCCAGGACGATGTTGGCGAAAATCGGACCAGGGATGAAGGTCAGTTGGCGCGTACCGCCGGTGTCCTTGAGGATCTCGGTGCCGGTGATGTCGGCGGGCATCAGGTCCGGCGTGAACTGGATGCGCTGAAACTTCAGGCTAAACAACTGCGCCATCGATTTGATCAATAACGTCTTCGCCAGCCCAGGCGCACCCGTGAGCAAGCAGTGGCCGCCGGAGAGCAGCACCAACAGCAGTTCATCGATAACCGCAGACTGGCCGACAATGACCTTGGACAGTTCAGCGCGGATAAGCTTGCGCGCACCGGCGAGTTGTTCGGCGGACTGTTTTTCTTGCTCGAAGGCGGCTGATGCGGAAGAGGTCGACACAGGATGTCCTTTCACAGGTGAAACCGGGCCGTGGCCCGGTCGGCAACAAACTCAGAACCTAATGCGTCATCGCATGGAAGACGATGTTGATACCCACGGGATAGGCCTTGGGCATGGAAAACTCGCGGAAATACCACTCATTCTCGCCCTCACGCTCCCAGCCATCACCGTTGTCGGTGTTGTGGCAGATGACCACCATCAGGCGGCCCTGATCGTCGGAGATGCCTTTGTAGTGCACCTCACGACCATCCTCGCCGCGTTCCCAGGTGATGCCGGAAGCCCGTCCAGCGATGGCGTTGTCGATCGACGGTAATTGCGGCTTCTCGTGCAGATCGAAGACCGCATGGAAGATCGGATGTTCGAGCGGCAGCTCGACCGGCTCGCGATCGGGGAAGACGCGTTTGATCTCATGATAGAAATTCTCGTACTCCTCGCTGCCCCAGAAATCGTCGACCATCAGGAAACCGCCAGAGAGCAAGTAACGCCGCAGCGTCGTCACTTCCTGCTCGGTGAACTCCAGACGTCCAGGTTCCACCATGTAGATCCACGGATAATCGAAGAGTTCTGGCTCGCTGATCTCCAGCACCACCGGAACGGGATTTACTTTGATGCTGGTGACCTGTTGCAGACGCAGCGAGAAGTTGAGATCGGCATCCGGGTAATCCGTGCGCCACGCGCCTCCGCGACCAGCCCACGAATTGTAGCGTATGCGCACGAAGGTGAAGACGTCCTTGGGATGTTTGGTGTCGACGGGCCAATCGGGCACACCGTTGCGATCACTCGTGGTGTCGACTGCGCCCACGCCGCTGACGATCATCAGCAAGCAGGTCAGCAGACTGACCAGCAGTGGCTTTTTCATGGGGTCTTCTCTGCGGTCAGACGGAGCAACAGGGCATGGGCCGCGCGGAAACGTGGTGCCTCGGCCAGGGCATCGAGCACCAAGCGCTTGGCGCGCGGCGGATCGCTGTCGACCAACAAGCTGCCTAAGCGAAACCGCACGTTGGCGGCATCGACCGGAGCGAGCGTCAGCAGCTTGGTGTAGGCCGTGATGGCGTCAGTCGCCTTGCCACCGGCTTCAGCAGCACGCGCCTGTATCCGACGTGGTGCTTCCAACATCGGATTGACTGCGAGCAGCCGTTCGGCGAGACGCCCGGCCTCGGCCCAGTGCTCTTCCTTTTCGGCCAGCGCCATCAGTGCAGTGAAAGCATTGGTGGCGGTGGGCGAACGCGCGGCGAGTTGCGTCCAGGTCGCACGTTCTGCTTTTTCGTCGCCAAGACGTTTGCATGCCTCAGCCATTGGCGCATAGGCGCTGTCCGCGCCAGCGAACTCAGGGTCGAGCGCGATCGCTCGTTCGTAGTGCGTACGCGCGCCGGCCCAATCGTTGGCCGCAGCGCAGCGATCACCGAGGCGCCGCTGTGCCCAATAGCTGTCCGGATGCGCCTCGGCCCACACGACCACGGCCGCAGGATCCGCAGCCTCCAGCGGATCTGGCACCGCGAACACCGCCGGCGAGGCAACGCCAGCGAGCGCGCGGGCGTGAACGAATTCCTTGAATTGCGCTTCGACCTCGGTCAGCGGCGCGGTGTGCGTGGTGATCGCGGTGTTGATCGGGCTGCCTTTGCCGAGGTCGGTGAGGATCGCGCGCAGTTTGTCCTGGCCATAACGCGCGGTGATGAACTCCACCGCCAATGCGCTCTGATAATAGGCAAACAGCAGGTGACGACCGGATGGCGGATTGAGGAACGCGCCGCTCATCTTCCCTAACGGCGAGAGTTCACCGCCGAGCACCATGCGCCGGTACTCCGGCGTCATGCGCTGGCCCCAGCTCGGGTCGCGCTGCAGTTCTTCATGCACGCTGATGCCTTCGCTCAGCCAACGCGGCATGCGGTTACGCGTCATGTGCAGCGTTACGGTGTGGCAGAACTCATGCCACAACACCGAGCGCCAATTCGCCGCGCCCGCAGAGAGGCCCGCCGGACTGTTCATGGTGATGACCTTGCCGAAACACACGCCCAGGTACCCGGCGCCTCCAGGCACACCGAAGGTACGGATGGCGAAGTCCTGCTGATCGGGATAGATCTCGACGGTGATTTTTCCGTCGAGTTGCAGGCCGTACTTGCCACACAACACCGTGCGCGACTCGTCGAGCAGGGCCATGACCTCGGGGCCGTAGACCTGCGCCTCACGACGATCCATACGCACGATGAAGTGGTCGTTCTCGATGGTCTTCAAGTCATTGAGGTGACGTCGCAGCGTCGCGAGGTTGTGTGCAACGACGTTGTAGCCGTCCGTCTTGGCCACGTGCTCCACCAGTTCCCAGCCCTCGGTATTTTTTTCCTGCCCCAGTCGCAGCAAGTCCTGCGCGAGTTGGATCGTAGCCGGCAACTTCTTCGGCGCGAACGCCAGCGCGCGCCGCTGATGTTCGGCCCCCTCAGCAAAGCGGTATTTATCGCTCAATTTGCGCCCGATCAGATGATCGACCGCGGGATTGCTCGGCCACGGCTCAAGGGCTTTGGCGCGCGCTGCGGCCTGGGCTTTTTCATCGCCCGCCAGATGCGCCAGAACCGCGCGATAACACCATAGTTCAGGCAAGGCAGGATTGATCGCGGCGACTCGCTCAAGCGTTGCCGCCGCCTGTTCGTAAGCCTCGGTGTCGATCTCATGCTCGGCTTTCAGCAGCAGACTGCCGACATGATTGGGATTGGTGCGCAGCGCCGCCTCCAGATGTTGCATCATCGCCACGCGATCGTCGGGTTGCGCACAGCGAGCCAGCCCCAGCCGCACATCCGCACCATCGGCGTCGTGTTTGGCCGCAGCGGTGTAGAACTGCGCCGCGAGCGCGTAGTCATTTTTGCTCAACGCCAGTTCGCCCGCAGCAAGGTACCCAGGCAAGAACGTCGGATCCTGCGTCGTCGCACTCTTGAAATAAACATCAAGCACACGCTTCGGCTCTTCACCAACCAACACCATCGCCCGTCCCATCGCAACCCGGTCCGCGGGACTCCAGGACTGTGGGGTGGTACGCTGACCGAGTTCCTGAATATGCGCCAGGATGCTCTCCGCCGCCTCGCCTTGACCAATCTGCGCGAGCGCGTCGTGCATCAGCATCAACGCCTCGACATTGCGGAACCACCGGCGCGCCTGCTGGTCGGCCGCCTTTGCTGCTTCGATCGCCGGCCCGGTGATCATCAGCGCACGTATGCGCAACAGTTGGGCATCGCGGTTCCACAAATCCTTGCTCTCGTCAACCGCCGCCACACACCCGACGTAATCGCCACGCCGCATGCGATCGCGCGCGTCGGTCAACGTGTCGACCGCAGATGTCGGCACTGCCACGAGCCACAGGCTCACGGCCATGAGCGCAGCAATCAGCGACTTCAAATAAGGGCGAAGCAACGATGACAAACGCGACTCCCCCTGGACCTCAGCGCAACGGACCAAGGGCCTTTGGTCACGAGCAGCAGCTGCGGCAGCCGCCCGGACGGTCGTCAACCGGGCCGGCAACACCAAGCAGTCGACCGCGAAGCGGTGAGAGAGCGTCTGAGATGCCAAGAGTGTAACCTCACCAGGACGACGGTACATGCTTCATTCCGCCACAGGCCCACGCCCTGGCGTAGCCGACTGCGCGGGAGCTGCTGCCGATCCTTGCTGTAGTACTCCCGTGCAGGGTTGGCATTGCGACCCGTATTCCCCACCGCCGCTAGCGAGGCACCCACGCTAACGACACCGCACCAGGCACCCACGCTAACGACACCGCACCCGCTGAACGTTTAGCCGCTGTTTTACCCAGCATTGCGCCACGCATGACAGCCCGTGTTCAGTCGGCGCATCGCCCACGCGCTTCCATGCGGCCCAGGTAGCTGGCAAGCACTCAAAGCCAGCCAACTCCCGTGTTGACGGTGGGGGTGCACCCCCTACCTTCCGCCCCCTCAATCGCAGGCGCGATTAGCTCAGTTGGTAGAGCAAGGGATTCTTAATCCCTGGGTCCTAGGTTCGAGTCCTAGATCGCGCACCAGATAAAACCCCAGCGAAAGCTGGGGTTTTGCTTTTGGCGACCACCGCCCGCCTAAGGGCCATAGCCGCATCCGTAGCCGCATCGCGCAACGGGTTGGACCTACGCCGAGCCACTTTCGGGAGCGGAAGAGGCATAAAAACTCGGGAGCTGATCCAGGGCGACTCGCTCCTCCTTGTAGACCATCCCGCGTCGGTCGTCATCGCCCTTCTTGATCCACGTAGCGACCATGACGTGGAGCGTACCGTCAGCTGCGATCTCCAGGAACTGGGACAGGTACGGCTTCCCGTCCGTATAGCAGGAGTGCAGCAGCCGATGGATGATGGACCCGTCGTGCCTCAGGATCAGGTCTTCTTTGGGCCACTGGCCCGATGAGTTCGGTCCGTGCGACTTGACCTCGCTCACTCTGACGATGACAAGGTCGTTGCCCGCTACCACGTCGGTCACGACGAGACCCCGATCGAAGGAGACGCTTCCGGCCGAGCCCGTCAGCGTGCATCCGTCGAGGCGCAGTCCCACCTCTGTCAGCCGCTCCACGATGTGGAGCTCGGTTTGCCTAATCGGTACGCCATGCAGCCACCGCCGCTGCTGCCATCGAACCAGCAGTTCCCTGAGCACGAAGCCGATGACGACGCCAACGAGGATCGAGACAAGGTAGTCCATCAACGTCTCGCCACGCGAGCGCGAGCCTTTGCGACCTCTGCCAAGGCCGTCTCGTAGGCACCCCCAAAGTCTACCTTCGTTATATCACGCAAACGGCACCGCTGCTCTCCGTCCCAAACCGCGCCAGGGTCGATGTACGACAAGACCAGAACGCCGCGAGCGATAACGAGCGGCTTCCCGATCCAGCATATGCCCTTGTCCTTCCTTTCAGGGTGAACAGTCACCAATGGGAAGCGACGGCCTGCCGACGTGATGGCTGCGCCGAGGTCCGATAGCACGATGGCACGCGGCGTCTGCGCACGCTGACCACGAATGCGCAGTGCTTCATGGTAGAAGGTCGACCTCGGGGCAGGAACCTCGACCTTCGTGATGTCTGTCAGACGAATGATGGAGTAACCATCGAGCCGAATGCCTTCGTCTAGTAGGTGAAGCAGGACGATTCCGCTCCCGACCTTCATTACGACACCACGCAGTGCGTGGTCATCGACACGGCGACGCCAGATGCTGACGATGCGACGGCGCTTTCTCGCCGTTTCTAAATCAGTCAGGGTATCAGAGCGCATGCATTCATGGTGATGCGTGTCCAATGGAGACAAGGAACATCAATAATTAGGTCGTGACCATTCGACTACGCCTGGGCTGGTTAGCGGCACGTCAACCTGAGCGCAGGGCCTGGTCCCGAGTTCACTGCTTGCACTCCACCTTGGGTGCTGACCTTCTCAACAATCCTGCTCGTACGAATTCGCAAGACGCTGTGCGATCGTGCGCGCTAACGTCGCATGCACGGCTGAATCGCTCCAGCGATTGAGGCCCCCTCTACCGAGGCTGCCTGCAAAACCCGCAGGCGGTCTCGTTGCGTTCAGGACCCCTCTATGAGCCCCAGATTTCATCCACTCACGACCGTGCCGGAACTGCACCGTGCCCTAGCGGCATGGCTCGAACTCGATTCGGTGCCATTCGCACTGGTGTGCGGCATCGGAGATTACGCACTCAACGATTCGAGCGCACCAGGCCACTGCGGCATGATCATACATGGCGATCTTTCGCTAGTCCTCGTGCAGACTCCTGGACGCCCGGTGGTCGCGGCCTCGCCACATCGCGTCGACGCGGCCATCGCTGCGTTCGCTGCCGAACTCTGCTTGGCCTGGCAGGCACCTGGCATCAATGCGCCGAACGATTGGGCGCAGGCCATAGCGACAGCGACTGGGCAACCCGTGATCGACACCATGGGTCTGCGCCTGCACCGGCTTCGCGGCGAACCGCGATTGCCGCACACGCTGAAGGGTCGAGCGCGTCGGCCCGACCACCGTGATCTTCCGTTGCTTGGCGCTTGGCTGGATGCATTTGACAAGGAAATCGGGGAATTGCCCAGACCCCGCACCGACGAACACTTGTGCACGCTGCTGGACAGAGTGCTGCTCTGGGAATTCGATGGCCGACCGGTGTCGATGGCTAGCCAGGCGCGACCATTCCGCGGCGGCTGGTCGATCACCGGCGTCTATACGCCGCCACAGCTGCGCGGCCGGGGGTATGCAGGCGCAGTTGTGCATGCTCTCTGCGGGCTGCTGCTCGCCGAAAATGCGACCTACGTCGTCCTCTACACTGATCTGGCAAACCCGACCTCGAACCGCCTATACCATCGCATTGGCTTTGCGCCTGTTTCGGATCAGCAGCGGCTGCTATGGCAGCGAGAAGTGACGGGTGCTCCCTACGCTTTGAACGTCAATTCCATCTCCGAATGTTATCTGAGTGGGCCAAATACGCGTGGCGACAGATGGTCTTTTTCCTTAGTCGCTCGTCCGAGAGCGACTGAGGAGCTTTCTCACCCGGGCTCATGTCGAACTAGCCAAACAATCGGATTGTGTCCGAGAAGCATATCAGCCGGCGCTCCTTGGCCTGGGTGCAGCGGTCGCCGGGAGGACACCTCCATCCCAAGGCGACAGCGGAATAAAAGACAGCGTACGCTTCCTCGGCTGGACCACTGGCCTCGACGCTGACACGACTGAGATGACGATCATCGAGCGCGCTGGCCGAGGCTTAGTTCGACAGACGAAGCCTTAGAGTGGGTTCCTGACCAGACATCTCCCGACTGCCCAATGAAGTCGTTCCTTCCATGGTTTCCAGGTAGAATTCCGCCGTGCCCGGGTGCAGGTCGGGCACTTGGCAACGCCACAAGCCGTCAAGTTCAACGAGCGTTCCGATCACCCGCCCTTTAGCCGGCACATGATGCCAACGCAGGTCGTTCTCTTCCCAGCTACCGACCGTTTCCTGTAAACACACCTGAACAGTGGCGTTTCCATGCGTGCGGTGCAGGACCAGTTCGGCGCTGGCGATGCGCCCCTGAGGGACGGTAAAGCGCAGGAGCGACACGCGGCGTTTGTCGCCGCCCTGCAAGCGCAGCCCCGGCGTCAGGCCAAATGAGTTGCTGGGCTGACTCGCGTCCGCGTCCGCATCCGCATCCGGCCGCACCTCGACTAAACGTGTGGCTTCGACTGGTGTCGGCGTGGGCTGATCAGCCATCGGCCAGCGGTTGTGCTTGCCGGCGACCAACTGCTCGACCGGGCCTTGAGCTGGTTGGACCGCAACGATGCCTTCGTCCACCGCCACTGACGTGGCCTGATCGGCAACCGCGACGGTGAAGCGCGTACCGATGACGGTGACTTCCACGTGCGGCGTCTGCAGGACGAA
>JANPLC010000483.1:0-23224 GCA_031426335.1 Planctomycetota bacterium
CCGCCAAGGTCGCCGCCGTCATTGCCGGCTGCTTAGTCGCCAGCATCAAGCCCAGGTGCTGCATGGCGACGAAGCTGGCCGCGTAGTTCAGGCCGTAGCCAATACCGATGGCTAGGCCGGTGAATTGCAACCCAGCGAGAGCGCATTTTCCTGCGACGGTCAACACGGTCAGCAGGCCACCACCGAGCGAAGCGATCCAGATGTGGCCGTATTCTTTGAGATTGGTGGCAATGTAATGTTCGCCGGTGCCGCCCGCACGTTCGACTATCTTGCAGTGCAATAAATTGAAGTTCGCCCGGGCGAGTTCGATCACGCTGCGGTCCTGATGAATGAAGCCAGCAGAGCGTACCAGCATACGGCGCAACAAGGCCCAACGTGTGGGCCCCCGTTTGAGCGCGATCCACTCGACCATGCTATCCAGATTACGCAGCCCCCGCTGCATCACTTCGAGACCATACACGATGTCGACGCTCACTCCCTGTGACTCGATCAGGCTGCGAATACTGCCGATACGTTCGCGGCACTCTGCGGCTGACTGCTGCCACGCGGCAATCACCTGGTCGAGCGGATCACCAGCCAGCCACGCCTCGATCAGGCGATCTACGGTGATCTGCAGACGATTGAACGGCGATTTGCTTAGCGCTTCGACTGGCTGTCTCTGGCGCAATTTTCGGGTGAGTCCCTGAGCGGCGATGCGCAGCGCCAACAGGCGCATGCCGTCAGCGAAATCCTGCGCCAAAAACTTCCAGTCGGCGACCGCGACGGAGGGACACAACTCTTCCATCAAACCGGCGAAGACCTCTGGACTCAGACGTTGAACGTGAGCGGCAACCCGCGGATTGTCGAGCCAGCGACGCAGCAGATCCGCCAAATCATGATCATCGCGTGGCCGTGGCAGCAGGTGCCCGAGCAAGCGATCGCTGCCCTCCGCAAGAAAACCGCGCTCGCTCGGCATACCAAAGTCGCCGAACAGGCCGCGCGCTTCGCATTGCGACATCGTCACCAGCAGGGTCTCCCGCACACGCGAACGGCGAGTTGCGTCGTTGTGCAGCGTCATCACCAGCAGGTGCACACGATCGATGGCCGACGAATCCATCTGCCATGCCCCGGTGGCCTGCGCGCCAACCACCTTCACATCGTTGCCCGGGCCATCAAAGACCCAGTGCAGCAGGTCGATGAGGGCATCCACCCGGTCCGGATGGTTTGCGGCAGGTCCAATGCGATCGAGTCGGCGAGTCAGTTCCGTCGTCAATTCCAGGATCCCGCCCTGGCCATCGAGACGGGTTTCGACGGTGGCACTCAACTCTGATGGATGGGGCGTTGCCATGGGCGGCAGAGAAGAGCACGGTCGCGCGTGCCCGCAAGCGGGCTGTCAGCTTTCCGCCGCTGCTCAGTTTACGTAGACGAACTCATTCGCACAGATCAGCGCCTGGGCGTACATTTCCCACGGTTTGAGCGGCGTGCGTTCGACCATCGTGCCCAGATTGGTCAAACCGGCGTACTTATTCTTGTCGGCGTTGTCTTTCGGCGCACCTGGTTTGGTTGCCGGTTTAGTGCGGGTGTATTCCGGCTTGCCGGCTTCGGTGATGAAGCCGAGCGCGAGGGTGATTTCCTGCGCGCTGGGGCCGCGTTGGTAGAGGATGCGGTAGAGCGCCTGCACGCGGGCTTCATCGGAGGCGGCAGCGGTCACTTCCGCGCGCGTCATCAGTGCGCGGGCGGCGTCAGCAGCCATCGGACTGTTGAGGAAGAACAACGCCTGCTGCGGCACCGTGGTGTTGGTGCGACGACTGTTGGGCATCTCGGGGTCAGCGAAGTCGAACTGCACCATCAGATCGGACAGACCCAAGCGATCGACGAAACCATAGATGGTGCGGCGGTAGGAATACGGTTCGTCGCTGATGTTCACCGGCTGGCCGCCAACGGTGCGGTCCAGGCGACCACCGAGCAGCACCAGCGAGTCGCGGATCGCTTCCATGTCGAGGCGGCGGAGGTTGGCGCGCCACAACAGGCGGTTGTCGGGATCCTTGGCCTCAAAGGCGGCGATGCTGGCGGCGGACTGCTGGTAGGTCGCCGACAGCAAGATGCGGCGGTGCAGTGATTTCATCGACCAGCCGTCGGCGACGAAGCGGGCGGTGAGCCAGTCGAACAACTCGCGGTGTGCCGGCTTTTCGCTCATCACCCCCAGGTCGTCCGGCGTGGTGACGAAACCAGCGCCGACGTGGTGCATCCACGCGCGGTTGACCGCTACGCGAGCAGTGAGGGGATTTGCCCGATCGGCGATGGCGCGCGCCAGCTCCAGGCGACCACTGCCCTGGGTGAAGGGTTTGCGCGTCCCACCACTCAGCACTTCGAGGAAACTACGCGGTACCACCGGGCCTTTTTTGTTCTTTTCGCCGCGGATGTAGACGTAGCTGTCGTTGGCCTTGGCCTTGTCGACCACCGTCAACGCCCAGCCAGGTGAACCCGGATGCGTCAGACGCAGGTGATTGATGGCGGTGAATTTCAGCTCGCCGATGGTCTTGTTCTCCAGCGCGATCTTCTGGAAGGACGCCATTTGCTGGTCGCTGGTGACCACGTCGTCGGCATCGGGCAGCGGATACGGGAACGTGATCAGCTCGGCCAACGCTGCGTCGGTGCTCGGTGCTGGTTGACCTGGCGTGAACAAACTGTCGAGGTGCGCCGGTGCCTCCGCTGCAGCCTTGGCGAAGAGAATGGCGTAGACGCGTGCGATCTCTGCGAGCGTGCGTGGCTTCAGTCCACGCAGCACCTCGGCGACCAGTGGATTGACCGGGTTCTTCTTGTCGTTCAGGGCCGCGACGAGCGCGGCTGGCGCCTTCTCGGCGAACTGGTCTTCCGGAATACGCGACAGGCGCGCATACGGCCCGACCACCGGGTGTTCGTTGCGCAGCTGCAACGCACCCAAGACCTCGCGGATCTCGTCACGGTTCTCCGGATGCAGACCGTAAGCCTCGGCGATCTGCAGGCGTTCGGGCGAACGGCCGTTGATCACCGCTAATCGTAGGTAGCCCTCGGCGCGATCCTGGAAGTCACCCAGGCGTTTGCGCATGACACCATAAAATGCCGTGCGGTTTTGCTCCGTTAGCGTCGCGAGTTTGGCGCGGTAATCGGCCACCTGCGCGGCATCGGCAATCTGCACCACTTCCGGCAGGTCGTAGGACTCCTCGATGTTGTTGAACACCCCGTGCAGGGCGTAGTAGTCCGCGGTCGGGATGGGATCGAACTTGTGGTCGTGGCAGCGCGAACACGACACCGTCACGCCGAGCATGGCCTTGCTGACGGTGTCGATGCGTTCGTCGATGATGTCGTCCGGATTGTCGAAGCGTTTACCGACGGTGATGAAGCCGAGCGCGGCTAGGCGCGGATCACCGGGCTTGATGTCGGGCAATTGATCAGCAGCCAGCTGCTCGACCAAGAAATCGTTCCACGGTTTGTCGCTATTGAAGGCCTGCACCACGTAATCGCGGTAGGTCCACGCCGAGCGCAGACGGTAGTCCTCGTAGCGGTATTTACCGCCGTTGCTCTTCAACCCAATGGTGTCGCTGTATCGTGCGCTATCGAGCCAGTGCCGGCCCCAGCGTTCGCCGTAGTGCGGCGAGGCGAGCAGGCGTTCGACCACGGTGGCGAATGCGGTGGGCGACTTATCGGCAACGAAGGCGTTGATTTCATCGGTGGTCGGCGGCAGACCGATGAGGTCGTAAGTCACGCGCCGCAACAGTACTTCCTTTGCCGCGAGCGGATTCGGCTGCATGCCGTTGGCGCGCAGTTTGGTCAGCACGAATGCGTCGATTTCGTTGCGGATCCACGGATCCTTGATTTCCGGCACGGCTGGCGACTGCACCGGCTGGTACGCCCAGTGCGCGCGTGCCTCATCGCTCAGGCCGGTGAGTTTGGTGTGTTTGCCATCACGCGGATCCGGCGCACCGATGCTGATCCATTGGCGTACCGCAGCGATCTTCTCATCCGCCAGCTTGCCCCCCTCTTTCTTGGGCGGCATCTGGATCTCGGCATGGGTGAAGGCGAGCACCTGGTAGAGCAGACTCTTGTCCGGCTGGCCGGGAACGATTGCCGGACCGCTGTCGCCGCCTTTTTCCCAACCCGAACGCGTATCGAGCGTCAGCCCGCCCTTGGTCTTGTTCTGCGTGCCGTCGTGGCACTTCAGGCAGTGGTCGATGAAGAGTGGACGGATGTTTTTCTCGAAAAACGCCACGCCCTCGCTGTCGGCGGCAGTGAGCGCACCGGCAGCGAACAACAGCGCCAGCGAACCGCGGCGCAGCGGATTCACGCGATGATCCCGTTCACCACCTGGCCGAAGTTGTCGGTCAGGCGGAAGTCGCGGCCGTTGTAACGGAAGGTCAGCTTGGTGTGGTCGTAGCCGATCAGGCGCATCAAGGTCGCATGCAGGTCGTGGATGGTGACCGGGTTCTCGACCACTTCGTAGCCGAGTTCATCGGTCGCGCCGTAGGCCATGCCGCCTTTCACGCCACCACCGGCGAGCCACGAACAGAACGCCTTGCCATGATGATCGCGGCCGGAGTTCGCGTCGACGCGCCCAGGCGTGGTGACCGTACGGCCAAATTCTCCACCCCACCACACCACGGTGGAATCCAGCATGCCGAGGCGTTTGAGGTCGGCGATGAGCGCCGCCGCCGGTTGATCGATGGCACCCGCGGTACGCGTCAGTGCACTGAAGATGCCGGAGTGGTGATCCCAGCCGCCAGCTTCGATCTGCACGAAACGCACGCCGCGTTCGACCAAACGGCGCGCGACCAGCAGCTTGGCGCCCATGTCGCTCTTGCCGTACAGTTCGCGCGTCTCCTTGCTCTCCTTGTTGATATCGAAAGCCTCCATCGCCTCGGTCTGCATGCGGTAAGCGAGCTCGAAGGATTCGCTGCGCGCTTCCAGTTGCTCATCACCCTTGAAACGGGCGAGATGATCCTGATTGAGCTGCGACACCAGGTCGAGTTGTTTGCGCTGTGCGTCGGGCGCAGCGAAGTCGTTGCGCAGATTCGACAACACGCGGTCGACCGGTTTGTTCGCGGCGAAGTCCGCACGCGTGCCTTGGTACATGCTCGGCAGGAATGCCGCCTGACGCCATTCCGCGCTGCCACCGAGCGTGATGAAACCAGGCAGGCTGCGGTTGTTGCTGCCAAGGCCGTAGAGCGTCCACGACCCGACGCTGGGTTTGACCTGGATGAGCGACCCGGTGTGCATCATCTTCGCCGCTGGACCGTGCGCCGGCACGTCGATGGTCATCGAACGGATGACGCATAGCTCGTCGGCGACCTCGGCGAGTTTCGGAAATGCCGACGACATCAAGAGACCGGACTTGCCGCTCGGCGTGAAGGTAAAAGGCGAGGGGAACCCAACGCCACCGCCGTGATTCGGCAGGTTCTTGTCGGCGAATTTCTCCATCACCGGTTTGGGATCGAAGGTGTCGAGGTGGCTCGGCGCACCGGCGGCGAAGATGTGGATGATGGCCTTGGCCTTGGCCGGCAACGGCGGCGTGCGCGGCGTCAGGCCGCCGCCATCGGCGAATACCTGGCCGGGAATTGCCAACTGCCCGAGCAGCGAAGCGGCCGCCACACTCCCCAGCGCCACTCCTGTACGACGAAAAAACTCACGACGGGCATAGATCGCATGGCCAGGCTGGTGGGACATGGAACACCTCGCCATGATGCTACAGGCGCACCCCGCCAGTCATTGTGGGAAATCCCGACGAGCTTGATGTCGAGCCGTGAACGTCTTTCCGCAGGCTCTCCCTTCAGATTCCTCCAGATGGAGCCCGGACGGACCCGCCCACTTGGCGCGGCCTTCGTTGACCAGTCCGTCGTGATAATGATGCATCAATCGTACTTGTTCCGAACGAGTACTCGGCTAATTCCTGCCCCGAGGTTTCGCACCGTGTCTGCTCTATCTGCCTCGCCGTTGCGACGACCCAGAGCTATCACCGCGGCTGCTCGTCAATGAACATCGCGGCGCCTGCATTCAATCCCCGTCCACCCCTGGCCGGCCGTTATCGTCTGGGGCCGGTGATCGGCATCGGCGGCTTCGGTACGGTGTTCGACGCCTTCGATGAGGTCACCCGCTCGCGCGTAGCGGTGAAGAGCCTGCGCCAGATCGACCCGCAGCGGTTGTTCTGCTTCAAGCAGGAATTCCGTCTGCTTGCCGATTGCCGGCACGCGAATCTGGTGCGCTACTACGAGCTGTTCCAGGAACGTGACCGCTGGTACCTGGCGATGGAACACGTCGATGGCGTCGACGTGATGAGTCACGTGCGTGGTGCTGAAACCCCAGCGGTCGACAGCACCACCATGACCCATTCGCTGTCGGTGGAGATGCCCTGGGAAGGCGCCGCGGCACAACGGCCGGTGGTTGCCGACCGCCAGGGCGAGGTGGCGGTAGCCTCGCAGCGAGAGGTGTCGCGCATCCGCGCGCTGTTGCCACAACTGGCGGACGGTTTGGAGCATCTGCATGCCAACAATCTGGTGCACCGCGATCTGACGCCGCGTAACATCATGATGGGCCATGGCGGACGCTTGGTGATCCTCGATTTCGGCTTGGCCCTGCGTGGCACCGGCACGTCGATGATGCGCAACCTGCGCGTCGGCACGCCGAAATACATGGCGCCGGAACAGGTCAGCCCGGAACCGTCGACCCCGGCGGCGGACTGGTACGCGGTCGGCTCGATCCTCTACGAGATGCTCACTGGCATCGCCCCGTTCGTCGGCTCATCGGCGCAGGTGTTGGCCGACAAACGCAGCAAGACGCCGGTCGATCCCCGTCAGTTGCACCAGCACCTGCCGGATGATCTCTGCCAACTGGCGATGGATTGTCTGGCACTGGATCCGCTGCAACGCCCCACGGATGGCGTCGAACGCTTGCGTGCCTGTGCCGTGGTCACCACCACCATGCGCGCCCCCGCGCGCGCACTCTCGACCGTGCCGTTCGTCGGACGAGAGCACCAACTCGCTCTGATGGACCAGGCGTGGCGCCGACTGGTCAAAGACCGCACCGGCACGGTGGTGCTGCTGCGTGGCCCCTCGGGCATGGGCAAGAGCGCGCTGGTCGATCGCTTCGTCTCGCGTCTGCCGGCGAGCGATCGGCTGCAGTTGCGCAGCCGCTGCTACCAGCACGAATCGGTGCCGTTCAAAGCGCTCGACGGACTTGCCGACGCCATCGGCGAATACCTTCAGGACATTCCTGAAGAACAACTTGCCGGCCTGCTGCCGGACGGCCTGCAGTACCTCGCACGGTTGTTCCCGGCGCTGCGCATGATCCCACGCATCGAGCTGAAAGTCGCGGCGGACGCCGGCACCCAGCTTGATCCACACGAACAACGCCGCCGCGGTTTTCAGGCGCTGCGCACTTTGTTCCACCGCCTCACCGATGGCCGCCAGATGGTCATCACCATCGACGACATCCAGTGGGGCGATGAGGACAGTCTTGCCGCGCTCACCGAGGTCCTGGCTCCCCCAGGCGCACCGCCGGTGTTGCTGATCGCCAGCGGGCGCACCGAAGACGATGGCGCCCAGGTGCTCGACCGCATGGCGCAGGTGTTCGGCGCCGCCGGCATCGTCGTGGCGCCGATCGAGGTCGGTCCGTTGTCAGCTGAGGAAACCGCAGAACTCGCCGGCAGCTTGCTAGTGGGCGACAGTGCGCGGGTCGAGATCGATGCCGCGCACCGTGACAGTGGCGGGCATCCCCTGTTCCTGCGCGAATTGGTGTTGGCACAGGCGCAGGGTGCGGCCAACAACCGCCCGTCGCTGCGCGATTTGCTCGCCCGCCGGCTGATGGTGCTTGAGCCGTCGGCGCGCCGGCTGGTCGAGGCCGCGGCCGTCGCTGGACGCCCACGCACCCTCGCCGTGTTGCATCATGCGGTGGGCGAGGTCGGCAACCTCGCCGCCGCGGTGCATCAACTCGGCGCCGACCGCCTGATACGCCTGCGCACCACGCTGGGGCGCGATGAACTCGGTGTCTATCACGACAAGGTGGCGGAGACCGCCATCGCGTTGTTGTCGCCGGAACAACTGGTGCGCCACCATGCTGCTTTGGCCAAAGCGCTGAGTGAAGCCGAAGATCCGGACCAGGAAGCCGAAGCGCTGAGCATGCACCTGTTGGCGTCCGGTGATCGTGCCGGTGGCTGGCGCTACGGCATCATCGCCGCCGACCGCGCAGCCGCCGCCCTCGCGTTCGATCGTGCCGCCGTGCTCTACCGCAAGCTCCTACCGATCATGCCTCCTGGGATCGACCGCTCGGCGTTCCTGATGAAGATGGCGGATGCGCTCGCGAACGCCGGTCACGGCGTCGAAGCGGCCACCGCCTACGGCGAAGCGGCGGCCAACCCGGCGTTCAGTGAACGCCTGCACGCGCTGCAACGCGCCGCCGGCCAATACCTGCGCAGCGGTTACATGGACGATGGCTTGGCGATCGCCAAGCAGGTGCTCGGCGAAGTCGGCCTGAAGTGGCATGAGAGTTCGCTCTCGGCGCTGCTGTCATTGCTGATGCGCCGCACGTGGCTGCGTATTCGTGGCCTGTCGTTCAAGGAACAGAACCCCGAAGCGATCTCACGTTCGCTGCGCCTCAAGATGGATGCGCTGTGGTCGCTGGGCCACGGCCTCGGTGGCGTCGACACCGTGCGCGGCGCGGAGTTCCACATCCGTCACCTGCACCTCGCACTCCAGGCCGGCGATCCCTACCGCATCGGACGAGGCTTGGCGTGGGAATCGATCCTCAATGCCGCTGAGGGCGGTTCCGGCGGACGCCGCCGTGGTCGCGCACAAGCCGCGCTCGGTCATGAACTCGCCAAGAAGCTGAACAACGACCACGCCGCGGCGTGGAGTTGGGCCGCGGAGGGCTACAACAACTGGTGCGACGGCAAGTGGGACGACGCCATCGCCTGTGATGAAAAAGCCGCCAAAGGTTACCGCGAGGAATGCCTCGACATCACCTGGGAACTCGGCTCGGTCTACGCGTGGTGCTGGGGCCCGGTACTGTGTTACAGCGGACGGCTGAAGGAACTGCGTGGCCTGATCGGCCAGGTGGAACGCGAGTTCGGTCAACTCAACGACCTCTACACCCTGGTGACGCTGCGCACGGTGGTGACGCCGTGGCTGACGCTCGCCGATGGCGATCCGGAACGCGCGCGCCGCGAATCCGCTGAGGCGGTGGCCAAGTGGTCGAAGAAACATTGGCACCTGCAGCACCTCTTTGACCGCATGGCGGATGCGCGCGTGGCGCTCTACCAGGGCGACGGCGCGCGCGCCGCCGACCTCATCGATGACGGCTTTCCACGCTACAAATCCAGCATGCAGAACCTCCTTCAAGTCAAACGCATGTTCATGCACGGCCTGCGCGCACAGTCGGTGATCATGGCGGTGATGCAGGGCAAACGTGATGTCAGCGCGCTGGCGGTGGCTGACGCCGATGCGAAGCGCCTGAGCAAAGAAGGCACCGCCTGGGCGTCGTCCTACGCGACGCACCTGCGCGCCGCGTTGCATCTGGCGCGTGGTAACACCGCTGCCGCCGCGGATGGTTACCGCGCCAGCATCGTGGCCTTCGATACCTTGCGTATGCCGCTGCACGCCGCTGCGGCACGGATCCGTTTGGGACAAGCCGCGAACGATGCCCGTGCCAGCGCGGATGGCGTCGCCGCGTTGACGGCACTCGGCGTCAAGGAACCAGAACGTTACGCCGCGACTTTAGTAGCGGGTCCCGCGCCGACGTGATCGTACCTGATCAGGCGCGCCTGCTCACAGCGTGATCATTCCAGATCGAGGTCGGGGTTACCCGGTTCCTGCGGTCCTGGCCGCTGCCGCGCCACGCGTTTAACCCGCCAGGTCAGGAAGCTGAAAGCACCCATCCAGCTGAGGATGATGCTGCACGGCAGGAACACCCAGATCCATTGCGGCACGTCGAACATGAACGGCAGCGCCACCAGTCCGCCGAGCAGCAGCAGGCTGCCTGCCATCACACAACCAACGCCCCACAAAACCGTACCGAACAACGACTGCCGCCATTCCTGCAGGGCCTTCTCCCGCGCCGCATCCATGCCCGGCTGGCGCTGCCAGCCGCCGGTCGCGCTCCCAGGGATCCAGAAGGGACGACGCTCGAATCCGTCACGCCAAGAATTGATCAGCGCCTTGCCAGCAATGGCGAAGGAACGCCCGAGGGCAACTCTGAGCGGGGGAAAACGCCGCGTGATCACGCTCTTGATGCCGTAGTACAACCACAACACGGCGAACACGACGCGCATAAGCACACGGAAGAACCACGATCCCGTGCGGTTCGGATCCGGGTTGATCATCGCCGCCTCTTCGCGGCTGAGCTGGGTGGTGATGAGCATCCACGGCACCTGCTGCTTCATGAAACCGGGCATGTAGTTGGCGAGGAAACCCTCCAACACCTGCGTGAGTTTCGGTCCCTGCGCGCAGCGAGCCGCCTGCCGCGACTTCACCTGCTGGTAGTAGGATTTCGCGGCAGCGACATCGTCCGGCAGCAAGTCATCACGCACTCCCATGATGTGCCCGACCAGGCACCATGCGTGCAGGAAATCCTCACAATCCTCTTGGCTGAGGCGACAGCCCCACTTCTTCAATCCGTCCGGGATGGCGTAGCCGAAGGTCAGCAGCGTGTAGGCGAGGTCCTCCTGATTCACTGGGACGCCGAGCTTCTCGTGGTCGTAGGGCTTCAGCTCGCTGGTGAGCGCCCCCAGAGATGACTTGCTGAACTCGCTGCCGGCGTGCGCTTGACGCTCAGCGATAATCTGCGGGAAAAGCAGCATGCCGCGCATCGACGCGTGCAGCAGCCGCACCTTGCGCGCGGCGATGTAGCCCTTGCCCCAGACGTAACGCTGCGGCGGCTTCTCGTCCGGCCCTGCGATGTCACTGAATACATGCAGGCCTTTTTTCTCCATCACCGCATCGAGCATCAGGCCGGTCTCGTAAATGCGCTGATAGATGAACTCCGGTTTGCTGAGCTTGCCGGTGTCGTAGAGCGTCGGGATGCCCTTCGCGATGAGGTAACACGACGGCAGGCTGTTGGCATAGAGCACGCCGATGATCGCCAGCATGTTCTCGTCCCACACCCGGCTCGCACGCGCCAGCCGGCGCTCGTCCACCCACGCCGGCACCGGCAACGGATCGAAGTAGTCACGTTCCTTGCCGTCGAAGGTCTTGAGCGCCTTGCCGATCTCCGCGCCGTCCAACAGCAACAGCTCCGGCGACTTCAGCAGCAGGTCAGCCAAGCCGAGCAGTCGGTGGTAGCCGGACAGCCCGGTGGTCGGGTCGTAGGACGTGTGATCGCTGATGATCTTGAGCGCCAGCGGATCGACGGTCTCGTCGCCGATCTGACGCATCGCATCGAGTTGTTCGTTGGTCCAACTATCCGGCATGATCCCTCCGTGGATGCCAATGGCCGCGGCACGCTAGACACCACCGCGTTCCAGCGCAAGGATGCCGCTGGGAACTGCGCGGGTTGTTGTCGCCGGAGGGCACTCCGGCGGCGGCGACTCACCCTGCCGGATGTTGCCACGGCGCGCGGTACGGCCGCTTGAGCAGCTTGGTCGCCTCGGCGTCGCCAGTGACGTCGTTCTTCGTTGGATCAAAGCGTAGCGTACGACCGGCCTGCAGCGCGAGGTTGGCGAGGATACACGACGCCGATGAGATGTGGCCTTGTTCGATGTCGGCAACCGGTCGGCTTTTGTTGGCGATGGCGGCGAGGAGATCCTTCATGTGGCCGCGGATGGCTGGGGCGACGTGTTTTTCCAAGTCCTTCTCATCCTTGTCGATGGGGTACTGGTCGAGCTCCATCACCACATCCTTATGGACGGCCTCACCTTTGCCCTGCGGGATGAAATCGTAGCCGTTGACGCTTGCCTTGAGCGTGCCCTTGTCGCCGTAGAGCGTTGCAGCCCACGGATACTTGGGATCAGGGGTGGTGCCCCACGCACGGTGCGTCCACACCACTTTTAGATTGCCGAAGTCGAAGGTCGCGCTCTGCGTATCGCTGATGTTCGCGCGACTGGCCTTGTCCACCAAGATGCCACCGCTCGACGAGACACTCAGCGGCCAGCCAAGGTCGAGCATCCAGCGCACCATATCGAGCATGTGCACGCACATGTCTCCGACGATGCCGTTGCCGTACTCCATGAACGCGCGCCAGCCGCGCGGATGCACGATCGGATTGTACGGCCGCATCGGCGCCGGACCGGTCCACATCTCCCAATCGAGATGCTCCGGCGGCAGAATATCGGCGTCCTGTTTGCGTGAACGCATGTGGTAATAACAGCAGATCTCGACGTAGGCGACGTTGCCAAGTTTGCCGGCCTTGATGATCTGCTCGCGCGCTTCAATCAAGTGTGGCGTGCTGCGCCGCTGGGTACCGACCTGGACCACGCGGTTGTGTTTGCGCGCCGCAGCAACCATCGCGACACCTTCCATCACATCGACGCCGGTGGGTTTCTGCACGTAGACGTGCGCGCCGGCCTCGACCGCGGCGATCATCGGCAGCGCATGCCAGTGGTCGGGAGTGTCGATCAGGACGATGTCGAGGTCCTTCTCCTTGAGCAGCTCGCGGTAGTCCTTGTAGGTGCGCGGCACTTTCTTCGACACCTGCCGCTGCGACACCAGTTCAGCGCATTCCGCCAACATCTTGCTGTCGACATCGCAGAGCGAGACGACTTCCACCGACGCCACCTGCATCAAGCGGAAAAGATCGCACTTGCCGTACCAGCCGCAGCCGATGAGCGCGACCCGCAGCGTCTTACCGTTGCCGGCGGCATCGGCCTCTGCCGCCGCAGCGTAGCGACCGAGCACGCTCAGGGCGACACCAGCAGCTCCAGCGATCAGGACATCACGACGACGCATGGGAACCTCCGTGGGAATGGCGCGTGGTGTAACACCGCCGGTGGACGCTGGCCACCACGCGCAGGCTCGGTGGACGTGCTCGGGACGGAGGTGTGCCGTCCACCGGCGGCGGTTTGGAACTCCTGATTGAACAAGAGAAACGGAGGAACGGAGGACGACCTGGAACACGGTGGGTTAACTTCCTGCCATCCCCTCCGTTGCTCCGTTCCTCCTGTTCAATCCTGCGTTCCCCCACATCGTCCGCATCATGGCCGAGCCACTGAAGAATGCCTTTTCACCGGCCGTGGTGGCCGGCATCGCCGATGACCTTGCGCGCGTAACGCCCGGATTCGACCAGGCGGTGTTCCTACGTCAGGCGACCACGGGGCTGATCGACCTGGAGCTGACCGCACGTGGGCGCCACGTTGCAGCGGTGATGCGCGCGCATTTGCCGAAAGACTACCACGTGGCGCTGCGTGCGCTGGTCGCCAGCTTCGGGCCGCCGCTGACGGTGACCGAGGGTTTCGGCATGACCGTGTTCCGTTACCTGCCGCATGCCAACTTCATAGCCGAACACGGAGCGAAAGAACCGGAGCACCTCGACGCCAGCTTGGAAGCGCTGCATGCGCTAACGCGACGGTTCACCGCCGAATGGGCGATACGACCGTTCATCGAAAGCCACTACGACCACACCATGCGCGCCCTGAGCCGTTGGATCGAAGACGACAGCGCGCATGTACGTCGACTGGTGAGCGAAGGCACGCGGCCACGGCTGCCGTGGGCCGGGCGGCTGCGGTGTTTCCAACAGGACCCGACACCAACGCTCGCACTGCTCGATCGCCTGGTCGATGATCCGGAATTGTACGTTCGCCGTTCGGTAGCGAACCACCTGGGCGACATCGCCAAGGATCATCCGGAGCTGGCGGTGGCGACGGCCAAACGCTGGATGCGGGCGCGCGATACCGCCGAGCGACGGTGGATCGCAGCACATGGATTACGCTCGTTGGCGAAACGCGGTGATGCCGGTGCGTTGTCGGTGCTCGGAGTCGGTGCACGTCCAAACGTGACGCTATCACGGGTAACGATCACGCCGCGACGGCCACGTATCGGCGGGCGGGTGATGATCAGCGCGACACTCACCTCGACCGGGAAGCGGCCACAGGATCTGCGTGTCGATCTGGTGGTGCACTATGCCAAGGCCAACGGTGGAACCGGGGCGAAGACGTTCGTCATCGACCGTGTGCAGTTGGAACCCGGTGCTGAGTTGGCCATCGAACATCCGCTGAAACTCGCTGATCTCACGACACGCGTCCATCACCCTGGGGAACATCGCGTTGAGTTGCTGGTGAATGGGGAACGACTGCCGCTGGGAGCGTTCTCGTTGACGCGTTGATCCACGCCAACGCTTGCGCCCGGGACCGCCGGTTTCCAACCGGCGTGGGGACCAACTCCAACCTGTGACCAACGAATCGTTCACTGACGACGGTCCTGGATCCCGGACATTGCCGGCATGCCACGTCCTACGCCGGTTGGAAACCGGCGGTCCCGGGCGCAAGCGTTGTCATCACCGCCGCGCCGCTCCTGGGTTCGCTTCACTACGCTGGCGCATGAATGATCGAGTGGTGAATACCGTTGGTTTCGCGATTCCTGCACGATTGGTGCGCCAAGTGGCTGTGGTCACTCCTTGATCCCTGCCTGCTGATGACTGGAATAGTCGAATGGACCACGCCATCCGACGCGTAGCAGTGACTGGCGCCAGCGGCAACGTTGGTGGTGCGGTGGCGCGTGAACTGCTCGCGCGTGGACTGACGGTGATCAACCTTGACCGGCGGCCATCCGCGGATGCAAGCCTACCATCGCTGCTCATCGACCTGCGTGATCGCGACGCGGTGCATCAAGCACTCGCACACGTCGACGCGGTCTGCCACCTGGGTGAGATTCCAAACCTGTGTGGATTACCACCAGCGGAGGTCTTCGCCCACAACACTGCGGTCGGTGCGGCGGTGTTCCAAGCAGCGGCGGACCTCAAACTGAAGCGCGTGGTCTACGCCAGCAGCATCCAGTATTATGGCTTCTGCGGCAGCAGCTCCGCGGTGCCATGCCTGCTTCCGGTTGATGAGGCACATCCACCACAACCACAGCAGGCCTATGCCCTGAGCAAGGTCGCCAACGAGTCCTATGCACGTCTGGTCGCCGAACAGCAGGGCCTGTCCATCGCGGCGATCCGTCTGCCGTGGATGAGTAATTGGCGACTCGACGGCAGCGAGGATTTGAGCTTTCTCGATCGTCCGACCGAAACTGCATATGAACTCGGCACCTACCTGCACGTCCGAGATGGGGCGACGGCATTCGCCGCGACGCTGTTGTCACCACGTCCAGGGTTCGAGGCCTACAACGTGGTGGCGCCGAACGCGCTGACCAATCGGCCGCTCGCCGACGTGCTGCGGGAGGCGCATCCGACGTATCCAGCGCTGCCTGCAAATTGGCCAGCTCTTCGGTGTCCGTATGTCGATGCGAAATTCCGTCGGCATTTTTTGTGGACGCCGCAGGTCGATATCGTCGCCCTCCACCAATCCCAACGATCGATGGCGCGTTAGTCCCATGGGAGAGGCGAGCCCTAGCTCGCCTGGGGTGATGGCTTCATCATGTACAGCAACAATGGTTGAACGCCCACCTAGGAAAGAAAAGGCGAGTTGGGGCTCGCCTCTCCCAGGGCCTTCAACCCGTGCGGACGAACTGGATCGGCTCGGCGCCATCGGCTAGGCAGCGACGGATGCGTGCCAGGATGCTCACCTTGTCCAAGCCATGATCAGCGAGCTGACGATCGCGACCGGCGTGCGGCACCAGTTCATCACGCACACCAACGCGGCGGATGGTGAGGGCGAGATCCAGGTCAGCGGCGGTCTCGGCGACGACGGAACCGAAGCCACCGGGCAGGGCGTGATCTTCGAGCGTCAGCACGTTGGCGTGGGTGGCAGCGAGTTCGCTGAGCAAGGCGCTGTCCAGCGGTTTGGCGAAACGTGCGTTGACCAGGGTTACGCGCGCGGCCTCGTCCGCTGACAGCTCGGCATAGGCTTCGAACGCGGTTTTCACCGGCGTTCCATACGCCCACACCATCAAGCGACGCGAGCGATCGGCGTCGGCGACCGTCGCGCGATGCAGGACCTCGGCCTTGCCGTAGGCGATGGGTTCGTGACCCCAGGCGATGTCGGGAATCTCGTCCTTGGGATACCGAATGAGGTAACCCGCCAGACGTTCGTCGGTCTGACGGTGCGCATGCGACCAGCGCAACATCGCCACCAGTTCGTCGCCGTCCTTGGGCGCGAGCAGCGTCAGCCCAGGGAAACAACGGCTCCACGCGATGTCGTAAAGGCCTTGATGGGTTTCGCCGTCTTCGCCGACCAAGCCAGCGCGGTCGAGGGTGACCACGATGCCCAGGTTGCGTTGGACCACGAGTTCCTGGAACAACTGGTCGAAGCCGCGTTGGGCGAACGTCGAGTAGTGCGCCACCACCGGCAGCATGCCGGAGATCGCTAGGCCTTCAGCGAAGCCGAAGCTGTGCTGTTCACAGATACCGACGTCGTACATGCGATCGGGAAACTTCTGAGCGAATGCGCGCAGACCGGTGCCCGAGGGCATCGCCGCGGTGATGGTCACCAAGCGCGGATCTTCCGCTGCCATAGTCATCATCGCGTCGGCGAACACCTGCGAATAGGTGCGACGCGATTTCGCCTTGGGATGGAAATAGCCGGTGTCGACATCGAAGCCCTTGGGCCCATGGAACGCCAACGGATCGGCCTGCGACGGCTCCCAGCCGCCACCTTTTTTTGTCATCACATGCAACAGCACCGGACCACGCAGATCGGCGACACGCTTGAGCGCCTCTTCCGTTGCAGCGAGGTTGTGGCCATCGACCGGACCATAGTAGCTGAAGCCGAGGTCTTCGAAGATGTACCCAGGCGTGACCAACTTGTGCGCCGCCAATTCCAAGGTCTTGGCGAAACGCTCCAGGCCCTTGGCGCGCGGGATGCGCTTGAGCGTCTTGACGAAACGATCGCGCAGCCCCTGGAACATCTGGCCGCTACGAATGCGGTCGAGGTAGGTATGCAGCGAGCCGACCGGCGCGTCGATGAAATTGCCGTTGTCGTTGAGGATCACCAAGAGGTCGCTCTTCAACTGGCCGGCGTTGATCAGGCCTTCGAAGGCCATGCCGCCCGTGAGCGAGCCGTCACCGATCACCGCCACCGTGCGACGGCGCTGGTTCTGCTGACGATAACCTTCAGCCACACCCACGCCGGTCGAGATCGACGTCGACGAGTGGCCGACCTTGGCGAGATCGTACGGGCTCTCCTTGGGATCGGGAAAGCCGCTGATGCCGCCGGCTTGGCGGTTGGTGTGAAAAGTTTTGGCGCGACCGGTGACGAGCTTGTGCGGATAGGCCTGATGACCGACATCCCACAGGATGCGATCGCTGCTGAAATCGAACACGCGGTGCAACGCCAGGGTCAACTCGATGGTGCCCAGGTTCGACGACAGGTGACCACCGTGTTTCGAGGTGGTCTCCTTGATGCGATGACGCATCTCCTCGGCCAACTGCGTCAACTCCGCCGGGGTGAACCGGCGCAGGTCAGCAGGTGAGATCAGACCATCAAGCAGAGGCAGCGGCTTCATAGGTGCTCAGCATAAAACAGGCCGGCGCCAAGGAAGCACCGGCCTGTCAGGGTGGGACACGTGCGGAAGGCACGTAGAGAGTTATTTAATCTCGACTTCGATCTCGTCGATCGCGGTCTGGATCTCGAAACCCTCGACCGATACCGACTCGCCGACATTGCCGGCGTTGTCGACGGCGGTGACCTTGATCTTGGCAGTCTTGGTGGCGATTGCGGGGATTTCGAAGCGGAAGGCACCGTCGGTGGGCAGGCCCTTGCCGAGTTCCTTCCACGCCTTGCCGTCGGTCTGCAGCAACACGGTGACCGAGTTGGCGGTCAGGTTGGCATCCTTGATGGCGAACGGCACGGCGACGCGGTCGCCCGGCTTGAACGCACGACGACCAGCGACGGCCTTGTCGGCTTCGACGATGCCCTGAGCCGACGACAGCGTGATCGCCGGCGCGGTGGTATCGACGATGTAGAGGAACTGATCATCAGCCTTGCCCTTGGGCGTGGCCGAGACGTTGCCCGACTGGTCGGTGGCGACGATGGCGAGGCGGTACTTGCCGTCGGTGGTGGCCTTCCACGAGACGTTCTTGAACGGCTCGGTGAGGAACGGGCCTTCGACCCAGCTGGTGCCGTCGTCCTGGCTGATCCACAGACGCGCAGCGCTGAGGCCGGCGGGGCCGACATCACGCACCTCGGTATCAAGCGCGGTGTCGAGCTTGGCGCTGATCGCCGGGCCGGTGACCGCGCCGCTCGGATTCACCGAGTCGACCAGCAGTGAGATGCTTTCAACCGTACCGACGTTCGCGGCTTTGTCGGCGACCAGCACCTGCAGCTGACCCGCAGTGGTCATGTCCTTGGGCACCGTCCACTCGTAACTGCCGGTGTTGGGAATGTCGGTGGCGATTGCATCCCAGGTGCCCTTGCCATCGCGCGAGTAGCGCAAGGTGATCGGGGAAGCCTTGAGGTATTTGTCCGCCGCCTGCCACTTGATGGTGTACTTGCTGCCGCCGCGCAGCTTGGCCTTGGAGGTCGGGAAATCGATCGTACCGGTGGGTGCCGTACGATCGATGATGAACTCGCCGTGGCCCTTGGTCGTCGCTTCGGGAACCGGAGCGGCGAGGCCGGAGGTCAGGATCGTGCGGAAGTAGACCTTCCAATGACCTTCGGTCGGCGCCCACGTGATCGGCTGTTCCTTCTGGAACGCGAGCCCGTGTTTCTGCCATTCGCCCCACGCCTTGCCATCGAAGGACGCATACCACAGCTCGCGCGAGGCGACGTCCGCTTCGCCTTTGATACGTGGAGTGAGCGTCACTTCCTTGCGCGCCCACACCTTCACTTGGCGGTCTTCGACCTGCTGCGTCTCTTCCACAACCGGAGCTACCGGCGGCGCATCGGCGGCCTGCACGACGGCGACCGCAGCAAAGAGGGCGGGGACGAGCCAAGTGGCGCGGATGGACATATCAGTTCTCCGTGAGGCGGTTGATGGCGGAGCGGAAGAGACGGACGCCGTCGCCTTCGGGGCGACGAGCTTCACGCGTCCAGCGGGGATGATTTTCCCAACGCAGGAAACGTTCGGGGTGTGGCATCAGACCGAACACGCGGCCGGTGGGATCGCACACGCCGGCGATGTCGTCGGTCGAGCCGTTAGGATTGGTGCCGCTGCTGTACGTGAGCGCGATCTGATTGCCCTTGGCAAGTTTGCCGAGCAACGCTTGGTCAGCGACGAAGCGGCCTTCGCCGTGGGCGACGGGCAGTTCGATTTCGCCGTCGTCGGGAATCCACGCGCAGCGTTTGGGATTGCCCGTCAGACGCACCCAACGATCGGTGTAGACGCCGGAGGTGTTGTCAGTCAGCGTCGCCTGTTGCGTGGTGTCGCCACCAACGCGCGGCAACAAACCGGATTTTACCAGCACCTGGAAACCGTTGCAGATGCCGATGGCGAAACCGCCGCGTTCGACGAACGCGAGCAGTTCATCGCGCAGTGCCGACATCAGTTCGTTGGCGAAGATACGACCACTGGCGACGTCGTCGCCGTAGCTGAAGCCACCGGGAATGGCGAGCACCTGATGCTCACGCAGCAGCGAAGGTTTCTCGCGCAGGCGGTTCACATGCAAAATGGTGGACGTCGCGCCGACCAGGTCGAAGGCGTACGCGGTCTCGACTTCACAGTTCGTGCCCGCTGCACGCAGTACCAACACCTTCGGCTTCATCCCGGCTCCTCGCTCGTTGCGCGTCTGTTGCGCATCAGTTGCGCGAGGCGGCATTGAAGCGCGGAGTGGTGGATGGTCAACGTGGGGCAACTCTTGGCGGTGTGACAACTGGAGGCGGGCCAAAACCCGGTGGCGGGCCAAAGCCCGGCGGCGGCGGCAGAGCTCCAGGGTCGAGCGCCTGCTGGCCTGCGTCCTTCGTCACCAGGGTGCTGAACTCCAGGGTCAGCGTCGGCTTGTCTTTGTGGTTGGTGCGCACCAGCGCCTTCTCGTGGAATTCACCAAGCGTCAGGGTGGCCTCGTCGCCACCCTGGGCACTGGCGACAATCAACCAGCTGCCGTCCGCCTGGGCGGTCGGGGTGAAGCGCCAGAGCGTGCCTGGGTAGTCGATGCCGAGGATCTGGAGACCGCCCTCGGGAACCTCGCCCGCCGGAGAGGAAATCCGCACGCGTTTGCGTAAACGATTGGGCTCGTCCGGGCGGACCTTGGTGACGTAGCGGTAAATGTCGTGCCAGGCGCGATCGTCCGGGCGTTTCAGTGGATCCATGCCAGGACCGACGGCGTCAACCTGGACGCAGGCGCGCACCTGCCAATGGGCCTCGACCTCGATCGACTCCAGGTCTGGGTCGGTGAGGTAGATGCTGACCCCGACGCGCACCGTTCCCGAACGGTTGGCGTTGTCGACCGCGACGGTCAACGTGGTAGTGGCCTTCGGCAGCAGGAAACGGTCAGCGATCTCCAGCGTCGCACATTTGCAGGTGGGATCGAGCAACTTGATCTTCACCGCGCGGTCGTGCGGGTTGCGCACGGTGATGCGGGCGAGGAACGGTTCGACCTCGCGCAGCACCGGGGCCTGCGCCGGGTCCTCGACGTTGCGGTTCTCCACCGCTTGGCCGGCGATTGGGCAGCTCAGCAAGCACACGAGGAGCAGCAGGTGGCGCATGCGCGAGACTCCGATCGCAAAACAACGGGAACAGGCAGATGTGAACGGACCAGGTCGGTCGGCGGTTCAGGCGTTCCGGCCCTAACCACACAACCGCACAACGGTCCTCACCGCTGCTCAGACGGGCAAGACGCTCCGTCCCAACACCGCCGCGGCAAGATCGACCGCCGTCTGCGAGTCACGGGTGTGTGGAGCGAAGGGCAGGGTCGCGAGCAGCGGCACGCCGGTCAGGGCCACCAGTTCGGCCGCGGCACTGCGCACTGCCAACGAGTCATCGACCGCGGTGTGGTGGTTGAGCACCAGCCCCAGCACGCGGATGCCACGCTGGGTGGCGGCCTCGACCGTTAAGGCGGTGTGGTTGAGCGTGCCTAGGTGTGGGCGCGTGACGATCACCACCGGCAGACGTGCAGCGGCCACCAGGTCGGCGACCGTCTGACGTTTAGCCGTCAGCGGCACCAGCAGGCCGCCAATGCCCTCCACCACCAGGTCGTGCGGATCCGACGCGGTCGGACGACAACGCTCGAGATTGGCCAGCAGGGCCGACCACGCCACCTCGACTCCCGCCGCACGAGCCGCGAGGTGGGGCGATGCTGGCTCCGGAAACTGCAGTGGACAAAGATCTTGGGACGATTGTCCGGGACCACGTAAAGGTTCCAGGGCACGCGCGTCCTCGGCGCTCGAACCGTCCCAGCCGCCACAGGCGATCGGCTTGTGCACCCACACCTGCCGGCCGAGCCGCCGCAACCCGGTGACCAGCAATTCGACCACGCGGGTCTTGCCCACGCCGGTGTCGGTACCGACCACCGCCACCTGAAGCAGCGTACGTGTGAGCTGGTTGATTGTCGGTGAAACCACGGTTTTTTCCGCCACTTCCTGCTGATGGCTGCTGATGGATCCCGCTTACGGATGATTGAATCCGCGGTGCCCTCACTATGGTGGACGACCCACAGCAGCAATGCCGCCGTTCGGCACATGACGTGCTCCCGCTGTCCCACCTGCGTCTTTTTGCCCTGCCTCTTCGCTTTCTCCGCTCTCCGTGTGAAGGAACCAACCATGCCGACCTACGAATACGCCTGCCCGACCTGCGGTATCGTCGAAGCCTTCCAGTCGATCAAGGAGCCGGCACTGACCAAATGCCCGTCGTGCAAAAAAGCCAAGGTCCAACGCATGGTCTCCCTCGGCGGCGGGGTGATCTTCAAAGGCTCCGGCTTCTGGGAGACCGACTACAACCGCAGCGGTGACTACGCCAAGAAACAGAAAGCCGACGTCGCCCCTGATTCCAACAAGAGCGCCAGCAAGGACAGTAAGGACAGCAAGGACAGCAAGCCGAACGACAAGCCGATCACCACGTCGCCCGCGGGCGGCGCCGGCGCAGCAACTGGCGACGTTTCTCCGAAGACCAAAGCCCAGGCCAAGCCGCAACCGATAGCCAAGGGTGGTGGCGGCAAGTCCTGAGCAGCACTCACGAGAGCCCAACCCACCACTCCCACGGACTTGGCCGTGGGAGTTTTCGTTTCATCCGCCTGCCGAGATCCAAAAAATTCCCACGCAACCCATGATCCGGCAATCGCTTGCCCCTCCCATGGGTAATCGAGTCAATGTGACCAAGGGCCAGCGGCTAGTCCCGGCGGCAGGCGGCTAACCTGGGCAAATTGTCCCAAAAGGCCCGCCCAGGTGCTGGCACGGGGCGTGCATAGGCGTGGCACCGCGCCCAGGATCTGGGCGCCCCCTCTTTCATTCCAAGTTCACCTCATTCCAAACGGCCCATCAGGAGATTTCCCCCATGCCAGCCAAGCAGATCATCTTCAACGAAGAAGTGCGCGACAAGATTCGTAGCGGCGTCGAGAAACTCGCCCGCACGGTCAAAACCACCCTCGGCCCCTCTGGCCGTAACGTCGTCATCAACAAAAGTTGGGGCTCCCCGCAGGTGACCAAGGACGGCGTGACCGTCGCCGAGCAGATCGAATTCCGCTGCCCGTTCGAAAACATGGGCGCGCGCATGGTGCGCGAAGTCGCCTCGAAGACCGGCACCCAGGCTGGCGACGGCACCACCACCGCCACCGTGCTCGCCGAAGCGATCTTCTCGCAGGGCCTCAAGGCCGTGACCGCTGGTGCGAACCCGCTCGACCTCAAGAAAGGCATCGACGCCGCGGTTGCCGCCGTCATCGCCAACCTGGAAAAGCAGGCCACCAAAGTGAAGGGTGATTTCAAGATCATCGCCCAGGTCGGCTCGATCAGCGCCAACAACGAAGAAGCGATCGGCAAGCAGATCGCCGACGCCATGCAGAAGGTCGGCGAAGACGGCGTCATCACCATCGAAGAAGGCAAAGGCCTGAAAGATGAAGTCGATGTCGTCGAAGGCATGCAGTTCGACCGCGGCTACGTCAGCCCGAACTTCATCACCAACGCTGACAACCTCTCGGCTGAACTTGAGAACCCTTACATCCTGATCCACGAGAAGAAGATCACCTCGGTGCAGGAACTCGTTCCTCTGCTCGAGAAGGTCGCCAAGGCCGGCAAGAGCCTGCTGGTGATCGCCGAGGATCTCGAAGG
>JANPLC010000484.1:0-1762 GCA_031426335.1 Planctomycetota bacterium
GCGATGGTGGCGTTGAAGTCGGTGATCTGCAGCTTGCCCGCCGCGACATCGGCGCCGCTCGGATCGGTCGCACCGTGCACCTGACCGCCACGTACGCCGCCACCGGCGAGCAACGTGGTGAAGGCCTTGGGATAGTGGTCGCGGCCGTTGTTCTGATTGATCTTCGGGCTGCGACCGAACTCGCTGGCGACGACAATGAGCGTCTCCTCCAACAAGCCGCGACTTTCCAAATCGGGCAGCAGGGCAGCGAGGCCCTCATCCAGGATGTTCGCGCGCTCCTCGACGCGATCGAAGTTGTCGTCGTGGGTGTCCCAACCGCCCAGGTTGACCTCGACGAAACGTACGTCGTGTTCGATCAGACGACGAGCGAGCAAACAGCCCTGGCCGAACTCGTTGTCACCGTAGCGCTCACGCATCTCTTCGGGTTCTTGCATGACATCGAAGGCCGCCAGATCCTTGCTGCTCATCAACTGCACGGCTTCTTGATAGAGATCCTGGTAGCCGCGCACGGCTTTCTGCGGGAACTCCTTTTCGAACTGTTCGTTGAGCTGCGACACCAGGCCCATGCGACGATCGAAGGAATCTTCGGTGACTCCACGTGCCCGTGCGCTGTTCTGTAAACCGGCCTTGGAATTGCCGAGGGGTAACGGTGCGAATTTCGATTCGAGGAAACCGCCGCCAGGATGACGACCGCCGCCGCCGATCACCACATTGGTCGGCAGAGTCGGGTTGCCACGCCCGGTGAAGTACGACTGCCACGCGCCCAGGCTGGGATGGCGAATGGTGCCGCGCTGGGCGAAGCTGGTGTGCAGTAAATAGTTCGCCGGTTCGTGCGCGCCCTGGGTCGAGGTCATGCCGCGCAACAACGCAACCTTGTCCATCTGCTCAGCCATGCGCGGCAGGTACTGGCTGATCTGCACGCCGTCAGCGTTGGTCTTGAGCGCCTGGGTCGGGCCGCCGGTTTCGGTGCCGGGCTTGGGATCCCAGGTGTCGAGGTGGCTCATGCCGCCACCCATGTAGAGGTAGATGCAGTTGCGCGCGGTCGGCCGGCGACGCAGCGCGTCAGCAGGATCCGCGGCCGACGCCAGCGGCGCGAGCCACGGCATCAGCGTTACGCCAAAGGCGGCCTTGGCCATGCCACTCAGGAATGAGCGACGCGAACAGTCATCGAGACGGTTAGCGATTTTCTGAATGGTCACAGCAGGCTCCTTGCTCGTGCGCAGACTTCAAAGTCTTTAGCGGACGAAGATGAATTCGTTAGAGTTGATCAGCGCCCAGGCCATGTCCTTGGCGCCATCTGGATGCGCAGCGATGACCCGTGCGGCCATGCTCAGTTCCTTGCTCGATGGCTCACGCGCCAGGATGGACTGCCACAAGATGCGGGCCTTGGACTCGGCGTTGCTGCCTTTGAGGACGTTGGCACTCAGCACCGAACGGTTGGACAGCAGCTCCGGTTCGATCAAGCCGTTCATCAGGCTCAGCGCCTGCGTCACGGCTGCGCTATCGGTGCTGTTGTCGATCAGTTCGCGATCGCTCTGGCCAAAGGTGCGCAAGAAGTGGCCGTTGGGCGCTGGCGAACTGAGTTCGGAAGCGCGAATCAAATTGCCGATGCCCGATTTCCCATCACGAGCACCGGTGCCCTTGCCCTCGCCAAGGATCTTCTTCTTGGCCAAAGGATCGGCTTGGTTCATCAGCTCATCACGGCGATCGGCGAGCGCCTTCATCTCTTGCATCAACTTGGCTTTTTCCGCGCCGTCCTTGG
>JANPLC010000485.1:0-16138 GCA_031426335.1 Planctomycetota bacterium
GTCCTAGGTTGCGGGCACGTTGGCGGGCGTAGTAGAGGTTCGGCCGGCCGCGGGCGAGGGTCCACGCCGCCACCTCGCTGTCGTCACTGGTATCGCAGCAGCAGATCAACTTGCGGATCTCGCTGGCCAGGGAGGACAACGCGAGCTGTGCCGCCAACCCGTCGCCGGCGTGCAGTAGTTCGATGGCACGCCGGGCGTTCCCGTCCAGCACCGCGCCGGTGAATTCCCAGATCGGGCGACCAGCCTTACCGGCGACCAGGGCATCGACCCCCTCAGCGGTGAGTGGGCCCTGATCCGCGTGGATCGCCACGACGGCGATGGCGGCGAGCAACGCATCGAGGTTGTCACCCAGGTGTTCGACCAGCGCCTCGGCTACGCGGCGCGGATGCGTGACCCCCTGGGGATGGCGGTCGAGGCGCGCGGTCAGCCAACCGACGATTTCTTTTTCATCCGGCACCTCGGCCTGATGGATGGCATCCGCAGCCGTGAGTGCTTTGACCAGCTTGGCCACCGCGTCGCCCGCCTTGCCCTTGTCCGGTCCGTCCAGGCTCATCACCACCACGCCCGCGACGGGCGGCACACCAGCAAGCGCCAGCAGGGTCTCAGCGTGTTTGCGCAGGTAACGACCATCGCAGCGCACCAGCCACAGCGCGGGGTCCTCGAACAACGATGGCGTGTCGAGGTCCAGGACGATGCGCCCCAGATCGGTTGGCTCGACCACGCGTTTCACCGTGCCGCTCCAGCCGGCGAGCACCTGTGGCAGCAGCTCATCGCGTAGCACCAGGCTGTCGCCGGTGATCAGGTGCAGTCGTGAGGTGGTGAGCGCAGTGGCCATGGCTTACAGGGTGAAATCATCGCCGAGGTAAGCGCGGCGCACATCGGCGTTGTCGACGATCTCGCGTGGCGTGCCTTCAGCCATGATGGTGCCGGCATCCATGACGTAGAGCCGGTCGACCATGCCGAGGATCGCTTCGGCGTGATGGTCGGTGATCAGCACCGAGACGCCGCGTTTTTTCAGTTCCTGGGTGATGCCGGTGATGTCACTGCGGCTGCGTGGATCGACGCCGGCGAACGGTTCGTCGAAAAACACCAGCTTGGGTTCCACCACCAGGGCGCGGGTGATCTCCAAGCGACGGCGTTCGCCGCCCGAAAGACTGCGAGCGAGGCTGTTTGCCAGATGCGTCAGGTGCAGTTCGCCGAGCAGCGCGGCCAAGCGCGGTTCGTGCTCAGCTTTGGGGTAATGCTGTTCCAGGACGATACGCACGTTGTCGGCCACGCTCAGCTGCGCGAACACCGTGGGTTCCTGCGCCAAGTAGCCCATGCCGAGCCGCGCCCGTGCATCCATCGGCAGGCGGGTGATATCGCGATCACGGAAATTGATGCTGCCAGCCTCGGGTTTGAGCAGCCCGACCACCATGCGGAAGGTGGTGCTTTTGCCGGCACCATTGGCGCCCAGCAGGCCGACGACTTCGCCGGTGTCCACCTGGAGGTTGACACCGGAAACCACTTGCCGGCGTCCAAAACGTTTGCTCAGTCCGGTGACGGAAAAAAGGCTCATTGTGGAGAACCACCGACGAACCGCGACGACAGGGCCCAGCTACCCACCAGATGCAGGTTGGCATTCATCCTGGCTTCTCCATGTAAAATCCATCCGCCACAACGCTTCGGAAATTCTTCACGAAGGCTTGTTGGGGACTTGGTGCAGGCTGAAGAGAAACCTTACCGAGAGCGCAAGCCCCAAGCCGCGTGGAAAACTTGGGGAAAACCGCGACTTTACCAATCCCCTGCGATGCCGTCACCGGACCACCCGCCAACGGCTGAACGGGAGGACTACTGCCAGTACACGGCCGCGGAGGTTCTCGCTGGCAACGTAGCCCCAGCAGCGGCTGTCCCAACTCTGCGGGCTGTTGTCGCCGAGCATCAGGTAAGCCCCTGGCGGCGCCGTCAGTGCACGTTCGGGCGAGTTGCCCATGGCGCGGTACTGCTCATCACCGCTCAACTGGTCGATCGGCTTGCCCAGCATCTGCGCCCGCACGCCCTTGAGATTGCGTACCTGCTTGGCCAGTTCATCGACCTGGAAGGCGCTGAGGAAAGAATTGCCCCGCGCTCGTTCGGCCTCGCGATCCCACAAGGTGAAGTTCTGCGCCTCGTGGCGCAAAAAGCTGCCCTCGTTCCCGAGCGTGAAGTGGACGTCGCGATCCAGCGCCAGGCGCGAAAACGTCAACGCGCCCTCACCGCTCCAACGGGCGCCGAGGCGGTGCAGGCCGGGATCATTGGGTGGCACATCGACCCGGGCGAGTTCCTTGCCGCCCAGGCTGAAGAACACTTGGTCGTCGAGCACGCCGAATTCCACATCGGTCACCAGCGGTGATTCTTGGCCCGAGGCCACTTGCTTGCCGTCGATCAGCACCGACCAACCGCTGGTAGCCAGTTGCAGACGGAAGGCGTGCTGGCTGCCCTGCGTAAGGTCGAGCGCGACGTTTCCGGTCAATTCGGCGATGCGGGCGCGGAAGCGCACATCACCGACCCATTCATCCATCGTCCGATTGAGCAGGGTTCCGGGCTCGCTGTCCGTCGGACCACCGCGATCCAGGTGATCCAGGTCAGCGCTGTTCATGCGCCGGACCTCCCACGAAGCGAGATCCCAGGCGTTGCCTTTGCGGTTGGTCGACTGGTAGGTGAAAAACGGACTGGTCATCGACAGTTCGATCAGTTCATAACCGCCGCCGGTTTTCGGCCGCACGCGGAACGGTCCCGGCTTAAGGTAGAGGTTGCGGAACTGCTGGGGAAACAGCGTGATGGCACCTTTCTGCACCACGGTCATGCGCAGGGCGCCGTCGGCGAGGCCCGCGGCAGAGCCCCCCTCGCCGAGCCACGGCTGGTACTCGGCCTGGACGCCGAAGCGGTAGACCTCCTGCCACAACTCATCCTGCACCGAAGGCGGTTTGCGCGACACGCGGAAGGTCTCGTCCGGCTGCTTGAGGTAGACGTTGCCGCCGGCGATGTAGTAGATGTCTCCCGGCAGGATCACCGCGCGTTTGACGAAGTTGCGGTACATCAACGGACGGACGAGCACCTGATCCAGGCGCGAACCATCGGCGGCGATGGCGGTGCGGGCATCGATCTGCTCACCCTTGCGCGGCTCGATCTCCGGCAGCGGGAACTGGAACACCGTCACGTCCCAGCGTGATGGGCCGGTGAAGCGGAAGAAGAACTTGTCGACCACCACATGGTCGGCCTTCGAGAACGCCGGATCGCCATAGAGCATCGGCTCCATCGACGCGGTGGGGATGCGGAAGGCCTCCAGGCAAAAATGCCGGATCGCCATCGCCACGATGAAGGCGAAGATCCAATTTTCACAGAAGGAGTTGATCCACTGCTGCCATCCCGGCAGACCGTCCTCCCAGGTGGGTGCCGGTGAAGGCACAGGGGCAAACGCGGCAGGGGCTGGGCTGGGGGCGGGGTCCGACATGGGCGGGCGGATTATTGACCGGTCGTGCCGGTCACAACAGGGAGCCGGCTAGCAGGTCGGACGCCGTGTCTCCACTCCACCCTCGGCCACGTAGGGAGTGATCGCAAGCGGAGCGGCAGGAGCACCACCAATGGCACTGCCGCCAGCGATCCATCGCCGGCCCCGTGTGGACTGTCGTGATTCAAGAGACGCGTCTGCCGTCGTACGTCCGGACGGTCCACGGATGAACCCGCATATTTATCACCGGGTCTGCGACTAGACGCCTATGCGAAATTCACCGGACCGCTCACTTGGTCAGCGCCGAACAGGTGGTCAAAGACCGTGTTTTCGCATGCTCGAGCAGTGGCAGAGAAGTCCTTTTCCTGCTCGATCCGATCCGGAACTGGCCAACAGCAATCACGTGAATCAATACCCTGGTCGCGCTGCGTTGATCGTCGTCGCGGTTCATTGTCCGGATGGAGTCCGCCAACCGGTCCACACAGCAAGATGCTCGCTCCGCCCATCCGTAGCCCGCACCAAACCCGAGAAAAACGCAGTGATCCGGTGATCTGTCCACAACCGCATGTCCGCCGCGCGTTCACCCTCTTCGAGGTCGCGCTGTCGCTGGCCCTGGTCTCCTTCGGGGTGATCAGCGTGCTCATGTTGTTGCCCGCCGGCATCAAGGCCCAGCAGATGGCACGGTACCAAATTCTCGCCTCGGCCAAGGCGTTGGAGTTGGTCGAGGCCTACAACGCCACCCACAACGGCAACCCGGCGATCGATGTCGAGGCGAACGCGCCGTGGAACGTGCACATCAACGGCAAGAACCTCCAGCCGGATCTCGAATCACGGGTGGCGAGCTATCGCTACGGCATGTTCCCCCTGCCGACTGACATTGCCAAGCGGCTCGACAGCGATGGCGATGAGATCCAACGCGTACTCGGTGACGGCGGCGTCCTGTATTATTCCCAACCGCTCGCGACCACCGGCTTCCAGGAAAACGGCTTCGCACCGTCGACGCCGCCGAATGAAGCGCAGCGCCTGGTGATGGGCGTCGTGGGTTATCCGCAGAACAATGCGCTGCTGCATCTGCCAGAGAAGGCGTGGCCGTACTACGCCGCGTATCCCTCGCCGCCGGTGCAGGTCGTCCATCACCAGAATGCCGATGCGGACACCGCCGATCTGCGGCCGATCCACGAGGACTTCCCCGCTCTGACCGGGAATGTGCGCTGGCGGGCCATGTTGTGGGAAGATCTCAGCCTCGGCACCAGTGGCGCGGGATTGCGCGACGTGCATGCGGCGTACTGGAATTATTTCACCTGCGACCCGGCCTTGCTCCTGGGCGATGCCACGCTGGCCGATTTGGCCAGACGTTACGCCGAGGCGCTGATCGCTTGGTGCATAACCCAGTCCATTCCGGCGGCATGTTACAACGGCCAGTCGGTCTTGACGGACTTTCCCGATCCCGCCAACCGCCACCTGCAAGTCGTCGCCGCGCGCATCATGGGGCATGTCGGTCCGATCATGTTGGCGAACAGCATCCCCTCGGCCGGGCTGGTGACCTTCGATCTCGCGAACGTCTCCCGCATGCACGAAAACGCGATCTTCCTCGGCAACCAGTTCGCTGCGCGGTATCCCTACGATTGGGGCGCGCCGCGTCCGCTGCAGCGCGCCATCATGATGGATACGCCGCTGATCGAATACGACCTGATGGGTCCGCAACGCCCAGGGACCATCTTTGGTGACGGCAAAGCGGCTTCGTGGTGGAAACCAGTCACGCCACATCCGGTGGTCAATCCCGGCGTCAGCATGACCTATCCCAAGCTCGGCACCCAGGCGTTCTGGGATGGATTGTGGGGGCCGACCGCCAACTCAACCTTGACCGCGCCGTTCGAGCCGGCCGAACGCTGCCGCCAACTGGTGTTCTGGGCGGTGGATTGGCAGTCCTATGAGGATTTTGAGACCGCACCCAGCGCGCCGGTCGACGCCGGACGCTACGCCAAATACGCACCGCGTCCGAATGCCAATTTCGCCACGCTGTGCGGCGGCGCGAAATGGATGGATCACCACATGTTCGGCTACCGCAATCCGGAGAAGATGATCGTCTTCAATGGCGACATGACCTCAGTGTCCACCGGCACGTCGACCCCACCGGGCAAGAGCAGCAATCCCGGCGTCCACGGTCCTGACCACTTCGGTGGACAGACCAACGATCAGGGCCTGGGGGCGGCTGAGATGAACCGCTTCATCGGTCGGTGGGGCGCGGACCGCAATGCCAATCAGCAACTCGATCGCGGAGCGGTGCCACGCTCGACGCGGATGCGCGCGGTCACCGTCGCCCGCTACAACTATTACGACCTGCGGGTCCCCGCTGTGATCCGCTGAACCAGCGGCAGGAGCTTCGTATGTTACCCGTACAGCCCATCCGCCGTCTGTCTCTGCGACAGGCCTTTTCGCTCATTGAGGTAATGATCGCCATCATGCTCGGCATGCTGCTGATCTATGCCGCCATGGCCGGGTTCCGCGTCGCCAGCCAGAGCATCACCAGCGCCAACCGCATGGCCTTGGAAAACAGCCTGCTGCGTGCCGGATTCCACGAAGCACTCAACGAGGTCGATCTGTGGACCGCCTACGACGATCCCGAATCGACTGTGGCAGCCGACCAATACCTGCGACGGGCGCAGATGCCGTTCGCGCAGCTGCCGACCACCCAACGCATCATGGCAAGCTCCCCAGCGACGACCGAGGCCTACGTCTATTCCGAATCGGAAATGGACATCGGCTGGGACCACGCCTACCCGTGGCCGGCAAGTTCCTCACGCACGTGGTGGCGAGCCAACGCGGCTGAATGGCATAATTCGCGGGGGCGCAGCGGGAACTACACCTTGTTCTCTGGGATTGGCGGCTCACCGCATCCGTGGTTGGCCAGTCAGATGGACATGCTGCAGACCAACCTCGGTTACTACGGGTTCTGCGATTACCTGCCGCCGTCGATGTTGTACGCCTACATCGGTCCAGATCCGCGTCAGGCGGGGAGGATCGACCTGCTGCGCGATTTCGTTTCCCCGAGCAATTTCCGCAACGGTGACGGTGGCACTGAGTTCGCTCAGGGGCGCTACCGTTGCACCAAGGATACCAGTTACCTGCTGGTGCCGCTCAAACCGGTCGGCGGGGCGGGCTTGATCACCACGGGGAATGTGCGGCGGATCTGGCGGACGGGCGTGGGCGCGACGGCCGATCCCAACGCTAACGATTCCGTGACCAGTTTCATGAAACATGGGCTTTCGTCGCGCAATCAACTCGACCAGAAACCCAGCCATTGGCCCGAGGTCAAGGTCCAGGTCGCGCGGTTCTTGTCGCACAACCGCTTCGTCACCCTGAGCAAGATCGGCTTCACCAACAGCATCACCGGCCAACCCTTGGAACTGAGCTTCACCTCCATCGGCACGACCCTGCGCGGCGCACGTCAGCAACGCAAACCGGGCGCGCCGGGAACGGGTGCCGGTTGGGCCAAGTGGTGGGGACCGAACGAGACCGACAACGACCGGCACCTGGATTACAACCCCCAATGACGCCGCACGCATCTGTTCATCGTCACGGAACCGTCCTGATCATCGTCGCCGGCGTTTCGGCGTTGTTGGCCGCCATGGCGTTGACCTTCCTGGTACGCATGCGTTCCGATGTCGAAGAATCTCAACTGATCGTGCGTGAAACCCAGGCGCACATCATGAAGGTGGCGGCGTGCAATTTCATCATGGAGTCGGCGCGCCTGGGCTGGGATCCCAAGCTGCCCAATGGCAACCGATCGATCAGTCACCGTGAAGCGTTTGGCTGGATCGATGTACGCACTGGCCTGCCCGGACCACGCGGCGAGGACGGCAAACGTCTGGGTCCAGTGGACGCGAGTGGCATCCCCATCGCCGGACCCGATGGCGAACCGAAGTGGGACGAGTGGACGGACCTGACGTTGGCTGAGGCGGTCCGACCGGCCAAACGCTGCGCCATGTTCGTCATGCAGCGCCCGCCCTTCGCGGTAGCGCCCAAGGTCGCCGTCAACGCCATCCAGACCACTGGTCCCAACGCGCTCAAACCCTACCTGAGCGAAGCCGATCCGCAGCGCTTCCAAGTCGGCATGATCGACAGCGATTTCGCTGACAAGTACATCAACGGCGAGAAGCAGCCAGATCTCGCCCGGTTTGTCCCCTCGTGGTTCCGTGTCTGGCGGGCCGCCCCTGCCAGCTTTGTGGTCACCTGTGGCGTTGGCGACACTCAAGGATTCCGCACCTGGGATGAGGTGGTCGTCGCCGGTGAGACCGGCCGCTTCGGCAATTCAGTGGGCGAAGGGCGCGAGATGTTCCATTTTTTCCAGCAACAGGAGATCCGCCTGTGGTACCTGATCGAGTGGAGTGCGCACGTGGCAAGCAGCGACTACCAGAACCTGCAGAACGAATTTCCGCTCAAGTCCGTTGAAGCCTATTTCCAACGCCCGATCAACACCTCGCAGGAAAGCCGTTCACAGGGCAAGCTGGTGAACCCCGTCGGCACCATCCGCATGATCCAACGACTGCTCAACGAACCGCGTTTTTGGTGAGTCGGGTCGGCCGTGGGCCGAACATTTGGCGTTCCTGCGCCTCCATCCACACCTGCAAGCGGCGGCTGATCCAGGCGTCCTGCGCCCGCGATTCCAACTCAGGCGGCGGAATCAGCGGTGTGCCGAAACGTACCTCGATGCCTTTGCTGATGAAGCGCGGCAGCTTTTTACCTGGTGGCCACAGCGCTTCGCTGCGCACCAAGTACACCGGGACGATCGGCATACCGGCCCGGCGGGCAAACAACGCCGGACCCTCGCGCATCAGGCCCAGGCGCCCGTTCTTGGTGCGGGTACCTTCGGGGAACACCAGCACGGCAATGCCGCGACGCAGGCGGTCGACCGCGCCTTTCATGCTCGACAGACCGGGATTGTCACGATCGACGGGAATGCCGAACATGGTGTTGAGGAAGAACGCGATGATCGGGTACTGCCACAGATTGGACCGCGCGAAGTAGGCGATCGGCCGCCGCATGTGCATGCCCACCAGTCCTGGGTCGGCATAACTGCGGTGGTTGCAGGCCAGCACACACGGTCCATCCGGCAGTAGCCGCGAACGACGGACGCGGCCACGCAGGAAGAACGTCAACCACGGTCGCAGGATGAAGTACCCGAGCAGCACTTGAATAGCATTGGGCAGGAAATCCGCGGGTGGCGGCACTGATCGCCGCGCCACGACGGTCACGGACCCTTGTCCTTCTTGCTGTCTTTTTTGGCATACCGGTCCAGGAAGGTGATGTTGAATTCCTGGCTGCGGTAACGGCTCGGGCCGGTGATGAGACCGGCGAAGCTGAAGCTGCGATCCTCGCTGCGCGGCACGCGGATGAACTGTACACCATGGTGCTGGGCGGCCTCGGCGTCGAGCGGACTGTCGCCGATGAAAACCGCCTGCTGCGGCTTGACCTTGAAGTCGGTCAAGGGCACGTCGAGGCGTTTACGCATCCGCCCGCTGTCGAGTGGCTCGGCGGCATTTTGCGCGTGATAGACCTTCACCACGAAACTGCCGAGGCGCGCCTGGACCAGGGCGGCATCGACCTCGCTCTGGTTCGCGTCGCTGATCACTGCGATCGGGATGCCCACCCGTGAACCAAAGTGGGTGAGGAAATCCGTCATGCCCAGGCGTGGTCGGTAGGTCTTGCCCTCCAGCTCGACCATGGTCTCGAAACAATCGAGCAGGATCAGGCGGACGTCTGGTCCAATGGTCGTGGCGCCGCCGAACTGGGACATGGGCGCGCATGATCGACAGGAAGCCCCCCTGACAAGGGTCGAACGCCGTGGAGCGCTGTCCGACTGACCTGCCCTGCTACTGGCCCCTTGCGCTGCCCGGTCTATAACCCCACGCGTGTCCATGCGCCGCCTGATGCCCCTGGTCGCCTCGCTGTTGACGATCGCCCTGTCGCAGGGCGTCGAACCGGTAGTCGCCACGCCGTTCGATATCCGGCACGACGCCAGCGAACTGCTCGATGACCTGCAGAACCGCCGGGGCGAACCTGGGGCACTGCTGGAGCGGGTGCAGAACCTCGTCGCCCAGCACGGCGATCGCATGATCACCCACGGCGAACTGTGCGCCCCCCTGGCCGAACTATTCGCCATCCGTCTCGCTGAGCTTGGTCTGGCCGAAACTTTTGCCCGCACCTACGACGGCACGGCCGAACGCCGCTTGCGTGACGCCCTGCGCGCACGGGCAAACGAAAGTGAACTGCGCACTCTGGCGCTGTCATATCCCGGCACCGCTGCCGCGAGCCAAGCTTGGCGCTTGCTGGCTGATCAGGCGTGGGATTCCGGTCGGCTGGGTCAGTACCTCGACTACGCCCGGCGGGCTGGCGAAAGCCGGGACAAACAGCGCGGACAACGGGTGAGTGCCGCCAACGCACTACTGACTCCTGATCCCGCCTTTGCCCTGCCGGATTCCCTCGATGGCCTGGAAGAAATGTGGCGCATCGATTTGACCGAGGCCCTCGAGTCCGCCTCTGCCCCGGCAGAACCGCTGCGCGAACAACGTTTCCGGCGCGTGCGGCGGCAGCAACACCTGCCGGCGCGCTTCACCCTCGCCTCGGCTCCTGGAGAACTGACCGCGGCCAGCGACGGGCAAAAGATCTTCCTCTTCGATCACCTGATCGGCCGGCTGGTCGGCGAGGTCCGCACCCTCGGCAATGTTCCGCTCGGGCAGTTCAAATCTCGGCCAGCGGTCACGCGCAGCGGTTTCATCGGCTTGGGCTGGGTCGAAGACCATGCGGTGTTGATGTCACTCGACCACCTCGGCGAAGTGAAGTGGCGGTGGAACTCGCCATCGCTGGGTCCGATCGAGGCTGTGTCGTCGCCGGTGGTACTCGACAATCTGGTGGTGTTCTCGGCGTTGGTGCTGGGCAATCAGGAAGGCGCTGAACTGCGGGCGCTGGCGTTCCGCGTCGACACCGGACGTCCGGTGTGGAACACCCTGGTTGCGCGCATCCCGTTGCCGCGGCAGCAAATGATCTTCGCCAGCAACGACCTGGGGCTGGCGTCGCCATCTTTGGCGGTGCACGGCGGCTCGCTGGTGGTGTTGTCCAACAACGGCCTGCTCGCCCGCATCGGCATCGATGGCAACGTCAATCGCTTGTGGACCTACCCGAGCATGGGTGACGAGTTCGATAACGGTTTTGGTGGTCCCGCGGCGCCCAGCCGGCATGGCGCCCTGGTCAGCGATGGCACGTTTCTGGTCGCCAGTCCCAGCGACAGCCCAGGCACCATCATGTACCTGGGGCCCAACGACAACGCGCCGCGACGCTTCCAGGGTGATGGCGCCAACGGCGAGGTCCTCGACGTGGTCGGTGGCTTGGCGTTGTTGGCCGGGCCGCGCAACCTCGCGCTGTTCGACATCGCTGGCGGCAAGGCCCGATGGGCCGTGCCGTTCGCCGGGCGCGATGGCGTGCAGGGGCGCATCGGCAAGGATCGCGTGCTGCTGAGCACCAACGAACAACTCGCTCTGATCGACAGCACCAACGGACGCATCACCGCCTCGCGTGGCCTGGCCAAGGGCGTGTCGCTGGCGATCACGGCCGATCTGGTGATGGCGGCCAGCAACGAACGCGTCATCGGCTGGGGCCGCGGCGCGTCGTTCCTCGAACGTCTGACCAAGGTCGCCGCTGCGGATCCGACGGATTTCCGTCCGTGGGGCACGTTGGCGTCGTTCCATGAATCGCGCGACGATCGGGACAAAGCCTTCGCCTGCCTGATCGAAGCACTCACGCGTGGCGCGCCGGTGGAGTACGCCGAACGGGCGGCGCGCCTGGTGCGTGGACAGCTGGAACTCGCGGTTGGCGATGAGCAGGCCTTCATGGGGCCGCTCGCCAAACTCCAATCGTTGACCGTTCATGACGATCGCTTGAAGGGCGAGATCGCCTTGTGGCGCGGCCGGCACGCCGAACTGCGCGGCGACCTCCCGTCTGCGATCGCCTCCTTCAAAACCGCCACGACCTTCCCTGACCACCGCATGTTGCTGAAGGACCGCCTGGAGGCGCGGGTGCACGTGCTGGCACGCAATGGTCTGGTGCGCTTAAAAGCGCTGCCCGAAGTGAAGTCCGTAGCGGTGACCCGGCGCCCGTTGGCGAAACCGTCCAGCGCCTGGAATTTGCCCGGGCGACGTGGCGATACCTTGCTGGTCGCCGGCGACATGGCCGTCGGCTTCAGCGATGGGTTCCTTGCCGCCACCAAGATTGGCGATGGGTCGCTGGTGTGGCGCCGGCAACCGGTGCGTCAGCTCCTGGGCGTGCGCACCACGCTCAATCCCAACCTCGACAGCACCGAGGGAATCCCCATTCAAGAGGTCGTCCCAGGCTCGAGCGCCGATGGCGCCGGCATGCGCAACGGTGACGTGTTGCTGAGCTTCCAAGGACGCAAGACCACCAACTTTGATCGCGACCTGCGGTCGGTGGTGGCGACCATGGCGCCGCGCACGCCGTTCACCATGACCGTGCTGCGCGGTGGCGCCGAGGTCGAGTTGAAGGGTCTGCTCGGTGGCGAACCAGTCGAACCGTTGGCTGCCAATGACCACACCTTGTTGCTGTGGCTCACTACGCCGCTGGGCGCTGGGGTCCAACCGGGTCGCCCGCAGAGCGTGCCGGAAGGCATGTGGTTCGCCGCCGTCGATCTCGCCACCGGCACTGAATTGTTCCGTCACGCGCTGCGACCGACCAATGAATCCGGTGATCCCCCTCCGCAACCGTTGCTGACCGCCAATGACCTGGTGCTGACGCAGGACGGCAGTGATCTGGTGTGCCTGCCAGCACACGGCGGCAAAGCCGGCGAAGCGCCGACGGCGCTGTGGCGCATGCCGCTGGGCGAGGAAGGCATGGAGCGGGTACGGGTGCTGTCACCCGAACTGCTGTGGTTGCCAGAAGACGGACGTAATCGCGTCCATCTGATCGACCTGATGACCGGCATCACCCGTTTCGTCCTACCGGAGGATCTCGCCGCAGATCCGATCCTGATTGGCAACACCTGCTTCTGCCTCGGCCGCGAAGGCCGCATCACGTGCTGGGACCTGGGTATCGGCCGCCAGCGCTGGCGCTCAACGAAAGTGTATGGCCGGCTGCATGCGATGAGCGGTGATGGGCTCTATGCCACCGACGAGAACAACCAACTGGTGGTGCTCGACGCCTTCAGCGGCGAAGTCCGCCGCCGCTTTGGTGAATGGGCTGCGGTCGAAGCCACGCTCACTGGCAGCGACGCGCTGTCGCTGTTCGTCCGGCGCGCAGACCGCTCACAAGCGTTGGCGCGCATCAGCCTGGCTGGTGGTCACGTGCAGTGGGAGCAAGTCTTGCCGCATGGGGTCGAGGTCAGCCAGTTGATCGACGCTCCCGATGCCTTCGGCGCGCTGCTGTTCGAAGGCGGCGATCGCCGCAGCGTGACGGTGATGATGGTCGGCAAGGACGGCGCGATCCGCTCCGCCCAGTCGCTGGCGCCTGAGGAAAAAGTCGTGCCGGTTGAGGGCGGGCTGCTGGCATACGGCCCAGAGGGACTGCGCGTGTTGGCCAACGTCCTGCCCGCAACTCCGCCGGCGATCCCCTGCACCGACATCCAGGCCGATGGCGACCTGACCGCCGTCGCCAAGGCTGCCCTGCCCAAGGTTGCCTGGCAGACGGTCGGCAGCGCGTCTTACGCCGTGGCCCGGCACCGTGGCGGCCTGCTGATCTTCGCTCGGATTGGAGCCGATGGGAAACCGCTCAGCCTGCGGCTGGGCGATGGTGACCAGGTGATCGATGGTGCCGGACTGATGGCGATCTTCTCCGCCACCAATCCTCAATTCATCGGCACCGGTGCGTGGGTGGTCGACGGCGCAAAACGCCTCTCCGCCGACGGCGAACAGCCCTTGCTGGTGCTGCGTTTGCAGGCCGCGCCCGACCGCATTCCCGGCACGACCTTGTCGCTGCGCGCCGAGTGCGGCGAAACCAGCGATGCGGCCAACGCCCCGTGGTGGTTGAAGCGCGCTTGGCGGCCGGTGACGGGCGGGCCGTGATCGTCGGACTTGGCACCGATATCATTTCGCTCAAACGCATTGCCGACGTCCATCAGCGGCAAGGCCAGCGTTTCCTCGACCGCGTCTATACGCCGGAGGAACAACGTTACGCGCTTGAACTGCGCGATCCCAGCGAGCGCTTGGCGTCACGCTGGGCGGCCAAGGAAGCGTGCATGAAAGCGCTCGGCACCGGTTGGGCCAAAGGCGTGAGCTTCACCCAGATCGCCCTGCTGCCAGGTGACGATCGCGGTGCGCCACGCTTGGTGCTCACCGGCGAAGCGCTGGCTGCCGCGACTCGGCTCGGCGCCACGCGTTGGCATTGTTCCGTCAGCCACAGCGATGGTTTGGCCGTCGCGACTGTCATCCTCGAATCTCCCTGAAACAACCATCATGAATCCAGCTCTGCGCGCTCTGAAACCGTACCCGATGGCAGAACTGCAACGGCGAAAAGCCGCGTTGGTCGCTGAGGGCAAGACGGTCTTCGATTTCGGTACGGGTGATCCGCTCGAACCGACGCCGGCATTCATTCCGCAAGCTTTGCGGGCGGCGGTGCCCGAAGTTAGCCAGTACCCGTCGGTTGGCGGAACTCCGGCACTGCGGAGCGCCGCGGCCGGCTACCTCAAACGCCGCTTCGGCGTGACCGTCGATGCGACCAAGCAGGTACTGCCTGCCGCCGGCAGCAAAGAAGCGATCTTCCATCTGCCGCTCGCCGTGATCGATCCCGCCACGAGCAAAGATACGGTGATCTACGGCACTCCTGGGTATCCGGTCTACCAGGCCGGCACGTTGTTCGCCGGTGCGCGTGAGCACGGTGTGGTGCTGACCCGCGACCATGGTTACCGGCTCGACCTGGGCACGCTGTCAGTGGAGCAGCTTAAACGCGCCGCCATCGCCTGGATCAACTACCCGCACAATCCCACCGGAGCCTGCGTCGATCTCGCCTACTACCGTGCGCAGGCCGCGGTGTGCGCCGAACACGGCATCCTGCTCGCCTCCGACGAATGTTACCAGGATCTGTGGTTCGACGAGCGCGCCACGCCGCCCCCCTCACTGCTGGAGGCCACCACCAGCGGCGTGCTGGTGTTCCACTCCTGCTCGAAACGCTCAGGGATGACCGGTTACCGCAGCGGTTTCGTTGCCGGCGATGCCGCGCTGATCGCCGCCTACCGTGGCTGGCGTGCAGCGATGGGCGTCGGCAGTCCGGCGTTCATCGAACAGGCCGCCGCCGCTGCGTGGAACGACGACGCGCACGCCGTCGAGCGGCGGCGCATCTTCGCCGCCAAATACCAGCTGCTAGTCGATGGCCTGGCCGCCAAGGGCATCGAGATCCTGCCGAGCCAGGCTGGCCTCTACCTGTGGGCCAAGGTTCCCGCTGATGGCGATGCGGACGCCTACGCCGCGCGTTGCCTAGACGCCGGCTTGGTGATCAGCCCAGGAGGCTTCTTTGGCGATGGCGGCGCCGGCTGGTTCCGCCTCGCGCTGGTGCCGAGCCTGGACGATTGCCGCACGGCACTCGCGCTTTGGCCGTCCTGAGCCTCCCAACGCCGCACGCCGCACGCCGCACGGAAATCATCACAGATCCGGCGTGAACCCATGCCGCAAAGTGTTTTCGCTCACGCAGCGTGGCACCAGGAACTGCAACAAGTAGTCCGGTCCACCGGCCTTCGAGCCGATGCCGGACAGCTTGAAGCCACCAAACGGCTGCACGTCGACCAGAGCCCCGGTGGTCTTGCGGTTGAGGTAAAGATTGCCGACGCGGAACTCGCGGCTGACGCGTTCGATGGCGCTTGGGCTGCGTGAATACAACCCACCAGTCAGGGCGAAGCGGGTGCCATTGGCGATGCGCAGGGCGTCGTCCAGGTCGCGCGCCGCGATGACCGCCAGAACCGGCCCGAAAATTTCCTCCTGCGCCAACGGCGAGTCCGGATCAACATGCGTAAAAATGTGCGGCGCGACGTAGGAACCGGCGGCGTCCACGGCTGGCGGCACCGTGCCGGCATAAGCTAGCGTAGCGGTGTTGCTGGCCTCGGCGATCCGCGCACGGATGCGCTCCTTGGCCTCGCCATCGATCACCGGGCCGATCGCGGATGAGGGATCATCGACTGGGCCGACGGTGAGGCTGGCGGTGGCCTGGATCAGCCGTTCGACGAAGGCGCGCTGATCACCGATGACGATCGCCCGTGAACAGGCAGAACATTTCTGCCCCTGGAAACCAAACGCGCTGTGCATGACCCCGAGCACAGCTTCGTCGAGGTCCGCATCGGCATCGATGATGATGGCGTTTTTCCCGCCCATTTCGCACACCACGCGTTTGACTTCGCTGGTACGGCTGCGGGCCGCCTGTTCATTGATCGCTAGGCCCACCGCGACCGAGCCGGTGAAGGCAATAAGAGAGACCTGCGCATGCCCGACTAGTTCGCGGCCGACCACCTCGCCATCGCCGGGCAGCAGGTTGGCAACGCCGGAGGGGAATCCGGCGCTCGCCAAGGCCTCCATCAACTGCGACGCGATTGCTGGCGTCTGTTCCGCCGGTTTCATCACCAGCGTGTTGCCGGTCACCAGGGCGGCCGCGGCCATGCCGCAGAGGATGGCGAGCGGGAAG
>JANPLC010000486.1:0-4468 GCA_031426335.1 Planctomycetota bacterium
CGCGGCCGCCCTCGGCCGCATGCCTTTGCCAACCATCGCCATCATCAGGATCGTATGTGCCACCAGCGGCCTGCTTCTCCTGGCCAGTTGCCCGCAGCAGCCGACCTACGGCTTCGCCGGTTCCGCCGGTTTGTTGAAGCCCTCGGTGAACTCGCCGGCCGCCTGCTTGGCCTTCTCGGTCGCTTGTTTCGCCGCCTCGCTGGCCTGCTTCGCCGCTTCGCTGGCGACCTCACTGGTCTTGGTCGCGGCCTCCTTGGTCGCTTCGCTGACCTGGGTGGCGATCTCGCCGGACTTCTCAACCACCTGGGCACCGACTTCTTTGGCCTTGTCTACGGCGGAGCGTGCGGCGGCACCCGCCTGTTCGCTGAGCGACGGCGCGGGTGTGACCGGTTCCGTCGGAGTCGTCGGCTCGGCGGACTTCTCTGCCGGCACCGCACGTGGGTTGGCCCGCGCCGAGCTGATCATCCAGACCAGGCCGAGCCCGAACGCAGCGATGATCAGGCACCAAGTGATGAGGCGGGTCATGGCGGTACCCTAACCAGTTGGCCGCCGACGCCACCAATGTCCTGCTCCGCATTCGGCAAGGTCCATCACCTTGGCGCTGCGCCCCTCGGCCCTATAAACCGCCCATGATCGAAACGTCCCAGATCGCCGCCTACCTGCGTCTGAAGCGTGAGATCGCCGCGCAGGTGGCCGAGCCGGACAGTGGTTTCCAGGCCAGCCGTCGGCATCTGTCGGAAGGTTTGGCGCGCAGCATGTCCATCGCCGGCGAGGACTGGACCTACGCCACGGCCAAGGGCGGTTACACCTTCACCAATCCGCGCCGGCGTTTCAGCGTGTTCGTGGCCGAAGCTGGAGGTGCCAACGACGGTTTCACCTCGCCGGAATTGCTGGGCTACCTGCGTGCCTTCACCGCCTTGGAGGAGCTGAATCAGATGGTGATCGATATGTGGCTGGTGCGCGCAGCGATGCGTGGCGAGGTGGAACAAGTGGGAGGTCAGTGGCTCATCAAGGCCCCAAAGTAGAATCGTTCACAGGAGCAACCGTATGCCTGCGCTCAGCATCTATTCGAACGTCGAGAACACCGCATTGGTGATTCTCCAACGGAAGGGTTATCGCGTCTGGAAGGACGAACGCTCTGGGTTATTCATGACAGAGAAGAATGGATGGGATTTTGCAGGTGAAAGCGCGACAGACCTGCTGGCAGCGGTCGCAATCTATGAACATCACGCTCCGACCGAGTATCAGGAGTACTGGTGGAAGATCGACGACCCATTCCTTTATGAGTCGGTTCCTACCAGACGGCCAGATTACCGTTCGGTGGTCGAAAAGCGTTGAAGATCAGGTCTTGGAATGGGTTGCCTTACGCGCCACCGCTGGCGTGATCAACAAACACGCCACCAGACAACAACTCATGCCGATCAGCAGCGTCCGCCCCAACGTATAGATCGTTGGATGCTGAGCGGACAGCAGCGACAACATGCCGACGATGGTGGTGAACGACGCCACCAGTACCGGTGACAACGTTCGTGCCCGCGGGCTGTGCGTGAGGAACACGGCGCTGTCGATGCCGATGCCGCCGATGAAGGCCGCCGCCAGCACCGCGAACGGATCCAGTTTTACGCCCATCCAGCCGAGCACGCCGAAGGTCCAAAGCAGTGCCGCTGCTGGCGGCAGCAGTTGCGCCACCACAGCGCGGACGTTGCGTTCGATCAATGACACCACCAGCAACACCACTAGCACGATGAGGAGCGACCGCGAGGTCAGGTCCTGCCGGACCACGTCGATCAGCGTGTGGCCGATGTGTTCGCGGCAGGCGAGCCACACCGGCGCGTCGGCGTTGCGGTCGTTCAGGACCGTGTGAATGCGTTCGACTTCCGGTGCTTTCAGTTTGAGCAGCGGCGACGCGACTTGCCACGTGCCGTCGTCGAGTTTCAGCAGGTAGCTGCCGACCAGCTTCTCGACCGCGGAATCTTTCCACGTGGAAAAAGTCAGCGGCGGCACGGATTTCACCGGCTGATAGAGCGCGAGGGTGTCGGTGAACGCCTGCACACGCAGGCCGTTGGCCTTGGCCGCGATGGCCAGGTTGGTGGCGAACGCGGCCGCGTGGCGTTCCCAGAAGATGTTCCAGCCCGCGAGATTCGCCGCCTGCGCTTGTGGTCCTGGGATCAGGCGTTCGACCACACTCGCCGGATACGCGATGCTGGCGCGGGCGGCCGCGACCTGATCGAGCGCGGTGCCGAGATCGGCATGGTGGCTGACCAGGTAGTCCGACGACGACAACGAGCCCCAGCGGGCGAGAAATTGTTCGAGCGCGCGCCACGTCTCTGGCCGGCTGCCGTCGTAACTCTTGAGGTTGTCGTTGAAGCTCAGACGCAGCAGTCCAGGTGCGAGCGCGGCGGTTATCACCCCGACGATCAGCCAATTCATCCACGGCCGGCGTTGGCACTGCCGCAACAACGGTTCCGACACCACCAGCCAGCGATCGCGATCCGGCAATTTGGGCGTCAGGCGTGGCAGCAGAAAGATCGCCGACAGCAGCGCGAGACCGAGTCCGACGATGATCATGATGCCGACGACACGGATGCCTGGGACGCTACTGGTGACCAGCACGGCGAAGGCCGAGGCGGTGGTTACCCAGGTGATGGTCAGCGGTCGCCAGATGGCCGCGCCTTCGCCGGCCCGGATCGCGGCGATGACGTGTTGACCGTAGTCGACCGCCACCCCGAGCATGCCAGCGGCGAAGCCGAGCAGCGGCAATGGCACCTCCAAACCGAGTGCGGTCACTGCCGCCACGCCACCGGCCATGCCGAGCAGTGCCGGGACGTGCAGCGCCGCCAACGCGCGCAGGTTGGGAATGAGCGAGAACAACACGAGCGCGATCAGGACGATCGCCACCGGCATGCTGCTCGACAGGTCGCTGTACACGGCGGTCAGGTTGTCGCGAAAATGGCGGTACGAACCGATCGCCTCCAACGTCACACCCTCAGTTTTGGCCTCGGCCATCAAACGATCGACCACATCCATCAACGGCACGGTGCGCGACATCAGTTGTGGATCGAATGGCACTTCGAGCGCGACTAGCAGATGACCGTCGGCGTGGCGCATGAACGCACCGTCACGTTCGGAACCACCCAGACCTTGCACCAGCGGTTGCATTAAACGACCACTCAGGGCGAGCAGATCACGCCGTGCGGCGCTGGCAGTGAAGCTGTCGTCCGGTCGCAGGGCGCGTTCTTTGAAAGCCTTGAGGTAGGCGTCGAGTGCAGCTGGCTCCAGTTGTGGTTCGATTTCTGCCAGCAGTTCCGGCGTGGCCAGCGCGGGCAAGTGGGTGCGGATGATTTCGCCCGCGCGCACGATGGACGCCGGCCCGCCAGCTTCGAGTGGTTTGACATCGAGGAGGGCAAGCTCCGCCAATGCGCGCGTCAATACTGCTTTGCTCGCTTGCAGTTCGCCGCTGGTCTCCAACGCCAACACCCGCGTCGCACCCTGACGCGCGTAGAAATCCATCTCACGTACGAACGCCGGATCGTTGGCCGGCAACATGCCACGCAGGTCAGGAGAGAAGGTCGCCTTGGTGGTCAATGCGCCGATAACGACGGCGATGACGGACCAGAGGAGGAAGACGTGCCAGGCGGGACGTTGGGGAGAGGGAGCGATCGGAGAGTTCATTGCGGATTTTAGAGGCTACAGGCTACCGGCTACAGACCACAGGTACTGGCGCGGACGTCCTCGTCTCGATCTGTGGTCTGTAGCCTGTGGTCTGTAGCCTGTGGTCTGTAACCCGTTCGTTCATGGCTTTTCAAACCGTGTTACCGGCAGTTCCAGCCCGACCTCGGGCACGTCGAAGCGGAAATCAGTGCGATCATCGCCCGCCGCAATCAACTCCATATGCTCCGGCGCACTCAGATCCGCGCGCCAACGAATGCGCAGGCTGGTGATGTACTTTGCCAAATCAGGCGTCTTCGGTGCGAAGTCGAGTTGCGCGCTGCCATCAGCGGCGGGCGTGATGGTGAACATCTCATCCATGCCCGTCCAATTGCCGTCGATGAAGGCCTCCATCTGTTTGACCACCGAGTTCACGCCCTGTTCCTTGGCCGTGATGGTCTCCTCTTTTCCTTCCGCGCCGAAACGTCGCAGGTGGCCGCCCTTGAATAGCAGCACCGACTTGCCGGTGTACTCCCAACGCACGGCGCGCAGTGGCCGGCTGATCTCGATGACGCCTGGGCTGGTCACTGGTTCATCAAGGATCGCCAAATGCTTCACCTGCGTGAACGTCACGCGCAGTGTCTGCACGTCCTTGGCCGCAGCGGTCAACTTGGCGAGGGAGAAAGGTTCCGCGGCGTTCACGGACAGCAGGCACAGGAGCAGCAGGAGCGTTCGCATCGTGGGTGGGAAGGTAGTCACGAGGGCGGCTTGTGCCACCGTAGGTGGTGGGCACCTCCTGGGGGCGCGGGCGTGAGTGCAG
>JANPLC010000487.1:0-2138 GCA_031426335.1 Planctomycetota bacterium
GCTCACGGGCGAGACGCCCGTGCCACGGTACTCAACCCGAAGACCGTTGGAGCGTACCTCACGGGTCGACCATCACCGCACGGGATTGCCCTCCGCACTCAGGACAACGCAGGAACATCCGACCATGCATATCCTCATCACTGGTGGCGCTGGTTTCATCGGCGTGCGCCTCGCCCGGCGGTTGCTGGCGGACAACCACCTCGCTACCGCACACGGTCGGCAACCGATCATTAAACTGACGCTGCTCGATCAGGTCGCGGCGACCGGCCTGACGGATGATCCGCGCATCCGCATCGTCGCGGGCAATGCGGCAGACCCGATGCTGATCGCCTCCTTGATCTCTGATGTCGATGTCGTGTTCCACCTCGCCGCCGTGGTGAGTGTCGCCGCCGAACGTGACTTCGACCTGGGCATGACCGTCAATCTGCATGGCACGCTCGCCCTACTGGAGGCCTGTCGGAAGACCGGGCGCAAACCGTTGTTCATCAAAGCCAGCTCTGCCGCCGTTTACGGCGGTCCGCTGCCGGCGGAGTGCGGCGAGGAAACCGCGTTGTTCCCGCAGACCTCCTACGGCATGCAAAAGGTCGTCGGTGAATACCTGGTCGACGATTTCAGCCGCAAGGGTTTCGTCGACGGTCGTTGCTTGCGCCTGCCGACCATCGTCGTGCGCCCAGGCGCACCAAACTTGGCGGCGTCATCGTTCGCCAGTTCGCTAGTGCGCGAACCGCTGATGGGCAAGCCGTACACCTGCCCGGTGCCGCCGGAAACCCCGGTGTGCCTGCTGTCGGTGCGCCGCGTGGTCGACAGCTTCGTCCATGCCGCGTCGCTCACGACGACGGCACTCGGACACACCCGCGCCATCCAGCTCCCAGGGCTGACGATGACCGTGGCCGAGATGGTCAGCGCACTCGGTGAGGTTGGTGGCAAAGCCGCCGTCTCCCGGTTGTCGTTCGCACCTCAGGCGGAAATTGTCGCCATCGTCAAAGGCTGGCCAGTGCGCTTCAGCACCAAGCGCTCGGGGCCGCTCGGGTTCCGCGCCGATGCGAACGCCAAACAGATCATCACCGACTTCGTGGCGGATGAACTCGACGGCAAGGTTGCGCCATGACCATGGCGCGCATCGGCTGGATCGGCACCGGCCTGATGGGTTCGCGGATGGCGGGGAACCTGCTGAAGGCGGGTTTCCCGCTGACGGTGTGGAACCGCACGCAAGAGAAGGTCCAGCCATTGCTCGATCTGGGCGCAGCGTGGGCCGATTCGGCGAGCGAACTGGCGGCCAGTGCCGACGTGTTGATGACCTCGCTGACCGATGGCTTGGCAGTCGGTGATGTGCTGGTCCGTCAGGGCGTCGCTGCCGCCTTACAACGTGACGCGTTGATGATCGACCTCAGCTCGATCGCGCCGAACATTGCCCGCGAGCATGCACGTCTGCTCGCGAGCACCGGCGTCGCGCATCTGGATGCGCCGGTATCCGGCGGTACCCGCGGCGCCGCAGCGGCGTCGTTGGCGATCATGATCGGTGGAAACGCCGCGGATGTCGAACGCGCCAAACCAATCCTATCGGTACTCGGTCGTCCGACTCACGTGGGACCGTCGGGAGCCGGCCAGATCGCCAAACTGGCGAACCAGGTGATCGTCGGCGTCACGCTCGGGGCCGTCGCTGAAGCCTTGACCTTGGCGGCCCGCGCCGGCGCTGATCCTGCGGCGGTACGCACGGCGTTGACCGGTGGCTTTGCCGACAGCCGCATCCTCCAGGAACACGGTGCGCGCATGCTCGCCGGTGATTTCACGCCTGGCGGCACGGTGAAGAATCAGATCAAGGATTTGAAATCCGCGATCGCACTGGCTGATGAAAGCCACCTCGACCTGCCGCTGCTGCACGCAACCCGCGACCAGTTCCAGGCGATCGCGGTTACGCTTGGCGACCAGCTCGACCACAGTGCGATCTTCAAGTTGCTGATGGAACAAGCCGCCAAGCCGCAGTAACGACCGCCGGGAGCGCGGCCGCCCTCGGCCGCATGCCTTTGCATGCAACGCGTTCGACTGAGGAATTGACGTCGGCCCACGCGAACGATTCGAGAGCACTCACGTCACCGGACCACGTACGGTTGTGTCGTGTGCGGCCGAGGGCGGCCGCG
>JANPLC010000488.1:0-3519 GCA_031426335.1 Planctomycetota bacterium
CCACGCCCGTGGCCGAAGCCCACGGCAACGCCGCCGGCAGACGTGCCCGGAAGGTCGGTGGCAGCCGGTCGAAATGTTCCGCTGGAAGACGGATGAGATCAGCCACCGGAATGCGTTCGAGGATCGCTCGCGGCAGGTCGCTCACCCGCTGCGGATCACGATCGATCAGTGGGCGGGCTGTGCGCGCGATTTCTTCGTAGGCGTCCTGCTGATGGTCGTGTTCCCCTGGGCTGGCGAGATACGCCTGGATCGCCGCGATACGCTCAGCGGGCTCGCTTGGTGCCCGCGCGCGTTCCCACGCGGCGCGGTCGAGGACGTGCGGCAGTTCCTCCGCCAATTCCTCGGCCTCGCTGCGAAAGGCGGAGTTGGACGGATCCGCGAGGTAAGTGCGCACCGAGGCCAGTTGTTCGGCCGGATCGCTCGGCGCACGGGCAAGCGCCCACACCGTCACGGCGACGCCCTGCTGGGCCTCGACTTCGTGCGCACGGGGCAGCGGTCCGGCAAGGTAGCCACGCAGACGTTGCAGGCGCTCGTGCGGTGTGCCGTCAACCTTGGCGAGGTTCCACGCGGCCTCATCACGTTTCACCAGCAGGCGTTTGAGGCGCTCACGGGCTTCGGAAGTATGCGCGGGATCCGGGCCAGCGAGGTAGGCCTCGAGCGCGACGACGCCTGCCGCCGGATCCTCGACCGCGGTCACCTTGGCCCAAGCGGCGTCATCAGCCGCTCGTTGTTCGGCCCGTTGCAGTTCACTGCGCGCCTGGTCGCGCAAGCGCTCGGCGTCAGCCACCTTCAGCGGCGCGGGAAGCGCCAAGTACGCCGCAATCGCCGCCAGTCGTGCGGTGGGCTCCCTGGTCGCCAACACCGCAGCCCACAGCGAGGTCTCACGTTCCCGTTCGACCACCACGATGGCGTCGCGCGCTGCCTGGGCCCGTTTGGCATCACCAACGCCGGCGGCGTAGGCAGTCAATGCGGCGATGCGAGCGGTCGGGTCGCTGATGCTGGTGGCGGCGGCGAATGCGCGGTCGTCGAGTTCCAAGCGCGTGCGGTCACGCAGCGCCACCAGGTCCTCGCGTCGTGCAGCGACCAGTCCGGCGAGCATGGCGTCAATGCGCAGCAAGCGCTCCGCCGGATCAGCCATTGCCGCGAGGGCGCTCAGGCGAGCGCTCATGACCTCGTCCTGCAAGCGGACGATCTCTTGTTCGGCAGCGGCATGATGGAACAGATGCCAGCTGTCGCGGTAACGTTCCGCCGCCGCCAAAGCGACGACCGGATCCCCAGCCTCGGTGATGGCCGTAAATCCACGCTGGTCACGCAGCACCAGCACGACGCCACCAAGGAGCACGGCGATACCGGCTGCCACGGCCAGCATCTTCATCCGCCGCCGGGCAGCGAGTTCCGCCGTGCGCTGGCGTAGCACCACACGACCGCGCACAATCAGCGTAGCACTGTCAGCCAACCGTTCGCTGGAGGACGACAACGAATCGACTGCCGTGGTGAGATCATCGAGGTCGGCTTCATCGGCCGTGCGGATGGTTTTGTGCCACGCTTCGACGGCGGCCAAGCGCTGCCGGTCTCCCGCCACGGATGCCGCGGCCGGACCGCCCGGATCGAGCGCCGCAAGTTCGTCCAGCACCGGCACCAGCAGGTCGAGACGCGTGCGATCGAGACCGGCCAATTCGCCATGCAGGTGCTCGAGTTGGGCGCGTCGTTCGCCAACCGCCACCAAGGCGCGATCTAGTAGCAGCGGCGCGTCGCTCATGCGATCGGCAGAGGCCGCCACCGCTTCACGTGCCTGTTCGAGCGGTTGCAGCGCGCGTCCCCGCAGCGCGTCTTCCAGCAAGCGATGGCGGTTGCGCGCCTGCTCTGCCCGCTCGCTGAGGTCTGCCAGTTCGGGATCGTCGGCGGTCGTCGGATCAAGGGTCAGCAGTTCTTGGTAGGCCGCCATCGCCAGGTCGAGTCGCGCGGGGATCGCCGCCAACAGACGCTCGCGCACCGCGCGAGAACGAGTGATCCGTTCGCTCCACGAGCGGCGGGCGGCGCTCACCAAGTCATCGAGCAGGGTTTGCGCTTCGCTCAGCAGCGCCTGGGTCTGTGCCAGGCGGTCGCTGTTGTCGGCGAAGCCGGCAAGCGCCGTGCGCAGGGTCGTCGCATCGCGGGCGGTGATGGCATCACGCAGTACGCGTTGCGCATCCTCCACGCGGATGATGCGTTCCTGCAGCGCCTCCATGCCGGCCTTGGCTTCGGCGGCACGGGTATGGCGATACCAGGTCTGAAACCAGCCCAGGGCAGCTGTGAGATCGTCAGGATCATTCTGTGCCGCCAACTCCGCGCAGGCACCGCTGATGGTCGCGAGAATGCGCCCGCCGTCGCTGACGCGCTCCTTGAGCAACGACACGGCCAGGGCGACCTGCCTGGGCAAATCGCCCTGAGCCTGTGCTTCGGCCAACTGCTGATTGAGGATGGAGACGAGGCCGGTCATGGGGAGATTGGCTGGGTGGTGTACCGTGGCATCCGCATTGAGCACCTAAGAAACCAAGGACCTGGGTATCCTTTGCCACGAGTGATTGATACCAAACGACCCAATCTGGGGCAGGGTGGGTGGTTCCAAGACCACCAAACGAATGACCCGTGGCCGAAGCCACGGGTCATGAGGGATGGACCGGCCACCAGCGGCCAACCCAAGGACCTGGGTTTTCTCGGGTGTCAGCCGTCTTTGGCGCCGGTCACCCAGCGCCACAGCATGGTCACCGGATCGTAGTAACGATCGGCGATGCGCTCCTTGAGCGGGATGATGGCGTTGTCGGTGAGCGTAATGTGTTCGGGGCAGACTTCGGTGCAGCACTTGGTGATGTTGCAGAAGCCGATGCCGCCTTCGTGTTTGAGGAACGGCTCGCGATCAGCGACGTCCACCGGGTGCATTTCGAGCGATGCGGCGCGGGCGAAGAAACGCGGGCCGGCGAAAACCTCGTGTTTCTCGTGATCGCGGATGACGTGGCAGGTGTTCTGGCAGAGAAAGCACTCGATGCACTTGCGCATCTCTTGCGTGCGCTCGACGTCGCGCTGCTGCATGCGGAAGGTGCCGTCCTCGGCGACGAATCTGGTGCCTGGTTTCGCCGGGGTGAACTTGGTGATCTTCTTGTTCACCGTGTAGTTCCACGACACGTCGACGACGAGGTCGCGGATGTTGGGGAACGACTTCATAGGCTGGACGGTGACGTCGCCCTCGGGCAACGCTTCCATGCGCGTCAGGCACATCAGGCGCGGCTTGCCGTTGATCTCCGCGGAGCACGAGCCGCACTTGCCGGCTTTGCAGTTCCAACGGCAAGCGAGATCCGACGCCTGGGTCGCCTGGATCTGATGGATCGCGTCGAGCACCACCATGCCTGGGGTGATGTCGGCGGTGTAATCGACCATCTTGCCGCCGGTCTTATCACCGCAGGAATGGTGGTGCTCGACGCGATCCATCAGATCCAGGCTACCCAGGCGTCTGATCTCGCTAGCCGTTGGAAATGAAAAGCC
>JANPLC010000489.1:0-27388 GCA_031426335.1 Planctomycetota bacterium
CGGGCACTGCGCTCGGAATTGTCGGCTCGCAGGTAGCCGCTGCAGTAGCCAACGTGACGGCGGTCTCGCTCGGGTGCGTGGTGTTCAACCAGGTATGGCACGCGATAAACGGTCATTCTTTTCTGTCGGTGGAGAAGGCAAACAAGCTGCTCACCGATCTCAGTCCGTTGGACAGCCTCACCATCATCTATGCCGCCTTCACCGGCGTGATCTTGTGGTCATCGAGCCTCATCGGTGGCTGGGTCGACAACTGGTCGGCCTACCACCGCGTGCCGCAGGGCATCGCTGATCATCCGCTCGGTCGGCGTTTCGGTCGCGAGCGCATGGTTGCGGTCAGTCGCTTTGTGCGTCGCCACATTGCCGGCTGGGGTACCAACATCAGCCTGGGAATGATGCTCGGCCTCGCGCCCGAGATCGGTGCCTTCCTGGGCATCCCGCTCGATGTGCGCCACGTGACGCTGAACTCCGGCATGCTCGCCCTGGCCGTCACCTCTGAAGGCGTCGACTGGTGGTCGCGTCAGGCGCTGGTGCTCGCACTCTCGGGCATCGCCTGCATGTTCGTGCTCAACTTGGGCGTCAGCTTCACGCTGTCGTTGTGGACCGCGCTACGCGCCCAGGGATTGTCAGGCCGGTTGATCCTCGCGCTCTACTGGCGGGTGTTTCTGCACCTGCTGCGCCGACCGTGGGAACTGGTGGTGCCGGCGTTCCGCTCCGCGCCTGCGCCAGCGGGACCGCCAGGTTGACCTGCGATAAGATCAAAAAAAGCCCCGTAAGCGTCTTCGCTTACGGGGCTTAGATTTGGCTCCCCGGGGAGGATTCGAACCTCCGACCAGATGATTAACAGTCACCTGCTCTACCACTGAGCTACCGAGGAATGTAGGAGGCGCGGGATCATTGGGCTGGACTCCTGTTGTCAAGGCGACCTGACGTAGATCGTCTCTGTCGGCATTCACCCAGCGATGGCCGGAACACCACGTCCGTGCGGTTTTGCGCTCAGGAAGGTGGTGGGGCGGGGATGAAGGTTCAGCTGGAGGGTGGACCAGTAGACGTTCTGAAGGTATCCTCGTCCACTCATGGCTACTCCCGCCGACGAACCGCTTCGCATCATCGACGATCTGACGCCGCCGGAGAAACGTCTGGGGCCGGCGTGGAAGATTCTGGTGGTTGATGACAACCAAAGCGTGCTGGATCTCAGCGACATGGTCTTGGCTGGCGTGGTGTTCGACCGGCGGCCGGTAGCGATGTATTTCGCCACCTCGGCCGTCGAGGCGCAGCGGGTGCTGGCGGAACATGGTCATGAAAATTTCGCCGTCGCGTTGATCGACGTGGTGATGGAGGACGAGTCCGCTGGCCTGCGGCTGGTGCAGCACATCCGTACGATCCTCAACAATCGCACCATGCGGCTCATCCTGCGCACCGGACAGCCGGGATTCGCGCCGGAAGAAAACGTCATCCTCCAGTACGATATCAACGATTACCGCAACAAGACTGACCTGCGTGCCCAGCAGCTGGTGACCTTGGTGATCGCCGCCCTGCGTGGGTATCGCGATCTGGTGGCACTGGCGCAGGAACGCGAACGCGCGGAACGGCTGGCCTTGGAGGCCCAGTCGGCGTCCAAGGCCAAGAACGAATTCCTCGTGCTGCTGAGCCACGAACTGCGCACGCCGCTGGAAGGCATCCTCGGCAATGCCGAACTGCTCACGGAATCAGTGTTCTATGAAGGTCGCCCGCGCCTGGCCGACATCACGCTCAGCGGTCAGCACATGCTGCGCCTGGTCGAGGACCTGCTTGATGCCGCCGCGCTCCAGACCGGTTCGTGGCCGGTACGCGCGTGCCTCTTCACGGCTGGCGAAATGGTGGAGGCCGCCGCTCTGGCGGTGGCTTCTGCCGCATCGCTCCGCGACATCACCATCCAGGCGCATGCCGACCCCAGGTTGACGCAGAAGTTGGTGGGTGATGGCCAGTCGCTCAAACGGGCGCTGATCTTGCTGGCCGACAACGCGGTGAAATTCAGCCCACGCGGTATGGTGGAGATCGTGGCCGAGGTCGTTGGTCAGGGACTCGATCCGTTGCGGGTGCGCTTTGGCGTACGCGATCGTGGCCCCGGCCTGCCCGCCGATCGCGAACGCCTGCTGCAGCCGTTCGCGCTGGGTGATGCCAGCATGCGCCGTCGTCACGGTGGCCTGGGCCTTGGATTGGCGATAGTCAAAGGCATCACCGACCGTATCGGCGGCACCCTATCGCTGGGTGATCGCGAGGGTGGTGGCACCATCGCGGCCATCGAACTAGCACTACGACTGGCAAAACCCTGAATGGCCGTCGCTCCGCGAGAAGTGATCGACCTGCTGTCGGGACACCGACGTATTTTTCTGGTGGCACTGGCGGTGGTGTTGGTGGGCATGACCATCATGGCGGCGGTGCAGATCTCACAGGCGCTCACGGCGAACAAGCGCCAGAGTGTACGCACGTTGGATGACGCTTTGCTGCGCATCCAACCATTCGTCGCCGGGGTCTTCCATCAGGTCGATGCCATGCGGGTGCGCAGCGAAGAGGTGCTGCGCGGTGGCGATAGCGGTGGCGAAGCGCGTCTGTCGCAACTTGCTGTGGTCGCTCCCGGACAGTTCGCCATCGATGGCCTGTCGCCTGGGGTGAAACCACTCGATCAGGCCAACTGCACCGGCGTCGGAGAGCCGGCCACCTTTTCGCCAGATCAGCGGCGGCAGCTCGCGGCGGCGCTGGCGCTCGATCCGCTGTTCCGCATCGGCCGCAACAACCTCTCGGAGATCGCCTGGGCGTACCTGACCACCTCGTGGTTCATCCATATCCATCCGTGGCGACCCTCGCAGGACTATGCGTTCTGGAGCGATGCGGATTTGCTGAAGCAGGAGTTCTTCGTTCTCGCCGGACCACAGACCAATCGGGATCGTGAGGCATTCTGGACCTCGGCGTATCGCGATGGCGCTGGTCTGGGACTGATGGTCACCTGTTCGGCGCCAGTCTATGACGGCAGCACCTTCGTTGGTACGGTGTCCGCCGATGTCACCATCGATGGACTGAACCGGATGTTGCGGGCGGTGGAGTTCGATGCCGGTGGCATGCTCTTGCTGTGCAATGCCAAGGGCCAAGTGCTGTCTGGGCCACGGGTGTCCTCGGCGGATGCACGCATCAGCGATTTGGCGGAGGCGCTGCCCGACGGTCTGCATCTGACTGCGCCGCAAGTGATGGCGATGCCAGTGCTCACCCCCAGCACCATCCACGGGCACCTGACCATGGCAGCCGAAGTCCCAGGGACCGGTTGGCGCTTGCTGGCGGTGCAGCCGATGGGGCGCCTGTGGGGCAATGTGCTCGTCGGCGTGCTGCCATGGCTGGTCCTCAGCCTGTGCATCGTGATCAGCGCGCTAATCACCGCGGCGGTAATGATCCGGCGTGAATTTGTCCTGCCGGCACAGCGGTTGGTGCAGTACCTCTCGACCTTGGCGCATGGCACCGTGGCACCGTCCGCGGAGATCCAGGTGCCGGCATTCTGGCAACCGTGGTTTGCCGAAGTGACCAAGGTCTTCGCCGCTAATCACGAATTGCTACGCGCTGTACAACAGGCGAAGGACGACCTTGCACGCCAGGTGGACGAACGCACGCGCGAATTGTCGACCAAGAACCAGGAACTGGAATCCGCCCTTGAGCATTTACGGCGGATGCAGGACACCTTGGTGGAGCGCGAAAAACTCGCCTCGCTCGGCCACCTAGTTGCCGGGCTGGCGCATGAGATCAACACCCCGGTGGGTGTCGCGCTCGGCGCCGCCACCCACCTGGTCACGTTGGTGACGCGGATGACTGCTGCGGCACGTGCTGGCCAGGTGCTGCGCAGTGATCTGGAGCACTTCATCACCGACGCAGAACGGGCCGGAAAACTGGTGGAAAGCAACCTGATGCAAGCCGCACGTCTGGTGCGCAGCTTCAAGCGCGTCAGCGCGGACCAGGCTTCCGGCGAACGCCGCACCATTGAGTTGTCGTCCTACCTGGCGGAAGTGCTGACCAGCTTGAGCGGCCTGCTCCTGAAACAGCACACCGTGCGCCTGCGGCCGACCACAGCGATCAACATCGACACCTGCCCAGGCGCGCTGATGCAGGTGATCTCCAATCTGGTGGAAAATGCGGTCACGCATGCGTTTCCCGATGGCCGCTCCGGTACCATCTCCGTGGCGGCGGAAGATCTTGGTGGGCGGGTGCGCATCACCTTCCAGGACGATGGGGTGGGCATGAGCGACAACGTCCGAGCGCATGTGTTCGAACCGTTCTTCACCACTCGTCGCGGCCAGGGTGGCAGCGGGCTTGGACTCAGCATCGTCTATACCTTGGTGACCGGCTCGCTTGGTGGAGAGATCGCCTGCGACAGCGCCGTGGGAGTCGGGACCACCTTCACCATCGAACTGCCACGAACGCCTTCGAATTTATGACTCATCGGCGTGCAGCAGCACCGCGGAATCCACGCGCCGGATGACGGTGACTTGGCGCCTGACGGCAGCAGCATGGCATCATGACTGACGATCCGTGGTTCGCGAGTTGTCCCGACCGTACGCACACCAGCAGCGAGAAATGGGAACGCTGGGCCGGGCGTGATGTCGTTCCGGCGTGGGTGGCGGATATGGATTTCCGCGCACCGCAACCGGTCATCGATGCGCTGAGTGCGCGCGTCGCACATGGCGTGTTCGGCTACACGTTGGTACCGCCGGAACTGCCGGAGGTGCTCGCGGCCCATCTGGCCACGCGTCACGGTTGGCGCATTGATCCGGCGCATGTGGTCGCCATCCCTGGGATGGTGGTCGGCTTGAATCTTGCCGCGCGCGCCGTCGGTGAGGTGGGCGATGAGGTGCTGGTGTTGACGCCGATCTACCCGCCGTTCCTGTCCTCACCGGTCGATCAGGGACGCCGCATGGTACCGGTGGCGCTCGCTGACACGCCGGAGGGTTGGCGCATCGACTGGGATGCACTGGAGCGTGCCACCACTCCGCGCACGCGGGCACTGTGGCTGTGTTCCCCACACAATCCCACCGGTCGGGTGTTCACTCGCGCGGAGCTGCAGCGTCTGGCTGACCACTGCCAACGTCATGATTTGGTGCTGGTCAGCGACGAGGCCCACGCCGATCTGGTGATTGAACCGTCCACACCGCACGTCCCCACCGCTGCGCTCAATGATACGGTGGCCGCGCGCACCATCACGCTGCTGGCGCCATCGAAGACCTGGAACCTCCCAGGGCTCGGCTGTGCCTTGGCAATCATCGTGGATCCGGAATTACGTCGCCGTTTCAAAGATGCCGGTCGCGGGCTGGTGCCGCACGTGACGACGTTTGGCCTGACGGCGGCGGTCGCCGCGTACCGCGATGGCGGACCGTGGCTCGACCGCTTGGGCCCGTACTTGCGAGGGAATCGTGCGCTGATCGTAGAGACCATTGCGCGCGTGCCAGCACTGCGTTGGCATCCACCGCAAGCGACGTACCTGGGATGGATTGATGCGAGTGGTGCCGGTGCCGATGATCCGACGCAACGTTGCGAAGACGCGGGCCTTGGTGTTTCGGACGGACAGTTGTTCGCTGGACGCGGCTGGTTCCGCCTCAACTTCGGCTGTCCGCGCGCGCGTTTGCGCGAGATCCTCGCGCGGATGGAACGCGCGTTCGCGCCCTGATCAGGATTTCGGCGCGGTCATTAACCCGTCGACGAGTTTGGTCAGACCGCGTTTGAACACTTCGCCTGCGCGTCTACGGCAATTGCAATGCGTCGAGCATTTCGTGTGCTGCGCGGCCATGTTCGTCGTTCAACCATCTCCATTGCGGCGTCGTCGGCGTTGGCGTCGCTTGCTGTGGAGCGGATTGGTCGGGTTGCTGCTACTGTGTGGATGGCTGCTGTTCTGGCCGATTCCCTACGATCCGCAGGCCTGGACTCCGCAACCCAACCTGGGATTCAGCGGAATCTTTACCACCAATCAGCGGCTGACGGTGATCACCTCGCCGACGGGTGCCGTGGGCGTAGGCCCAGAGGACATCGCATTTTCAGCCGATGGCAGTTTTTGTACGGGCTTGGCGGATGGACGTATCCTGCGGTTTGCTGCTGATGGTACGGCACTGGGACAACTTGCGTCCACCGGTGGACGGCCGCTGGGTCTGATCTTCGACGTCCACGGTAACCTGCTGGTTGCCGACGCAGAGCGTGGACTGCTCAGCATCGCCGCGGACGGTGCCATGTCGCCACTGGTCAACAGCTACGACGGCGTGCCCTTCGCCTGCACCAACGAGGTCGATGTCGCCGCGGACGGCACGGTGTATTTCACTGTCTCGTCGCACTTACCGGTCAGTCAGCATGTGCCGGCGGTGATCGAACACCGTGATGACGGGCGCTTGTTCGCCTGGGATCCGGCAACCAAGCGCACGCGCCTGCTGCTTGCAGGGCTCGCCTGGGCGAATGGCGTGGTGGTGGCTGACGACGGTGCGTCTGTATTGGTGGTAGAGACCGCCGCGTATCGGGTGCGTCGACTGTGGCTCATTGGTCCGCGCCGCGGAGAAGACGACATCGTCGCAGATAATCTGCCGGGATTTCCCGATGGCATCAATCGTGATGGCCACGGCGGCTACTGGCTGGCGATGCCAGCGCCACGCGATGCGGTGCTCGATTCCGTGCATCCGCATCCGTGGATCAAACGCGTGGTGCTGCGCCTACCCAGGTGGATGCAGCCGGCACCGCAGCAGTATGGCCTGATCGTTCGCCTTGATCGCGACGGACATCCGGTCGAATCGCTCCATGATCCCGCCGGAGGTTTTGCGCCGATCACCAATGTGGTCACGCATGACGGTATGCTCTACCTCGGTAGTTATCGCTACGATCGCATCGGACGGATGACGGCGCCGTGAGGTGAGCAAGCAGACGCGTGGCGGAGCGCGTTGAAGAGCGGGCGAGTCCCAGGATGCATCGGGCTCCAGCCGAAGCCTCAACTGGTCAGTTGACTATAAAAAGACCTTCTTATCCTATTTACCAACGAGGACCCCATGCTCCACTACGTCACCGGCGACATTCTTCTCTCCAAGGCCCAGGCGATCGCTCACGGGGTTGGCCCCGACGATCACTTCACCCAGGGCCTCGCTCTGGGGTTGCGCGAGCAGTGGCCATCGATGTCGAAGGACTTCCGCCATTGGTGCCACCAGAACAATCCCACACCAGGCGCCGTGTGGATGTGGGGCGGCGTGGGCAACCACCGCGTGTTCTGCCTGCTGACGCAAGATCCCTCGCGCAGCCACGACCATCCCGGCCGCGCCACCGCAGAGAACGTCAACCACTGCCTGCGCGATCTGCACCTGCGCATCGAGCAGGAGAAGATCACCAGCTTGGCACTGCCCCGCCTCGCCACCGGTGTTGGCGGCCTAGAATGGGATGACGTCCTCAAGCTCGTGCAGCATCACCTCGGCAAAGTGAAGATTCCGGTGTTCGTCTACTCCACCTACCAGAAGGGCGTGGCAGCGCAGGAGCCTGGATTGTCGGCAGCGCAGGAAGCGCGCTGAGCGTTTGGGCGCGTGCTGGTGAGAGCCGCGAAAGCCGGCGTCAGTTAGTGGTCTTCCCGATCAGATCCGCCACGCTCGCTGCTCCAAAGGCGACGTGGTGTTTGCTCGTGAACGTCACCTGCTGAGCGGCGAATTTCAGCGTCAGCAGTGACGAGAACGGCGTTTGTGTCAACGTCAGGCGGATGGTGAAGGTGTCTTCGTCGGTCCAGGCACCGCTGGCAGAAACCAGCGGATGCTCTGGCACGCTGAGAAAGCGCTCGAGGCCATTGGCGAAACCTGGCGCGGGTGTGCTCCAGGCGCCGAGGCCAACAGGAGTGCGGATTTCACCGGCTTTGGTGCGCACCAACAACGCGGTCGCTCCAGCGGTGGTATCGAGCGCGAGCGCACTCAGGCCGCGTTCGTTCTCTGGCAGGGCAAACCACTGCTTGGACACTGCCGCCGCACGGGGTGAGATGGGTTGTCCCGCCGGCATGCGCACAGTCAGCGTGGCGAGTTTGGCGTTGAGGGCCTGCGTCGCCGTGGTGTTCTCCGGTAGGGCCTCCTTGCCAAACGTGGGCAGCAGCTTGCTCCAGATCAGATTGAGCACCGCCTGCATGTTGGAGATGCCGGAGGTGATGGCGATCACCGCGTCCTGCTCCGGCAGGACGATGCAGTACTGACCGAACGCACCGTCACCGCGGTAAGCACCGTGTTGGCAGCGCCAGAACTGGTAACCGTAGCCCTGATCCCAATCGCTGGTGGGATTGCTGCCGTTGCTGGTCTGGAGCGCAGTCGCTTCATTGACCCACGCGGCCGGCACCAGCTGCTTGCCGTTCCACTGGCCCTTCTGCAGGAGCAGTTGACCAAAACGCGCGATGTCTTCGGTTCGGCCCATCAAACCGTAACCGCCAACCGAAATACCCTGCGGATTCTTCACCCACGTCGGATTCTTGAAGCCGATGGGATCGAACAGGCGCGGTGTGAGGTAAGCGAGGATGTCCTCACCCGTCGCCTTGCGCACCATCGCGCCGGCCATGAAGGTTGCCGGCGTGTTGTAGAGGAAACGCGTGCCAGGCTTGAACGTCACCGGATGCGCAAGGAATCGCTTGGTCCACGAGTCTCCGTTCTCGCCGCCCGCATCCTTCCAGAACGACAATTCTTTCTCGTGCCCCGCCTGCATGCGCAGCAGGTCGCGCAGCCGCATGGCCTTCAGATTGGCTGACGGCTCCGCCGGCGCCTCGTCGGGGAAGGCGGCGAACACGCTGTCGTTCAGGCTCAGCTTGCCCTCAGCGATGGCGATGCCGACCGCAGTCGAGGTGAAGCTCTTGCTCAGCGAGAAGAACAGGTGCGGCGTCTCAGCGTCGTACGGTTTCCACCAGCCCTCGGCGACCACGTGGCCGTGCCGCAGCATGACAAAGCCATGCATTGCATCGACGTCGCGGTCCAGAGCGTCGATCAGACCGAGAACGGCAGACGAGGCGACGCCTTGTTTTTCCGGCGTACTGCGAGGCAGCGCGGTGGCTTCACCGGCGTGCAGGCTGGCGTTCCAGGCGACCACAAAGGCAAGCAGAGACAGACACCGACGGATCATAGGCCCTCCAGGATAGGAGCGAAATCCTGGCGTGTGAACGGGCCGGTACCAAGCCCTGGTCTGCGGCGGAAGTTCAGCCTATCCGGTGCCGAACAGGGGCAAAAATCGAGCTCAACGCCTAGTTGGGTTACCGAATCGAAAATTCAGGTGAGTGCCACCGGACGCATCCGCCAAGTGTCGGTATCCAGGACATAGCCGATGGGATCTACGCGTCCGTCGCTGCCATCGATCGCACCGAGACAGTGGAAGCGGACGCGGTCGACCACCACGTCATGGTGGACATGGAAGTGTCCGAAGGCCCACAGTCGCGGATGATGCGTCAGGTGTCCCCACAGGTGCGTCAACCCGGGCTCACCACAATCATTGATCGGCCCGGTGTTGTGCCCTTTGAGCGTGCAGTAGCGCTCCACCGTGTCGCTCAGGTAGGGGCTACCCTTCATGCCGACACCCAGCGAGTGGGGGCAGGAATGGGTGACGATCAGATCGACCTTTGCCTGTGAGAAGGCCTGAGCGGCGGTCTTCGCCTCTCGCAGGGTCAGCCAGTTGGTCGTACCGCGGTCGATGCTGCCCTCCTGACGACGATCGGCGTGGAGCGCGCCACCGCAGAATCCGATGGTGACATCATCCACCTGGAGCACGGAGCCACGCGGCATCACGTGGAGATTCTGCTCGGTGGCCCAACGGTCGAGCACGCCAGCGCGACGCTGTTTCGCCAACCACGCATGATCCTCGTGGTTGCCATCGATGACATGGAGCGGAACGGCGAAGCGGTAGGCGCTGCCGCCGCCCAGCGGCGCCGGCGAGTACTGCCCGAAAAAACCGAAATCTCCGACCTGGATCGCCAAATCGATGGAGTCGCGTGCGACGACGTTCGCCACTCCATCGAGCAGACGGTGCCAGGCGGCATGGCAATCGCCGAGCAGCAGGATGCGGGTCACGTCCGCGGGCCGCTCAGCGCCGCGAGTCGTGCACTGATCACCAGCCGATCCAGCTCCGCACGTGCGGATCCTTCATCCGGCAACGCGCTGGCGAGAGATTCCGCCTCCATGCGTGCCATCAGCCGATGGAACTCCGCTTCATGCAGCACCAGATCGGCGTCCTCGATGGTGGCCTTCTCCTTGGTGGAAACCTTGCGCTGGATGAGGTCGGCGATGTACGGCAGTCGGTACTCGTCGTTCAGGATCGGCAGGTTGGACTCGATGCGTCCGTTGCGCATCAGGTGGATGCCGGTCAACAACACGCGATAGACGTACAACAACGGTTTCACCCGGCGCGGACGCTCCTTGTGGAAGAGTTCCCACTGGGTGTGGGCGAAGCCCTTGTAGTGGTGGACGTGGTGTTTGGTGATGCAGCCTGCTCCGAGCCGTTTCAGTTCGGCATGGAGCGGCGACGTGCGGATCACCAGCGGCGAGTAGAGCTGCTCCAGCACGTATCCATTTTTCTTCAGCATCATCAGCACGAACTTGCGCAGTTCGTGCGTCACCAAGTCGACCTCCAGGCCATCGCGGTCGGCGGAGATCTCCAGCGTCTCCTCGCGCACGTCGAGTCCCAGCAGTCGGTCAGCCAGCAGCAGGTGTACGCCACGCAGGTCGAAGTCGGAATCCGGTGACGGGAAGCCATAGAGGTGCGCGCCGCTGATGGTGACGAATACCAGCGGGTGCGGTTGCTGGGCGATTTCACGCAGGACGCGCGAGTCGAGTGTCGCCGGATCGAAGTTGGCATCGTAGCTGGTCATGTCGTTACCGCCGAGCGGCGGGCCCTGATGAGGTAGTCGTTCACCGTGTGGTAGTCGGGATGTTGCGGCAGCGGGGAAATGGCGAAGGCGTTCTCGAACCGCTGATGCAGTTCGAGGCGCCAACGATCAACCTCAGCCCAGGCAGTGTCGCCCTGTTTGATCGCCAGCAGCCGATCACGGTGCGCGTCGACCCGCACCACCAGCGCGCCAGTTTCCAGCACGCCGATGCCAGACAGCAGCAGGCGAATCAAGTGCATGGCGTGTTTCGGTTTGACCGCGCCATGATTGCGTTGATCAGTTTCCAACTTCTTGAACTGGGATGCGACGTAGCCGTTGTAGGTCTGATAGATCAGCCGCGAGAGAAAACAGTTGCGGATGGCCAACAGCTCCTGGGCGATCGGTGCACAGTGCTCGACCAGCGGTGACCACAGGCATTCCAGGATGTTCGGGTTGGCCTTCAGCGCGAGGTTGAGGAACTTCTGCAGTTCCCAATAGACCTCTTCGTTGCCGTTGTCTTCGATCTGTTCCGGCACGCCGTAGAGCGACCACTGCAGAGTTGCCGGCGGCAGGTAGCAGCCGCGTCGATCGGTATCAGAGGCATCGTCGTCCAAGCCGAAGGCCCGTGAGCCCATGACACAACGGTAGATCACGTGCTGCGTCAGATCATGGTCGGCGAGCACTGCCGATGCGCTCATGCCTTGTTCCAACCACGTGCGTAGCAGGACCATTTCGTCGCGGCGATAGGATGCTTCAAAGCCATCCGGAAAACGTACGCGGTAAGCATGGGTGCCATCGGCTGGTGCCCGGACGATTACGCCGACGGTCCCCGCCGGAACGACAGGACGTTCGGGCGTCGCTGGCAGATCCGCGCGCGTGACGATCTGGGTACCGATAGGAAGGACGGGAGGGCTCACGATGGATCCAGGTTGGAGCGAACAGGTGCGGGCGAAAGTGGGAGAGCGAGAGATGTCAGAGGAGGATGGCGGAAGCGGAGGGAGTCGAACCCCCAGAGCGCCGTGAGCGCCCGTCGGTTTTCAAGACCGGTCCCCGCGCCAATAGGGAGCACTTCCGTGAGATGACGTGAAAAGAGCAGATGGCGGAAGCGGCAGGATTCGAACCTGCACGTCCCTGGGGATTCCAGCGACGCCGCGATAGCAGCGCGGTGCCTTACCATTCGGCCACACTTCCATTCCGAAACGTTGGTGCGCGAGGTGGGAGTCGAACCCACATCAGGCTTGCGCCACTCCTGGTTCTGAGCCAGGCGAGTCTGCCAGTTCCTCTACTCACGCATGCAACCGAGACGCTGCTGAAACGATGGTGTGCGGGGTGGGACTTGAACCCACACTAGGCGTTTGCCACTCCTGGTTCTCACCCAGGCGAGTCTGCCGATTCCTCCACCCACACGTGCTGCACCGGGCGGGATTCGAACCCGCAATGACCACGACGGTCGACGGGGTTTGAGCCCGCCATGTCTGCCAGTTCCACCACCAGCGCATGTAACCGATAGAACACAGAGCACCAGAGGACCAGAGGGAATGCGCGGCAGTGGTTTCTCCTTTCATCTCTGGTGCTCTGGTGCTCTGTGTTCAATCCCTGGATCTCAAGCTTCCCTCCTCCCCGGTTTTCCGAAGAGGAGGGGAGTCGTCATCCAAGCCGAACGCCAATGCGCGTCAGGCACTCCACCCACGTATCCCGCTCCTTGGTCCGGCAGGTCTTCAGCAGGCACTGGATCTTCTCCGACTCGGTCAACGACCGTGGCTGGCTGAGCAGTTTCATGCCGGCCTCATCCGGCGTGCGATCGTCCTTGCGGCCGTTGCAGTCACGGCACGCGGTGACGACGTTCGCCAGCACATCCGGACCACCGCGCGACAACGGTTGCACGTGGTCGCGCGTGCCGGTCTTCATGCTGACGCCGGTGCCACAGTATTGGCAACGGAAGCCGTCACGGCTGAAGACCAGTTTGCGCGTCGGCACGATCCACAAGCGGACCTTGCGTCGGGTTTTCACGTAGCGGTTCATCACTACCACGGCCGGCAGACGGAAATCCTCACGTTGGCTGCGCACGACCTCGGGGTACTCCTCGATCGGCGTTGCCTTTTTGCTCAGCACCAAGGTGAGCGCATCGATCCAACGATCGGCGATCGACAGGTACTCATAGCTGGCGTTCAACACCAAACAGCGCGACATGATTCCTCCAGGGAAATGCGTTCATGATGACGGGACGAAAAATGCCCATGGGTGGAGTCGAACCAGCCGATCTCTCCGTTACCAACGGAGTGCTCTGCCGCTGAGCCACACGGGCATGATGAAAATGGTCGGCACCGCAGGACTCGAACCTGCAACCTTCTCTTTGTAGGAGAGACACTCTGGCCATTGAGTTAGGCGCCGAAAAAAGAGCCCCCGGGAGGGGTCGCACCTCCACCGCCGGGTTACAGAGCCGGTGCTCTGCGCTTGAGCTACAGGGGCATGAAACTTGGGACCGCAGACTTCAGTCTGCACGGTCACATCGCATCCACCCGGTGGCGATCAGGTGATGATCGCCACCGGGTCTCAGAGTTCCCGGTTGCCCAGGTGGATGTCTAGTCTCTGAAAAAAGTGATGTCGGTTCGAGCCATCGAAGCGACCGCTGTCCATGCAGCAGTCCTTGAAGCGAAGCCACGATCCGCAGGGACAGGGATCATTGCGGCCGAGTTTCTCGCTGAGGTCTTTTGCACCCCCGGACGATGCGCAGGCCACGCTTCACGCGGGTTTCCGAGGGGAAGCCCTTACGGCGTTTGCTGGTGGTTTCGAAAGCAGGGTTGATCGTCGTGGTTTGCCATACGGCCTCAAAGGGTGGGGTCATGAATGAACTGGTGCTGTCGACAGGAGTTGAACCTGCGACTTCCGCTTTACGAAAGCGGCGCTCTGCCGACTGAGCTACGACAGCATGGTCCGCGCGACGAGATTTGAACTCGCATGGACCGATTACGGTTTCTGCCGCTTATAAGACGGAGCCGATACGCGCGGTCGTGGGAGCGACCACGCGTATCGAACGCAAACGACGACGGCGCTGCCGCGCGAATCGCTTGGAGCCAAAGTCAGGACCGTGGCGTGCGGCCTCGCGCAGATACCAGTCCGCGTGGGACCGGAGCCGCTTGGCGTCGCGCAGCGACACGCCGCGGGGGAGGGGGATGGGAATGAACACGGGGTAACTCCTTGTGAGTGGTGGTTGGTGGTGAGTGCTGGAATCGAACCAGCCTAGTCGGCTTATGAGACCGATCCGGATCCATCTCCGGTGAACTCACCGGCATGACGGTGGGAATGGCGTCGGGGGTGGGCTTCGATCCCACAACCTGCCGGGTAGAAGCCGGCCGCTCTGTCCGGTTGAGCTACCCCGATCGGTGATGTTGGCGCAAGGTGGCGCTGTGGGATGGACTCGAACCATCATGCCCGCCTTCGGAGAGCGGAATCCTATCCGTTAGATGACCGCAGCAGATGACCGCATAAATGATGGCGCCCTCGGGAGGATTCGAACCGCCGTGACGAGATTCGTAGTCTCGTATCCTATCCGTTAGATGACGAGGGCATGGACCGTGCTGCAGGAATCGAACCTGCTTCGCCGGTTTGGAAAACCGGTGCCTCGACCAATCGGCCAAGCACGGAGATAAAGGTGCATCATGAGAAATGAGAAAAGTGGACCCTGTGCCCAGATTCGAACTGGGGTTCGCACGCTGGCAGCGTGCAGTCCTGCCGCTGGACGACACAGGGATGCACAGCGCTGAGGAATCGAACCCCACTCACCGGTTTTGGAAACCGGGGCCCGGCCACTGGACCAGCACTGTAAAAATGCCTCTGGGAGATCTGCGCTGTCATTGCGCCGCGCCGGTCCAACCGGTCACGTGGATCCCCTGCTCTGAGAAGGCCACCGAGGCAGTGGCGAGAGAATGAAATTTTGGGACGCCTAGGACTCGAACCTAGTTCTGCCGGTTAAGAGCCGGCTGCATCGCCGCGTATGCTTGCATCCCAGAAGAAGAGGGGCGAACGGGAAGGGTCTGCGCGCGCATGTTTGCCGCTTCCGCGCCAAAATGAAAACTCGTGAGCCGCCAAGGAGTCGAGCCTTGATCCCCTGATTAAAAGTCAGGTGCATCTCCCCAATGCTTGCGGCCCCTGAGCAATACTTCAGATGGAAACGGTCTGCCGTGGCACGTTGGCCGTTTCCGGTGCTGCTGCGAATGGACACGTCAGGTGGAGTTCAACCACATGCCAGCAGGGTTGCGGCCTGCCCCGTCCGCGGTACGGTGAGCGGCTCCGACGTGGTGTCGATGAACGAAACGTATGATTATCAAAAGGGGGGCAGCGCCGCAGGCGCGTTGTCGGGGGGTCGTCAGACCCCCTGACATGAAACCCGCAGGTCCATCCAGCTACGCCGGATGCTCCGCGAAGCGGAGTTGCTCGCTTTGGCGAGCGAGACCTGTGAAAAGCGGTTCCAGGGAGAATCGAACTCCCATCACTTGATCGACAATCAAGGGTCCTGGCCGTTGGACGATGGAACCAGAAAAAACGACTGCTGATCGGCACTAGGCCGACGCCCCGGATTCAAGCCAGTTACGCACCAGTCCATTACCTGGGTGCGCTCAGATTGGGAAACTACCGGGTTTAAGGCGGATCATTGGTCAGAGCGCGAACGCTCCTGCAGCAGTCTGAAAACGAGGGGGCAGCGCCGAAGGCGCGTTCTTGTGGGAGCAACGCTCCCACAAGTGAAAGAACTGGACCCGAGCGGAATCGAACCGCTGACTCCTGGGTGCAAACCAGGTGTGTTGCCGCTAGCACTACAGGCCCATGTTCCGGCCGCTGCTCAGCAAGAGGGCGCAAGCACTCTGCTGCGCTGCAGCGGCCGGAAAAAAGAATGGCGGAGGTGGGGTTCGAACCCACACGCAGGAACTTATGAGGCTCCCCGTCTGCCGATTGATCGTACTCCGCGATAGGAACGGTCGTGAGACCGTCCCGTGAGACATGAACGACGTTCTGGAGTTTTCAAAGCCGCCGGAAACGCGAAGACCCCGGCGGGGTTCCGCCGGGGTCTTCAAGAAGGTCGAACGCGTGAGCGTCAGATCATCCAGGTGGTCCCGGCAGATTAGAAGTAAGGTTGGTGCTATCACCTAGGTCGCTTCGTTTCGCGCTCGCCGCCATCAGCGACGGACGCAATTCGCAACCGACACACCACGATCCAGCCACGTTCGTTATCGAGCGTGTGGGCATCGTTCTGATGTGATGGGTGGAGAGGGGTGACATGGCTCGTGAGTGGTTGGAGTGCGCGAACAGGAGGTTTCTGCCGCTGTGCGCGGCGATGACAATCTATTACGCCGTAATGATTCCATGTCAACAGCATGTTTGCGAGATCGACGAAAGCGTAGTCGGCATAAGACGATGAGGCATCGCGCGGTGACGTTGAGGGAAAAAGGAATGACGTTGAAGCAATAGGGGGGCAGCGCCGGAGGGCGAGCACCGCAGGAGCGGAGCGCAGCCGACGCAAAGCGTCGCCGCCCTGGAGCGCAGCCGGGAAGGCGGAGCGGATGGGAGTTGTCGGGGGTCGCAGACCCCCTGACTACAAACTTGGTTCGTCCGGCAACGCCGGGCGCCCCGCGCAGCGGGGTTTTCGCCGCAGGCGAAAAGGCCAGATGCAAACAGCTGGCAGGGTAGGACTCGAACCTACATGGTGCTCGCGCACCGCCCGGTTAACAGCCGGGTCCCTTACCATTCGGGTCACCTGCCAAGGTGTACATGATGAAACACTGGTGTCTGGCCGTGGAATCGAACCACGATGGTCCGGGCTTCAACCGGATGCTCGGCCATTGAGCGAGCCAGACGGATTGATCTCCCGCGTGGATTCGGACCACGATCGCCGGCTTCAAAGGCCGGGGTCCTACCGTTGGACGACAGGAGAATGGAATGCGGAGCACAGCCTCTATGAAACAATACTCGCAGCTGGATTCGAACCAGTCCCCGGAGAGAGATTCCAGGATCTTAAGCCAACTAGACGATGCGAGAGAGGGTGCTCATGCGGGGAATCGAACCCACGATTACCGAGTTGAAAGCCCGGTGGACTGGCCGTTGTCCGACATGAGCGGGTATGGTTCAGGGACGTGGACTCGAACCACGAACTTCCTGGTTCAGAGCCAGGCCTTCTACCGATTGAAGTACCCCTGATTGAATGGGTGGACGTATGGGAATCGAACCCACGTCTTCGGCATCACAGACCGATATGTTGGCCACTACACCAACGTCCACATGAAAATGGTCGGACCGGCAGGATTCGAACCTGCGACTTCTGCGTCCCAAACGCAGCGCTCTGCCAAACTGAGCTACGATCCGAAAATGGTCTCGACGGTGAGATTTGAACTCACGCTTCCTGGACCCGAACCAGGCACTCTGCCAAGCTGAGCTACGTCGAGAGAAATGTGGGGGTCAGCGCCGGAGTCGCGCTGCCAGGGGGCAACTGCCCCTTGGCAGAAACAATGCGGAGGGCAGGAGTTGAACCTGCATTGGCGGCTAAGCGCGACGTCTACAGCGTCGTGGGCCCACCGATGCCCAGCCTCCACAAATGGTCCCCGACCATGGAATCGAACCACGGGCCTTTCGCGTATCAGACGAATGCTCTGCCACTGAGCTAGTCGGGGAGATGTTGAACGACAGGTATAGAGTTGTGAAAGACTGGTTGAGGGGTGGCCAGAAACGAAAGCGGCCCCCGGGGATTTCCCCGGAGGCCGCTGTGAAGGTCGAGTTGGAGTGCGGTCTATCCGCTGGTCTCGTTCATCTCGGCTGTCGCAGTGGCCCCCGATGCACCTGGAAATTCCCGGTGATTGGCTTGATAGGGCTGCGGAATGACGACGGCGAGCACGAGCATGATGGCTCACGGTATAAACAAAGTTTCAATGTCAACAGTTTGGGTGAACGCCCTGGAGTCTCGGCTCACCTCCCTACATTCCCGCTCCATGCGGACACTGGCACTGCCCGATCTCTTACGCGGGCTCATCCTGCAACGCGGCTGGTCCGTCACCGCCGCCGGCCACGCCGCCGGCATCAGCCCATTGGCTGCTGATCGCTGGTGTAGAGAGCAGACCTCCGCAGCGACCACCTGGCTGCGCCTGATCGCCGGGTTCCGTGCACAAGTAGTGATCGTGCGCGGTGCCGACGTATGGTCGGTCCAGGTGCCCACCGTGGCATCGCAGGCGCGCGAACGTGAACGCCGGACGTGGCGTCAGCGCCGCTTCGTCCACTACTTGAACGCCATCACCACGCAGAACGACAAACTGAAACGCGCCGAACGCGAACAACGCGCGCACAGTTATGTCGCGAACGAAGAAGCCCGCATCGTCGCCAGCATCGAGGACGCGCGTCGCCGCATGACGACCGTGCTGCTCGCCGGCGAAATCACCGGCATGCGCGCGGCGATCCAAGCCCTTGCCCGCTCCTCGAATCTGTCCGCCGATGAATTGTCGTTTTCTGCCGGCGTCAGCAGCGACGCGACCAGCCAAGCGCTGAATTTGCCCGCCGATGGCCGCCTGATGCCGCTCAGACGCTTGCTCGCGGCGCTTGATGCCCGTCTCGAACTGCACCTGCCGTCCGGCAACCGCGTGGTGATAGCCCGCAGCGACGCGGCGCTTGCGGGCACCTCCAACCGCCAAATCACCACCTTGTCGACACGACGTCCACGTGCCCAGTCCCCGGGCCTCCACGATGGCTCCGCCAGCCGCAGTCGCCTAGAGCGAGACGAGATCCTGCGCCTGTACGACGCGGGCATCCCCATCACCCAGATCGCCGCACAGGCCGGCATCAGCCGTCAACGGGTGCACGCCCTGGCCAAATCGGCAGGACGGACCCTTCGCCGCGCAGTGGTCGCCGAACAGCGGACGCGTGAGGCCGAAGTTATTTTGTCGTGAAGTTTTTTGGTGAATGCCTGGACGTTCCCGAGCGAAGGCTCCCTTGGCTCACTCAGCGTTTTTTCACCGGCGCGGGAGCCTTGGCACCATACGGCCCCAAGTGGTCGTGCAGCCAGCGCAGAGCGGCTTCGATGTTCTTGGGGCCGCCATTGGTGTGCCCACCGTTGTGACGGATCAGTTTGGTATCCCGGCCCATGCCTTTCGAGTGCTCGTGGCAGGCGAGGACCTCCTTGAGGTTGAAGTCGGTGTCCCCCGTGATGAAGAATACCGGGACGCGTTTTTCCGGCGGCTCGCCCTGTTCGTATCCGGCGATGCTCATCAACAGGCCAGCGCAGAGGTCGGGGAACATCACCTGTGAGCGCGCCGAAGCGCGTGCGCCGCCGGAGTCGCCGGCAAACACCACGCGCCGCCAATCGACGGCCAGCCGCTGACGCAGGTCCATCAATGCCGCATCACGATTCTGCCCGATGGGGTCCCACGGCCCGTTCTTGGCTTCGGTCAAGCCGACCATGATCCAACCGAATTCCTCAGCCAGTTCGATCGACAAGGGCGCGGCGTTGCCGCTTGGGCTGAAATGCATGACCAGCGGCATCGGCTTGGCCGGATCGTAGGCCTTCGGCAAATAGACGCGATAATGGTACGACGTGCCGACGCAGGTGATCGCCGTGGTGGCGCCAGCGGCGGGCGGCGGCAACGACGGTTTTTCCCAGCGCGCGGCTGAGCACAGCAGCACTTGGCTGGGAATGCTTTTCCCATCTTTGGTCCGGGCCAGTTGGCCAACCAGCAATCCCGGTTCGACCTCGGTCAACTCGAAAGCGTCCGGCCGCAGATCGCCTGCACCCTGGATCAATTTCTTGAGATCCGCACCTTGCACCAGGACCTTGGTGCCATCGCGTTCGATGCGCAGCGTTTCGCCATATGAGCATCCAGCCGGATATTCCTTGGGCTGTGGTCCCGCGCGGCCTGACAGGCCGAGATCTTCCGGTAGGCCTCGCCAGCCGAGTGCGCTGCCGCTGAACGACGGTCCTTTGCCGCGGATCACCACCATGAACTGCCAGACCTGGTTGTCCTGGCTCAAGTACCCGCGCCACGTCCCGACCAGCGGATCCGCCGGTTTGGCTTCCTTGCTGTCACCGGCAGCAAGGTGCGTAGCGAAATACGAAATCAGCAAGCCGACCAGGATGAGCGTGCGCATGGTCGGTGACGCTAGCGACGAGCGCTGACGAGGAAACCCCCAGTCGCATCCAGCGTATGCTATGACCGCGGGGAGATGAACCCGGCGTGGACACCCGTCTTGGTGAGGGGCGGGTTGATGCGGCCATCCGTAGTCGTGCTCATCCCTCCTTCGAGCGCACGTCCTTCACCATGGCGATCTCCGAGCTTCCCTAGCCCTTCTTCAACACCACGTGCGTCGCGTTCTCCCCCCGCACCGTTTTCGCTACCGAGAATCCCATCTGCGGCAGGTTGATCCCCGCGAAGAGATTTTCGCCTTCGCCCAGTACCACCGGCGACACCGCGAGGTGCATCTCATCGATCGACCCTGATTGCAGGTACTGACGGACCGTCGCCGTGCCACCGCCGACGCGCACGTCCTTGGAACCCGCCGCGGCCTTCGCCTGGCGCAGCGCCGAATCGATGCCGTCGGTGACGAAGTGGAAGGTGGTGCCGCCCTTCATCTCGAGCGGCTTGCGCGCGTGGTGCGTGAGCACGAACACCGGGACGTGGTACGGTGGCGTGTCGCCCCACCAGCCCTTCCAGTTCTCGTCGGGCCACGGGCCGCGCACCGGGCCGAACATGTTGCGGCCCAGGATCCACGCACCGTTGTTCGCCATCGCGGCCTGGGCCATGCCGTCGTCGATGCCTTTCTCGCCCGCGCCGCCGTCGCCGTGCATGCTCCGGAAGGTGTGCGTGGGGAAGAACCAGCTCATCAGTTCCATGCCGCGCACGCCGAGTGGCTGCTCGAGTGCCTGACGCGGACCGGCGGCATAACCATCAAGCGAAACGGCGAAGGCGGCGACTTTGACGATCGACATGGGCGGACTCCGTGAGCGGCAGCCCAGCGCGCTGATCGCCGGCGGCAAGTGGCTTTCTTCCCTGGCTTTGCTTTCAGGCCTCTTTGAAGAAGCGTACCAGTTCGCGGACGTGGTTGAGGACACGAGCGTCTTCGGCCATGCGTGCCGCTGCGGCCTCAGCGTCGCGCGCCAGTTGTCCGTGAGAGGCACCTCATTAAGTCGATCCTTGCCGCGATTGTTCTCAAAGAGGATGCGCTGCCAATTCACCAGCAAGTCCGCCTCGGTTGGATTTTTTATGACCTCAGTTTCACCCCAACCGCGCTGGCGCAGTTCGTGCATCACGGCAGCTTCAAATTCGGCTTCTTTGGTGAAGGTGTTCATGGCTAGAGTGTGGCGCTCATGGGTGGCTTAGACAAACATCTTTTCCAAGAAGGCGGTCTTGATATTCTTGAACTTTTCGAGCTGAGTGGCGTGCCTGGAGATAAGCTCATCTAGCTCGCTGAAATACGTTCCAATTTGCTTTTGCTCTTCCTTCTCGGGGAAGTTTATCGGACCCAGCAATGCATTTTCATCGCTGACTTTCATATCGTTTTTGGCGCCCTTGTTGACAAGCGGCCTTAGGTATGAATTAAGTCGAGAATCTAATTCAAAATAACTTTGAACAAATACTGAATCGGAAATATCCCTTGGTTTATATATCGCATAAAGCGCTGAAACGATGCCTGGAGACAATTTATTTGCCTTTAATATACCATACGGATTTGATTTAAGTGATGATTTTGTATAAACAACAAATCTATTTCGTACAACACCGTAATTGTCGACCTTTTTGCCAGCAAAGCTCCTGCCCTGGAAAGCAATTTGGTTAACGACACCGGCGCTTCCGGAAACAGACAAAACGTCTTCTTTTCCGAAAGAGCCATCGCGACTTATTTCAGTAGAAACTTCAAGATACTTGTTCAGCTTTGCGTTTTCCCAGGGTTTGGTAAATCCTCTGAAGCGAATTTCCGGGATTCCGGCGACATTCGGCGGGGACATTTTTTGAATCGCCGCCGGTTTTAGTGTTTCCATGGATGAATGTTTATCACCACCAGCTAAAATGGCTTTAAGCGCAGCGAGAGCGTTCATGTCGAACGTGTTACCCACGAGTTCATCAATCTTGCCTGCGAGCTCTGCCTCAATTTGTTGGATTCTGAGGGCGTTGTCAGCGTAGGTGACTCGATACTTATCTACGAGGGCTTCCAGCTTACGGATCAGGGCGTCGATCTGCTGGCTGAACGCTTTGGGTGAATAGCCGATGGTGATGAATCGCGTGGGATGGCCAAGGGCGCCAAGCAACGCCGCTTCAAGCACGCTGAAATCATCGCAGTCACCGGCCTGGTTGACGAACGCCGTGTGCTCAGGTGTCTGCACCGTCTCCTGACCAACCGGATCTCGCGTGTAGCGGATGGTGGACTGCACCCAGCAATGGACGGCCAGGACTTCCGCTTGGTAATTCTTCCCAGCGATGCCGGCGTCACGAACAATGGCCAGCGCGAGGGCGCGGATGCGTTCGGACTGCGCGCCCCATCCACCCATCGCAAGTCGCGCCATGATCGCCACCGTCTCGGCGGTCCCGCGTTTACCGTGGCTCAGGGTCGAGCGATAGACGTGTGCAGGTGGCGGTAGGGCGAGCGGCATGCGACCGATGATGCGGGGCCGGCCCCACCACCAATTGCCGACAATACCAGGAAACCGTCGCAGTGCAGATGAGTGAAACAGATCCACAGGCACGCGGCACCGCCCTTGGCATCAGGCGCCGTGGAGGTAGCTTGCTCGGATCATGTCCCCATCGTCTGCCCGCCGAGATCGCCGTTCGTCACTGGCCGGTGTCACCCTGCATGTTTTCAAGCAGGGCCTGAAACCGGGGGCGACTACGGCATCCACATCGTCAAAGGGTCAGCAGGCAACCGTGAGCGGCGCGGGTCGGAGCCAGATCGCGTGGCTGGTTCCCTCGCGCAACTGACCATGTTGCTATTTTGATCCCCAGGGATTTTCCTCCGCTCCATAAATCCAAAACAAGCCATTAGGCAGAATTTTTACAGTACATTCTAGGTTCCAGTCGTCATCATCGTACTGGCTCTCTCTGACCTCAATAAATGGAATTGATGAGCCATCTTAAACATAAATGTGACATCTAACCTTCAATTTGTCTTCTCCGTCGTAGTCAATAGATAGTGAGATAGTGGACCGGAGACTCGAAAACCACTTACTCCCCTATTTATACCGAGCCCTTCCTCTTCATAAGAAATAGTTAACAGTTCATCACTCATATAGCTCAGTGTATACCAGAAATATTTATTTTCGAAGGCGTAAACAGTGATTGTCGACGATGAGCGAATCGGTTTATACTTGTAGGTCGTGAAAGTTGTTTGTTCGTTGTATGACCTGACAACGTCTGGGTGATTGTTTAGAAATTCCAAAGCGCCCTTGGTTTCGACTCTGCTTGTCGTGCTAACGCACGAGGTCGCCGAAAACAGCACAAGGGCGAGGAAAAGGTGCTTCATGCGTAGCCCAAAATGGTGCTGCTGTGGCTGTTGGCCGAGTTTGAAGAGTCGGTAAGTAGCTGGCTCCTGGCAAACGATCAAGGACCAAGAACAAAGTGACGCAAGAGTTCCCGGGCACGCGGATCGGTGGCAGCCCAGCGCTCTAGGGCCAGACCTGCAATGCGATGCGGTTCCACCTCACGCGCAGCGGTCGCGAGTCGCATCACGTCGAGTGGTCCAATCGCGAGGTTGCCGCGCAAGGCATTCGCCAGTGCTTGAGCGATCAGTTCCTCGGAAGGAGTACGCGGCTTCATCGTGCCTCCGAAGACAGCTTCCGGCGGTAGAAGTCAGCCTTCTCGATGATGCGGCGGACGTGTCTCGGAATCTCCTTTGGCTGCCAATGCTCGCGCACCCATTCGCCATGAGCGTCCATCAGTTCGCCCATGATGCGGTCGTCGGTCAGGCCGGAGTCGTAGGCATCGAGCACGGTGCGCACGATGTCGGCCTCATCGGGGTCTTCTTCCAAGCGACCACCACGGCGACGAAATCCGAACGGCGGGCGGCCTGCGCTGGCGGGTGCAGCCTCAGCAGCAGGCGGAGCTCTTTCTGGCGCGGTTGGCGCAGTGATCAAATCCTCAGCGGGATCCTCATCGCTGCTGGTCGTGTTGCCTTGTTCGTCGGTCTGGCGGGAAGCGTGGCCTACGGAAAGGCCGGAAAACCGCACTATTACCTGCGCTGCATCCGCCGACTTAAGGCTAAGGATTGTAAGGCGCCCGACCTATCCGCCGCTGTTTGGGAAAACGCGGTGGTCGAATCCTTGGTGAAGTCGGTACAGGGCGAAGGCGACTTGTTGTCTGTTTTGGAAGAGGAGATGCGCCGACAGCAGGAAGCCCTGGAACCATCCCAGGGGCGCAAAACGAAGTTGGTGATGGAACGCGATGCTCTCCGTCAGCGCCTGGATCGTTTGATTGACCTCGTGGCGGCTGGGGATGCCCCTGGGAAGGCGGTCGCAGAGAAGGTCGGTGAACTGCAATTGTCCGTCGACCGGCTGGAACGAGACATTGCCGGATGCGATGCCGAGATCGCCCACGCCAACATGATTGCCACCAATGCCCAAATGATGTTGGATCAGATCCGCACCAAGCTCATCAATCTGGCCCCAGAGGTCCGTCAGCAGATCTTGGGCAGTTTCCTGGCAGAAGCCCATATTGGACTAGATAGGCCCATGCGACTGGTCTTCTGGCCATTAGGAGTCGGTCGCAGTGCGAACCTTCGACCCGGAAACAAAACGACCAGCGCCGAGGGTTCGGACGCTGGTCGGGAGTGGTTGGGGTGCAGGGATTCGAACCCCGACAGGCAGAGTCAGAGTCTGCAGTCCTACCGTTAGACGACACCCCAGTAGGTCTAGTTGTGAGGGGCGGGATCATGAGTCCGGACCCCGATGGTCAAGTGTCGGGCCGGGGCACCCCTGGGAGCGGGATCCGACTGTGCTGAGTGGATGTTTGCCCGCGCATCTTTGCACCTCGCACCACGCACCTGAGTGCGCGGCGAGCTGTCACTGCTCGTCAGGCATCGGCTTCGTGGTGGTTTTGCCGGTGGTGCCGGCGCGTTCCTGCCATTCCTGGGCCTCGGCGGTGTCGCCGCGGCGCTGGGCGAGTTCGGCGAGGTGGCGGGCGGTGGCCGGCAGCGGGCGCAGTTCGTAGGATTGCAGGAACGCGCGGCGGGCGTCTTCCAGGCGGTTGGCGGCGAGGGCGAGTTCGCCCAGGCGTTGGTAGGCGCCCTGCGAGTCCGGCACCTGCGCAAGGTAGCGGCCGAGCAGGCGCTCCTCCAATTCCGGTTCCTTGTTCATCGCCGCCAGGCGCGCGCGCAGGCGCAGGCTGGAGACGTGGTCGGGATCTCGCCGCAGCGCCTCGTCGATGAGCGTGGTGGCGCGGGGAAAGTCGCCGCGCATCGCCGCGATGCTGCCGGTGCCATACGGGCCCCACGGCAATTTTGGCGCGAGGCGGTCGAGATCGTTCAGCACGTTCTCGGCCGCGCCTAAGCGTTTGAGTCGGATGTAGCTCTGCGCCAACAACAGGCGTGGTTCGATCCACCAGCTGCTGGTTTCCAGCGCGCGGTTGCACCATGGGATGGTCTGTTCCAGTTCGCCCTGCTGGTAGTGCAGCTGCGCGCGCAGCAGGAACGCTTGCGGATGCAAACATCCGGAGTCGAGCAGTTCGGTCAGTCGCGTTCGTGCTTGGTCGTACAGCCCATCATCCATCAGGCCGCGGATGTCGTCCATCGCCTGCGCTTCCGCCAGCGACGCAGGTGATGGGCCTTTGACCTCGGAGCCGAAGATCACCCAGCGGGCGTTTTCGTCTTCGTTGTGGCTGGTGGGACGCTTGCTGGTGGTGGCAGTGGGTGTGGTCGGTTTGGTGGAGACCGTGGCGGAGGTGCGGGGTTGGTCACCACATCCGGTCAACAGCAGGGCAAGGGCGGCGACAGTGTACCAGCGTGGTTTCGCCGGTTGAAAACCGGCGGTCCCGGGGGTCGTTGAGCGCATGAAACCTTCGGCGAGCACGTTGGTGTACGGATTGGTAGACTTCCGGACTTCCGGACCTCCGGACTTCCGGACCTTTTTCCTCATCATCCCACTGCTCCCATCGCCCGCGCGAAGCCGCTGACCTTGGCTTGCACTTCATCCCATTCGGAAGCGGGATCAGAGTCCCACACGATGCCGCCGCCGGCATGGAACGTCAGGTCGTCGCCGCTGATGCAGGCGGTGCGGATCGCCACCGCGAGATCGCCGCCGTGCGCGCCGAGCCAGCCAAACGCGCCACAGTAGGCGCCGCGCGGCGTGCCTTCTAGTTCGCGCAGGATCTGCATGGCGCGCAGCTTCGGCGCACCGGTGATGGAGCCAGCGGGAAACGCCGCCTGTACCGCATCGGCCAGGGTCAAGCCGTCGCGCATGGTCGCTTCGATGCGCGCGGCGCGGTGGTGCACGTACGGCAGATCAATGAGGTGTCCGGCGTCGGCAACGCGCACTGATCCTGGCACGGCAATGCGGCCGAGGTCGTTGCGCACCAGATCGACAATCATCGCCAACTCTGCAGCGTCCTTCGGCGCGCTCGCCAGTTCGGCGCGCACCGCTTCTTCGCGGCCGAGTTCGCGACGACGGGTGCCTTTGATCGGCACGCTGACAAGGCTGCGACCACGCTGCGCGAGGAAACATTCCGGACTGTGGCTGATAACGCTCGGGCGGCCTGGGGTCCGGAAGAAACCAGCGAACGGCGCAGGGCTTGCGGCCATGAGTTGTTGGAACGCGGCGAGGTCACGGTGGCGACCGGGTTTGAGCTGTGCGCGGAATGGCACCGCGAGGTTTGCCTGGTAGCAGTCGCCGGCAGCGATCCAGTCGCGGATGCGTTCGACGCGTTCGCAATGACCGTCGCCATCCCAGTCCGGCGTCAGCGCTACGGCGAGCGCGACCGGCAGCGGTGGCGGTGCACTGCGGTCGAGTTCGTCGGCCATCGTTCGCAGTGCAGCGTCGTCGGTGCCGTGTAACGAGCACACTCCGTTTGCGTCCCAGCGCACCACCTGCGGCGCGAATACCACGCGCGGCATCACTCGTGGGAATTCGTAGTCGAGCTGGATGAAGGCGGCCTCGGCGGGGACCTCGCCCCAGGTGCGGCCCCAGGCCTCATCCATCGCCGGCAGCGGCATCTGGCGCATGCGCACGATGCCTTCACCCATGCGTCCCAGTCCGCGTAGAAAAATTTCCGGCGTCAGGCCGGGTTCGCTCGGCAGCGGCACGCTGTCGTGGTACCACACCAGGGCGGACGAACGCTCGCCGATCAGGCAGGCGATTTCACGCGCGCTGGCGATGCGCGCCAAGGCCTGCATCGGCGTGATGGCCGGACCTGGCCGGCTGATCCATGAGGAGGTCATCGCTTATCCGTTGACGATGATCGCGGTGCGCATCGACAGATCGAGTGCCCGCACCGAATGCGTCAGCGCGCCGGTGGAAATACGTTCGACGCCGGTCTCGGCCACCGCGCGGATGGTCTCCAGCGTGATCGGCGAGCGTTCGTCCGCCCTGGTGTGGTA
>JANPLC010000490.1:0-21388 GCA_031426335.1 Planctomycetota bacterium
AAGTCCGGAAGTCCTGCGGGATCCGTGTGCGATAGTGACGGTAGCGTGGGGAATGGACCGACGACTACGAGACTTCCGGACTTCCGGACTTCCGGACTTCCGGACGCTGGCAATGACGCCGATTACACCCTGTGTTTGTCATCCCAGGTCGGCTGCAAGATGGGCTGCACCTTCTGCGAGACCGGCCGCATGGGCCTGATCCGTCACCTCACTGCGGCAGAGATCGTCAGCGAAGTGGTGACCGTGCGCGCGAAGCTCGGCTGGCCGGTGCGCAACTTGGTGTTCATGGGCATGGGCGAGGCGCTCGACAACGCGGACCACGTCATCCAGGCGCTGAAAGTGCTGACCGACAAACGCGGCCTGCACTACAGCCAGGAACGCATCACCATCTGCACCGCTGGTCACGCCGAAGGTCTGAGTAAGCTAGCTGCGCTCAATTGGAAACGCCTGAATCTATCGATCAGCCTCAACGCCGCGAACGACGAAGCCCGTTCGCGCGTGATGCCGGTCAACCGCAAGACGCCGCTCGCCGAACTGCAGCGAATCCTCGCCGCGTATCCCCAGCGCAAGAACTTCACCCTCGGCGTGAACTACTGTCTGATGCCCGGGATGAACGATGCGCGCCAGGACGCGGCCGATGTGGCGGCGTTCTGTAAACCACTCGGTCGCGTGCTGGTGAATTTGATTCCCTACAATCCTGGCAACGCCCCGCTCACGCGCGCTCCTGAAGAAGAAGAAATCGTCCGCTTCATCGGCTGGTTGCGTGAAGACGGTCTGCCGGTGCGTCGGCGCATCACCAAGGGCCGGTCGATCATGGCGGCGTGTGGGCAGCTCGGAAATGTCGAGCTGCGCAAGAAGCCGCGCGTCACGACGCCAATTGCTTCTTCAGGCTGAAGATCCGCAGGAGCATCAGTCCGGTGAGGACGGCGCAGAGCACCGCTTGCAGCACCAGAATGAGATCAAAGCCACTCATCGGCAGTTCGCGTACGATGGTGTCGGCTTCGCCGGGATCGCTGGCGATAGGTGGGCGACCCTGAAAGAAAGCATCATAGAAGCGGGCATCTGACGGATTCTTGCCGGCCGTGATCTGTTCTGCTTCGTAAGCCTGGTAGGCGGCCTGTTCCGCACGACCGTACGCCAGCTCTGCGTGATGCTGCTTGCGCAGGGTGTCAGCGGAAACCGTCATGAGGCGCTCCAGCACTGACTGACGATCACGGCAGTAGGTGACCAACTCCTGCTGGACCGCCGGATCAGACCAAAACTTTCCTGCCAGTTCACTGGTCCGCTCATAGGCGTTCCAGGCGATCGCGCGTTGACCGAGGCCGTCCATGAGGTGAGCCAATGCCAAGGCAAAATGCGGGTTGGCTCCGCTGCCCAGGGTCCAGATGCCGACAAAGGCCAACGCAGGTTCGTCGAACGTGAAAGGCAGTCGCAGATCTTGCCCACATTGTTTCATCCATTCCTGGTCGGAGGTCATGACGACCGGGATCGAATCGCGGATGCTTCCAATCAGGTCTGCATCGAGGGGTTCTCGCGGGCCACTCACCAGCCGATGACGGAACGCTTCATCATCCCGGAACTGTTCCAGGATCGCGTAAGGATAGCCGCCGCGAAACGGTGTCGGGTTGCTGGCATTCCAGCCAACGCCCATGAGGTCGCTGGTGGTCAGGAACTTCGGATTCTCACTGGCGCGCAGCAGATACCGCAGCGTCACCACCTGCCAGCGTTCACGTCCGAAGTGCGCATCTGGATTGACGGCGACGGACTGCTCGATGAAGGCCAAGCCTTCACGTAGACCAGCGAGCGCATCCGGATCCTTGGCCAAGGCCCCTTTCAGATGGTGATGGGCGAGCAACGTTCCCAGATTGGCGTAGGTGGTGTAGAACTTCGCTTCTGGTGCGGGACGTTTGCCGTCGGCGCCCAGCGGCTGTTCAAGATCGAGTTTGCGGCGCAGGATGGGGATGCCCTCGCTCGCCTTGCCCAAGCGATCAAAATCCACCGCGAGATCATCAAGGAGCGTGAAGTAACGCGCATCCTTCGCCTTGGCTCCATCGTCATAGGTCGCGAGTTCACGCTCGACCTGCTGATGCCGATGGTGGAACCATGCCGGTCCGTGGAGATAGAAACGTTCGTGCAGGACATCGTGGATCATCGCCAAGCGTAGGGCGGTTCCGCCGGCCTGCTTCGGCACGAGCCACGGAGCGGGTAGCAGTTCGTAGCGTCCTGGCTGGGATGGCGACCGACCTGCATTGAGCCAGATGGTCACTACCGGCACGACAAAACCGACGCCGACGATCACCACCACGATGATCGCCAGCAGACGAAGGCCTCGCTGGACGAGGTCCATCGCTCACTCCTCGGGCTGACGGAACAGCCGCTGCTGCCGTTTGGCTGCCATCAGGCGCTCCTGCCGTAACCAGAAGAATCCGACGCCCAGCAACGCCAGGCTGGGGAGCACCAACAGCAGCATGCCGGGATGGAACGTGTTCATTTCTGCACGTCGCGCCCGTGCACTGGCATAACCGCTCGCGAACTGCTGTTCGTCAGCCTTGGTCGCCGAGTCGTTGATGCATGCCGGCAACGGTTGGGAGAGCGTGCAGATCACCAGGGCGATAACGAGGACTAAACGCATGGTGGACTCCCAGGACGGAGGGGGCTGATATGAGTATGATCAACGACGGCTGCCGCCGCTGGTTCGCGGGCGCATCCACTTCTACGGCTGAGGCACACGCCTGGGCGGAAACCGTGGCCCGACGTCGCCCAGGTCGGCACTGGACCAGCCTGCCTGAGCCCGGATCGTGCGCGCTTCCAACGGAGGAGCGATGACAGCGCTGGTCGGCATCATCATGGGTTCGACCTCAGACTGGGAGACTATGGAGCACGCGGCGACCACGCTGACGCAGCTCGGTGTACCGCATGAGGTCCAGGTGGTTTCGGCGCACCGCACCCCCGACCTGCTGATGGAGTACGCCGGCTCGGCCGAGTCGCGTGGCTTGCGCGTGATCATCGCTGGCGCTGGCGGCGCCGCGCACCTGCCCGGTATGTGCGCAGCGAAGACCGCTCTGCCGGTGCTCGGCGTACCGGTCGAGAGCAAGACGCTCAAGGGTATGGACTCGTTGTTGTCGATCGTGCAGATGCCTGCCGGTATCCCGGTCGGCACGCTCGCCATCGGCAAGGCCGGCGCGATCAATGCCGCGTTGTTGGCGGCAGCGATCCTGGGCGGCGACCACCCGGAGATCCGCCGCAAGGTGCACGAGTTTCGCGCTGAGCAGACCAAGAAGGTTTTGAGCCAACCGGATCCGCGTCGGGCTGGCCCCGCATGATTGGTATCATTGGCGCGGGTCAGCTTGGCCGCATGTTGGCGATGGCGGCGTATCCACTTGGCGAACGTATCCGCGTGCTCGATCCGTCGGCGGAGTCGCCCGCGGGACATCTCGCCGAACTGGTGGTGGGCCCCTACGACGATGCGGCGTCGCTGGCGAAGCTCGCCACTGGCTGCGAGGTGGTGACCTACGAGTTCGAGAACGTCCCGGTCGCTGCCGCGACGCAGTTGCAGAAATCCATCGCGGTCTATCCGCCACCGCAGGCACTCGAAGCCTCGCAGGACCGCGTCACCGAGAAATCGTTCCTCAATAAGCACGGTATCGCCACTGCGCCCTGGGCGGCGGTCTCCTCGCGTGAGGACCTCGCTGCAGCGATCACCAAGATCGGCCTGCCCGGTGTGATCAAAACGCGGCGCATGGGCTACGATGGCAAAGGCCAGGCGGTCATCCGCGATCAGGCTGGCGCTGATGTGGCGTGGGCTGCGCTCGGGAAGCAGCCGCTGATCTATGAAGGCTTCGTCACATTCGATCGCGAAGTGTCGTGCCTCGCGGTGCGCGGTCGCGACGGCCAGATCGCGTGCTACCCACTGATCGAGAACTGGCACCACGAGGGTATTCTGCGCCTGTCGATCGCGCCGGCGCCGAACCTCACCGCCGCCGTGCAGGCGTTGGCAGAGGACTATGCCAAACGCATCCTCGATGCGCTGGACTACGTCGGCTTGCTGACCATCGAGTTCTTCCAGGTCGGCGAGACCCTCATCGCCAACGAGATGGCGCCGCGCGTGCACAACAGCGGCCACTGGTCGATAGAAGGCGCCGCCTGCAGCCAGTTCGAAAACCACATCCGCGCCATCACCGGCAGACCGCTCGGTGCGACGACGGTGAACGGTGTGGCAGCGATGCTTAATCTGATCGGTGATTTCCCTGACCTGACCGCAGTGCTCAAACAACCCGGCGTCCACCTGCACCACTACGGCAAAGCACCGCGCGCTGGGCGTAAGATCGGGCACCTCACGCTGGTGGCGCCGGACCAAGCCACGCTGTTCCAACGCATCACGGCGCTGCGCGCGGTCACCGGATTGGCGAAGCAGCCGAGCTGGCCCTGCTGAGACACGACCTCGCGTTCACGGCAGTTCCAGTTTCATCGTCGCCGCTTCCCACTCGGTGCGGAACGTGGTCAGGTCGTCGCTCCCCAGCACTTGGATCAACGATTTGAGCCCAGTCTTGTCATCCGGCTGGTTAGCAAGAAACGCGCGGTAGAACGGGATGAGCAGGCCGCGTTCCTGCAGGTGGTAACACAGGTAGCGTGCCACGCCGTAGTTCGCGCCACTGTCGTCGCCATAGAACCGTCCTGGCGTCATCACCATCAGCGTGGTGAAATCAGGCGCTTTCTTAGCTTTCAGCGCCTGCTGCAATCCTGGCAGCCGCCAGTTCGGTCGCCCGCGCAGGTGGCCATCCTTTTCCTCCACTGCTTCGAACAACGACGCCAGCCCTTCATTGAACCACGCCGGGCAGGCAGGAAAATTGCCATGCATGTAGGCGTGCGTCATTTCATGGATGAGCGTGCCACCGCCGGTGGCGAAGTTGAGGTAGATGCTCTTGGTCGCGCTGACGCAGAAACCGTACGGTGAGATCGGTGGCTTGCCGGTCAGATGCGTCACCGTGCGCGTGTAACTCTCCGCGTCCTTGAACAACCACGCGTCGTAGATGCCGTCCGGTGGCTTGGGGAAGAAATCCTTTTCCAGCAGATCGGCCGCCCAGCGCACGGTGCGCAGCGCGCGTGGTCGGGTGGCCTCGTCGACATCGGTGATCACCACGAATGGCCGTTGGACCAGCACGCTGTGTTCGGGCAGCCGCAGCCGCAGGGCCTGGGCGTGTTCTTCCAACGCGGCGTCACTGAACGCGGGATCTTCCGCCGTACACCAGCCGACGACTCCCATGAGGCAAAACATCAGCAGGTGGCGCAAAACCATGACGACGATCGTGCCACGCAGAGGTGGCATCACCAGCAGCAGCCGGGCAGATTCGTCAGTGTGTATTCCAGGCGACACCCGGCGAGAGAGATTCTCCGAGCCCCGGATTACTCCATCTCCCGCGCCAACCGGTACTCGCGGTAGTTGCCCTTCCAGTCGGTGAGCTTCGGCTTTCCGCCGGGGCCGTCTTCGAGGACGATCACGCGCGTGCCGACGCTGTCGATAAACTCGCGGTCATGGCTGACCACCACCAGGGTGCCTTGGTATTCTTCGAGGGCTTCTTGCAGCGCTTCGATCGATTCCATGTCCAAGTGGCTGGTCGGTTCGTCGAGCACCAGGACGTTGGCTTCCTGCAACATCACCATCGACAGCAGGCAGCGCACCTTCTCACCACCGGACAACACGCCGACGTGTTTCTTGACGTCGTCGCCGCTGAACAGCATGCGGCCGAGCATCGAGCGCATGTTGTTGATGTCCTGGTTGTCGGTGTGGGTCTTGATCCAGTCCATGATGCTGGCTTCTTTGTCCGGAAAGAGTCCGGTGCCTTCCTGCGGAAAGTACGCGCGCGTGGTGGTGCCGCCCCAGGTGAGCTTGCCGCCTGTTGGTTGCAGATCGCCGAGCAGCAGGCGCACCAGGGTGGTCTTGCCGATACCATTGCGACCGACGATGGCGAGGCGATCTCCGCGATCGACGCGGGTACTGAACTTGGTGAACAACTCCGCGGCGCCGGGATAACCAAACGAGAGGTTCTCGGTCTCGATGACGTTCTGGCCGCTGGGCTTGGACATCTTAAAGAACAGCCGCGGCGACACGCGTGACGACGGCAGCACTTTCTGACCCGACAGCGCAGCGATCTGTTTCTCGCGGCTGGTGGCCTGCTTGCTGCGCGCGGCGTTGGATTTGAAGCGTTCGACGAACAGCTTGAGCTTGGCCACTTGGCGTTCGACGCGGCCGACTTCTTTGCTGCGCTGGGCGCGCGCAAGTTGTTCCTGCGCCTGGTAGACGTCGTAGCTGCCACCGAAGATGCGGATGGTCTTGTAGTCCACGTCGCAGGTGTGGCTGCACACGCGATTGAGGAAGTGACGATCGTGGCTGACCACGATGATCACGCCTTCACAGTCGGCGAGGAATTTTTCCAACCACACCATCGCCGGGATGTCGAGGTTGTTGGTCGGTTCGTCGAGCAGCAACACGTCGGGTTTGGAGAACACCGCCTGCGCCAACAACACGCGCACCTTCTTGGCGGTGTCGATGTCCTTCATCTTCAGGTTGTGCACATCGGGTGCGACGCCGAGATCGGTCAGCACTTCGGCGGCCAACGTTTCTTGCGAATAGCCGTCGAGGTTTTGGTACTGCTCCTGCAATTCACCTAAGCGGTCGCCGTCCTTGTTAGTGAAGTCCGCCTTGTTGGTCAGGGCGTCCATTTCTTCCTGGATCTTCCAGATCACCGGATGGCCTTGGAGCACCACGTCGAGCACGCGGGTCTCCTCGTGGCCGGTGATGTCCTGCTTGAGCCAGCCCATACGCTTTCCCGGTTCCATGATCACCTGACCAGTGGCTGGTTCCAATTCGCCGGTGAGGATCTTGAGGAAGGTCGATTTGCCCGTGCCGTTGGCACCGATCAGGCCGTAGCAGTTGCCGGCGGTGAACTTCAGGCTGACGTTCTCGAACAGGACCTTCTGCCCGAAATTCATCGTGATGCCGGCAGTGCTGAGCATGGAAGACTCCGTCGTGGGGCGCGGATGCTAGGAAATGTCCGGAAGTCCGGAAGTCCGGAGGTCCGGAAGTCCGAGCGCCCACGGATCGCCGTGGTTCTGCCTGTTCCGATCAGATCCGACGACCCGCGCCCACCAGACTTCCGGACCTCCGGACCTCCGGACTTCCGGACGAAACAAGCAGTGATGCCCCTGGACTGGCGGGCTGATCGCCCAACGCTCTGCGCCCTTCTGTCGAACGACGCCAAGGAGCGTGCATGGATATTCTCGGTACCATTTGGTTCTGCCTGTTGGCGGCCCTGGGCTTCGGCTTCGTCATCTTCATCCACGAACTCGGGCATTTCCTCTTCGCCAAGTGGGCCGGCGTGCGCGTCGACCGTTTCTCCATCGGCTTCGGCCCGGTGATCCTGCGCCGTCAGATCGGCGAGACCGAATATGCGCTGTCGCTGCTGCCGCTCGGCGGCTACGTGAAGATGCTCGGCCAGGAGGACACGCCGACCGAAATCACCGGCGAGGCCAAGACTGATCCGCGCAGCTACCTGGCCAAGTCGTGGAAGTGGCAGTCGGCGATTCTGCTCGGCGGCGTGCTCTTCAACCTTATCAGCAGCTACATCATCCTGATCGGCATCGCGTGGTATGGGAAGCCGACCATTGCACCGGTGGTCGGTTCAGTGATCAGCGACATCCGTGATGAACGCGGTCATCCCCAGCCGAGCCCGGCGGCGCAGATCGGCCTGCGCGTTGGCGATCGCATCCTGACCATCAATGATCAGCCGATGCGCGAGTTCGACAATATCCAGATGGCGATCATCAGCAGCGGACGCGATCCGTTGGTGATGACCGTCGAGCGGCGTGATGCTGCGGGCCAGGTTCAACAGCTGCGTCTCCCGGCGCAGGGGGCTGGAGTGGCCGCCGCCCCGAACTTCGACCAGGGGCGTCTGACCTATGGCTTCGGACAAATGGAAGGGGTCGAGATCCTGGATACGTTGACCTACACCGGTCAGCCATTCGCTGATGCGCCGAAATTCGGCGAACGCATTGTCTCCATCGCCGGTCAGCCGGTGCCGGACTATGCCAATGGCCAACAGGTGCGCGATCTGCTGATCGCCCATGTTGGCACCACGATTCCACTGACGTTGCGGCGCGGCGAGCAGGAACGCAGCGTGACCTTGCCGTTCGCCGGCTTGGAACCAGATGCCGGTCTGGTGATCGGTCTGCCGGTGCGCATCAACAAGGCGCCGCCACGGCTCGATGGTGCCGCGGAAGGAATGCTTGCCGGCGACGTGGTGATGGCGGTTGATGGGGTGCCGGTGGCCGGCTTGCAGCGGTTCCTCGCCGCGATCCGTCCCTCACTCAATGCTGGTCGTCCGATCGCGCTGCGCGTGTGGCGTGCGGGCAGCGAAGTCGACCTCACCATCCAGGGTCGGGATGTGCATGGCCGCGCCCTGTTGAACGCGGAATTGGGCCCGGTCACCGGCTTCCTGCCCTTCATGCCTGTCGCCTTCGATGGCAAACCCTCGCCGTTGACGGTGGCCGGCATCGCCCCTGGCGATGCGATCATCGATCAGCCGACGATGGCGTTCGACCTCTTGCTCAAACCACTCGAAGTCGCTGTGGTCTCTGGCGGCCAACGGGTGCTGATCCCCTTGTCGAACGAGGACACCGTCGCGGCGTTGCGTCAGATCCGTCCCGGGCTGCTGGCACGGGTGGTCGGCAGCACGGGCACTCCCAGTCTGGTGGATGAGCTGCGCGGCAAACGCGTCACGGCAGTCGAGGGCAGCGTGCTGCAACTCGCCACGCGCGATGGCATCGCCGTGTCGCTGCCGCCGCGGGTGCTCAGCGAGAGCGGTTGGTCGGCACTGGCCGCGGGGCTGAAGCCGGGCGATTGGATCACCGGCGTGGTGCCGGTTCCCGAGGGTTACGCCTTCGAAGTGGCGCGCGGCGCCAGCGCGCCCAAGTCCGTCACCATCACTCCACGTAATCCCGGAGTCGTCGTGGTGCTCGAACAGGTGGCGATGACCACCTACCAGCTCAAGTCCTGGACCGAAGCCTTCAGCATCGCCAACGACGCGGCCTACTCGATGGTGGTGAAGACCCTGCAGATCATCCCCAAGTTCTTCCAGTCGACCAAGGACGGCGGTCTGGATCCCAACAAGGCGCTCACCGGTCCGATCGGCATCTTCAACATGCTGAAGGGCAGTGCCGAACGTTTCGGCTTCGTGAAATACCTGGAGCTGATGGCGCTGATCGGGCTGAACCTCTTCCTGGTCAACCTGCTGCCGATCCCGGTGACCGATGGCGGCCAGTTGATGTTCCTCGCCATCGAGACCGTCACCGGTCGGCAGCTGGCACCGTGGGCGCGTAACCTCGCCATGTATATCGGCCTGGTGATGGTGTTGGCTTTGATGGTCTACGTCATCGGCCTCGACATCTTGCGGCTCATCGGGCTGAACTGATCAGGAGTGCGGCACCTGCATTGCCGCACGTCGCCGCGCCTGTCCTTGCGGCTCACCGCTCGCGGACCTAGGGTCGTCCCGCATGGGTGCGACCAGCAAAGATGGGCTGATGCGCTACGTTCGTCGAGCACGGGCGCTGGTGGCGCTGCTCTGTCTGACCGCTGCATCGGCGCACGCTGAAAGCATCGATCGCGTGGTGCTGCCTTCCGGCTTGACCGTGGTCATCGCCGAACAGCACACCACCCAGGCGGTCGAGGTGCGCATCGCGGTGCGCGCCGGTCCGGTGTACGAAGGTGAACGCCTCGGCAGCGGCCTAAGCCTGCTAACGCAGCGGCTGGTCGCGGGTGCCGGAGCCGGAGAGCTGAGCGCATCGCAGCTGCGCGAGGCGCTGGCGCGTGTGGGTGGGACTCCTGGCGGCTCGCCCGGCAACATGACGAATGGCACGACTGCTGTTGCGCGCAGCGAGTTCGCTTTCACCACCACCGCCACCGGGTTGCCTGCGGCGCTTGGGTTGCTGGCCAATCGCTTGGCGACGCCGGTGTTCCTGCCCGAGGACCTGGAACATGAGCGCGGCATGCTGGCCACGCTGGAAGTCCCGCAGGAACAGACCGCATTGATGGCACTGTTGTTCCGTCAGCATCCCGCGCGGTTGCCACTCGCTGGACTGCCGCCGCTGCGAGCTGCGCTGACGCTCGATCAGGTCCAGGCCTACCACCAAGCACGTTACCGCAGCGCCAACACCGTGGTGGTGGTGTGTGGCAACGTCGCCGCGGTCGAGGCGCGGCGTCAGGTCGAGCAGGCCTTCGTCGCGTATCCGCTCGGGGGTTACGCACCGCAGCCATTGCCGAGCGAACCGCCATCGCTGGTGCCGCGTTACCAGTCCCTCACCAGCGTCACGCTCAAGCAACCGCGCATCACCATCGGCTGGCGTAGCGAAACCCTGGAAAACGCCGCGCAACCAGGACTCGCGGTGCTGGCGACGTGGCTCGGCAGCGAACGTGGGCCGCTGGCCGCGGCGCTGGTGGGCAAAGGCCTGGGGCAGGACCTCGTGGTGGAGAACCACGCCTCGATCGCCATGCCTGGGCACCTGCGCCTGGGCTTCAGCACCTCGCTCGAACGTCGCGCGGAAGCCGAGCAGGCGCTCTACAAAGCCTTGGAACTGCTCGGTCAGCAGCCGCTCGACGAGGCGCAGATCGCCGCGGCGCGCGCCACCACGCTGCGTCAGTTGTCGCAGCGTCAGAGCACCGTGCGCGGCCTGAGCGATGAACTGCTGGCGTGGGAACTGGCGGCTGGCGATCCGGCCTACGTGCGGCGTTTCGCCGAACAGGTCGCCGAGGTCGATGGCATCGAGGTCATGCGCGTGTTGCGCCGATATGTGCTCAGCCGCGAGGGCGATCGTGGTCGCTGCACAGTGGTGCTGCGTCCGGCCGACAACAAACCAGCGCGCCCGACCGAGCTGGTGAAGACTCCGACGCCGGTGTCGGTGGTGGCTCCGGAGATCATCACCTTACCACATGGCGTGCGCTTGATGCTGCGTCCATCGCTCGAACAGCCGCTGGCGCGGGTGCACCTGGTACTGGGTGGTGCGGCGGCGGTGGAGAACGACTTCCAGCACGGTGCCACCAGCGTGCTGGCGTCGCTGATGTGTCGCGCGACCGAAACCCGCACACCGGCCGACATCGATGCGCTGCTGAACACCCGCGGCATGCAGCTCAGCACGTCCGTCGATCTGCACCGGTTGGACCTGGGCGTGACCTGTTTTCCCAGCGACGTGCCGCAGGCGCTCGGCCTGCTGAGCGATGTGCTCTGCCGCGCGGCCCTGCCACCGGATGAGCTGGACCTGGTGCGTCAGCGCGCTACCGGAGAAAATGCCGGAGAGTCCTGGGAACGGCGGTTCCTTGCCGACCTGCGCGCGGTTACACTGGCCGGGCATTACGCCGCCGCTGATCCGCGCAGCGCCAAGGCCGGTCTCGCCCACCTGGATCGCAGCGTGGTGCTGGCGCATTACCGCCGGCTGGCGGTCGGCGCTAACGCGGTGCTGGTAGTGTACGGACGCTTCGATCGCACGGCGGTGCTCGATCACGCGCGGACGCTGATCACGCCCAGGCAGGAACTGGCCGCCGGTGCGGCCCTCAAACCGGCTGGGCTGCCGTGGGGCGAGCGCGGCCAATCATCGTTGACGGTGTCCAACCATGACGCGCCGTTCGCCGCGCTCGGACTGGTGTGGCGTGGTCCGACCTTGGCCGAGCGCGCGCGTGACGAGGCCTGCATGCAGGTGCTGGGAGCGTTGCTCGAAGCGCGTTTCCAGCGCGCGCTGCCGCCGCAAGACGAGTCGCAGTTGCCACGCCTCAGCACGCTCGGTGAGTCGTATGACCAACGCGGCATCTGGCTGGTGTGGGGCATGTGTGAGGACGCCCGGCTGGATCAGGTCCAGCAAAGCGTGCGCGATGAGGTCGCGCGTTTCATCGCCCAGCTGTGGCTGCCCGAAGCCGATCGTGGCGCCATGCCCGACAGCGAACTGGGTGCGGCCAAGGCGGCCTGTGCGGTGCGCTGGGCGTTGGAGCAGGAGGACCTCGGCCGGGTCGCCCGCCGCCACGCGACCATGGTGTTATTGCAGCAGGACCTAACCATCGATCTGACCATGCCGGAACGCCTAGCCGCGGTCACGCGCAAGGATCTGCTGCGTGTGGCGCAGGCGTGGCTGGCCGGCGAGCCCATGACGGTGATCACCCGTCCCAAACCGGTGCCAGCGCCGGTGCCGGTGCCACTGCCGGCTGCGCCGGTGCAGGCGGCACCAAAACTGCCAGCCACGGCACCGCCAGCGCCCGCTCCGGTTGCTCCGAAGCCCGGCGCCTGAAAGGCCAGCTGCCCGGACCTGAGACCACCGGCGACGGGCCGTCGGTGCTTCCGTCCGGCCTAATTGGTCAAAACGTCGCCGGTCTGTGGGCTGACACCACATTGCCAGGGGCAACGGGGCCGGTAACACCGCGTACCACCACGTATGAGCTCGCGCGAAGATCTGTATTCGGTTGTTGACCGGGAAGCCAAGGACGACGCCGAACGGCGTGAGTCTCGCGTCCTGGTCGACGCGCTGCGCAATCGCCGCGACCAGCTCGACGGGGCCAGCCAGATCCCGGCCAAGGATGCCAAGCTGTCGGAGCAGATCCTGGGCGAGGCGCGCAAACGCTCGGCGCAGATCAGCGCCAGCCGCCAAGCCTCGATCTCGCAGGCCCTGACACCGCCGGCCAAGCCCATCCCGTGGTGGTTGTGGTTGGCGTGGATCCTCGCCATCGCCGGCGTGGTCATGGCGTTTTCCTACCTGAGCTGAACGGCTTCCGGGCTGGAGCGCACTCCGAGACGCGCATCCCACCGGTATCTGCGCGATCACCTGCAAGCGGTCGATCAGCCACCTCTACCAGCATCGGTTCAGCGGTGCGCCATCCACCGTCGGGTAGTTCCGCTCATTGCCTGCGACGCCGGAGCCGCACGGTCGTCATCCACGGCAGTAGGTCTGAGATGGACCATCCACGGTCGTCTGTTTGAGCGAAGGAGTCTCGATGTCCTGGTCCCGCTGCTGTGCTGTCCGTGCCGCCTGGAGTCTGTCCGTCGTCATGGCCTTGGCCGCTCAGGCGAGCGCGGCCGACGACTGGTCGCGGTTCCGCGGCGCGAATGGCGGCGGGGTGGCGACGAATGCGACGCTCCCACCAGCGTGGAAAGCCGACCAAGTGGCATGGCGTGCGACCCTGCCAGCGCGCGGACATTCCTCGCCGGCGGTGTGGGGCGACTTGGTGGTGACCACCGTGGCGGAGCCCGACAGTGGCCGCCGCCATGTGCTGGGAATTGATGCCACGAGCGGCAAGACCCGCTGGACGCAGGTCAGTGACGGTCCGGTGTTCCGTCAGCATGCCGACAACAGCTTCGCCTCGGCCACGCCAGCGCTCGATGCCGAGCGGGTGTACGTCGCGTGGTTGGCACCCGAACGCTCGCGCCTCGAAGCGTACGACCACGCGGGCAAGCCGGTGTGGTCGCTCGACCTCGGCGCCTTTATCGCGCAACACGGTGGTGGTGCCTCGCCGATCGTCGTCGATGGCCTAGTGGTGCTGCCATTCGAGCAGGACGGCCCAGGCGACAGCTACGTGCTCGCCGTCGACGCCGCGTCCGGCAAGGAACGTTGGCGTCTGCCGCGCACCTCGGGCAAACTCGCCTGTTCCACGCCGAGCATCCTGCGCCCCGCGAGCGGACCGGCGCAGCTGATCTGCACCAGCACCAACCACGGCATCTACGCCATCGACCTCACCAGCGGCAAGGAACTGTGGTCGATGCCCAAGGCCTTCACCCAGCGCTGCGTCGCCTCACCGGTGGTCGCCGGTGGTCTGATCTTCGCCAGCGACGGACAGGGGGGCAAAGGCACGCGCCTGCTCGCCGTGCGTCCACCGACGAAGTCCGGCACCGAACCGGAGCTGGTGTGGCAACTCATCAACGGCGCGCCGTACGTGCCCTGCGTAGCCGTGCGCGACGACCTGCTGTTCCTGATCACCGACGGTGGCCAGATCGCCTGCCTGCGCGCCGCCACCGGCGAGGAGGTGTGGCGCCAGCCACTCGGCGTCGGCACCTTCTATGGCTCGCCGATCCTGGTCGGCGACCGGCTCTACGCGATCTCCCGCCGCGGCGAGGTGGTGTGCACCAGCGCCAGCACCACCTTCGCGCACCTCGGTACCTCACCCCTGGGCGAAGGCGCCTTCTCCACCCCGGCAATCGCTGACAGCCGGATGTTCCTACGCACCTTCACCGCCCTGATCGCGGTCGGCGGGAAGTAGCGGCGGCAAAAGGCCCCCAGGAAGCCTCCTCAGGAGCCCCCTAGACAAAAACCGACCCCTCCTATATTCCGCCACCCTACGCGCGGGCGTAGCTCAGTTGGCTAGAGCGACAGCTTGCCATGCTGTAGGTCGAGAGTTCGAGTCTCTTCGCCCGCTCCAAGACACGTAAACCCAAGTGCAAGCTTGGGTTTACCTGTTTGTGGACCAAGGGGAAATGCCCTGGGTAGAGGCTTCGCAGCAAGTCTGGGAAGAGCGCCTTAGTTCGGTTCATTCGCCAAACGCGAACACGTACTTCTCACTGCGCAGATAGATCCGCCCATCCAGCACCGCCGGCGTGGCAAAGATCTGTTCACCGATCTGGTTCCGCGCCAGGACCTTGAGCGCGTCGCCGGCAGCAAGCACCACAACGGTACCTTTCTGCGAAGCGATATAGACGCAGCCGTTCGCGCCGATGGCTGAACTGTAGTAATCGCCAGGGGCATCGACGCGTTCGGCTTGGTAGATGATCTGGCCGGTCTTTGCGTCGTAGCACGAGACGAGGCCGCCGTTCTTCATGGCATAGACACGCCCTTGGTAGCAGAGCGGCGAGGACACGTAGGGCAGGTGCTGGTTGGTCTTCCACAGCACATGTGACGCCGTGATGTCGCCCTGGCCGCCGGGTTTGATGGCGAACAGCTGGTTCGCCGCCTTCTCGAACATGCTGCGCATGTTCTCATATTCCTCGCGGGTGACCCGTTCGTCTTTGTTCACGTCGACTTGTGAAAAGCGATCTTTGATCGGACCGGCGGGGAACTCGTTCCTGGTCAACGCGCCGTCGTGGTCGTGATCATTCGCAGCGAAAAATTCACCGACGGGCACCATCGTCACGCGTCCACCTTCGTCGCCACCGACGTTCCAACTCGATACCACCAGCAGGCCATCGCCAGCGGTTGGGGTGGCGTTCGACACGCGCGCCATGCCGTGGGATGACCAGCGTTCGCGTCCGTCCTTCACCTCGTAGCTGCGCAGCCACAGTGAGCCCGCGACGATGAGTTCTTCCACGCCATCGTGCTGCCACAGGAAGGGTGAGGAGAAACTCCGACGGAAATCAGCGCGATCCTGGCGCCAGACCTCCGCACCGCTGCGAGCGTCGACGGCGAGCAGGTAGCCGCCGACATCCTGGTCGCTGAGGATGATGACGTTGCCACCAGCAAGGATCGGCGAGGCGCCGGTGCCGAACTCGACCACGGGCACGGGCAGTGGTTTCCTCCACAGCTCCTTTCCGCTGAAGTCATAGGCCAGCAGGCCAAACGATCCGAAATAGGCGTACACACGCTCGCCATCGGTGCAGGGCGTCGGTGATGCCGGGCTGCCGATGCGATGCGTGGGCTCGATTTTCTCGACGGGAACAACGGCACGCCACAGTTCACGGCCATCTGCACGAGCGAGACAGAACGTCACCAGCTTGCCGTCAGCAAGTCCGGTGAGGAAAATCTTGTCTCCCCAGATGCACGGCGACGAATGCCCTGGGGGTGCCTCGGTCTTCCACAGCAGGTTCTTGTCGGCGCTGAACTCGACCGGAGGTTTCCCGGTGCCGATGCCCAAGCCGCCTGGTCCCCGGAACTGCGGCCACGTCGATTCGCCGGCGTAACCGGCGGTGACAACGGCCACGAGCAGAAGAGCAACGCGGAGCATGGTGCGAGACACGCCCGTTAGTCCGCGAATTTAGCCATGATCGGGCAGGATGCGATACGCGCCGCTGCCGACGCTGATCGCTTCGGCGTTCACCTTGACGCTATGCCACAACGTGCCGCGGCCGTTTTCTAGCAGGGGGGCGTTGGCGATGGCGGCGCTGACGTAGTGTTTGGCGTGGTAGATCGCGTCGCGCAGGTTCTGGCCACGGGCGAGGCAGGCGGAGATCACTGCCGAATGCGCGCAGCCGGCGCCATGGACCTTCGAGCGCTTGTGCGTCGGCGCGTCGATGTGGCTGACGCCGTCGAGGCCAAACAATACGTCGATGGTGCGGTCGGTCAGACCGCCGCCGGTGACAACGACGGGACAGCCGAAGCGTTTGAAGATGGTGGTCGCGGCTTGCTGCATGTCTTCGACGCTGAGGCATTCCTCCATGCCAGAGAGCAACGCGGCTTCGAAACGATTGGGTGTGGTGACCGTGGCGCGCGGCATCAGCTCATCGCACAGGGCCTTGACCATCTCCGGCTGGAGGATCGGGATCCCGCGGCTGTCGGCAGCGACGGGATCGACGACTACTTGCAGCTTGGGATGTTCGCGCAGCCAGCGGCCGATGACGCGGATGGTGGCGACGCTCGGTACCATGCCGACTTTGACCACCTTCACCGGAAGCTCATCAATCACCGCATCAAGCTGGGTGTGGACGAACGATTCGGGAATCGGGAAAGAGCCCTTGGTGCCGGAGAAGCTCTGGGCCACCAAAGCGACGACTACGGAGGCGGCGTAACATTCCTGCGCGGCGATCGCTTTGATGTCAGCCTGGATGCCGGAACCGCCGGAGGAATCCGACACGCCAATGGTGAGGCAGACAGGTGGGAATTGGCGTTCCATGGCAAACCTCGATCGATCGGTATCTGGGGCGCAACCGTTGCTGGCTCAGTGTGGTGGTGCGCGGCTCCCTGCCAACCAGCAGAACCGCAGGCTTGCGGCGCTGTATCCCACCGCTGTATCCCACTCGTGTAGTCTTTGTGGAGGAGGTTGTCCGGATTACCGGTCGCTGGCTGATGAATCAGACCGCGCGAACGTATCCGGCAGGCATTTTGCGCACCAGTCGGCGGAGTTCGAGCGACAGCAAGGTGGCGCTTACGGCAGAGGGCGGCACACCTCCGACGCGCACCAGTTCGTCGATCGTGCGCGGCGCATCGTCGAGCAGCAGGTAGATTTGTTTTTCGCGTCCGGACAGTGCGGTGGCTCGCGGATTTTCGATCGGCCCGCCGCCGTTCATGCCGTTGGCGAGGGTCAGCAGTGGCTCGACTTCTTCCAGAATATGGTCGAGGCTCGCCACCAGCGTCGCGCCGTCGCGGATGAGCTGATTCGATCCAGCGCATTCCGGATTGTCGATCGGGCCTGGGATCACCAGCACCTCGCGGCCGAGTTCCATCGCTAGGCGCGCAGTGATCAGCGCACCGCTGCGATTGCCCGCCTCCACCACCAGCGTTGCCAAGCCCAGGGCCGCGACCAAGCGGTTGCGGCGCGGGAAGGTCCCGGCGCTCGGTGGCATGGCCATGGGGAACTCGCTGATCACCGCGCCGTGGCCGTTGGCGATGCGTTCGGCGAGGGGGCGGTTTTCATCCGGGTAAAGTTTGTCGAAGCCCGAGCCAAGCACGGCGATGGTGCGGGCGTTCGCGCCGAGGGCCGCTTCGTGCGCCACGGTGTCGATGCCGCGCGCGAGGCCCGAGATCAGGCAGGTGCCGAGCCGTGCCAGAGCGCTACCGAGTCGATGCGCTTGGCGATGACCGTACGCGCTCGGTCGGCGCGGCCCGACCACCGCCAAGCCAAGGCGGTCACGCGGCTCCAGTGTGCCCTTGATCCAGAAGGCCAGCGGCGGGTCGGCGAGTTCGTTAAAGGCCTTGGGATAATCGTCATCAATGCGCGTGATGATGCGCACCCCAGCGGCATGCGCGCGGGCGCGTTCGTTGGCGACGCTGTCGAGTCCACGGTGATCACAGATGCGGCGGGCGCGTTCTCCGCCGATGCCGTCGACCGCTTGCAACTGCGCCATCGAAAGACTGAAAATTTCAGCGGGGTGCTGCACCTGTTCGAGCAGCCGCTGGGCAGAAATTGGACCGAGCCCAGGAATCAGGGCGAGGCGCAGCAGGGCATCGGCTTCGTTCACGCACGGCGAGCATGCGCCGCGCCGGACGTGGACAAGGAGGGGACCGGTTTGGCTGGGGTATGCGACCACCGTCGCAGCGGCGTGGAATCACTGTGGTGCGGACGCGCACGGGCCGAGCGCGGATTTCCCACGCTGTTCTACGGTCCCTCGCGAATTGGTCTCAGTGTATGCGTTGGCCCGGTTTGGCGCCGCTGTCGGGGCTGAGCAGGAAAATATCGCTGCCGCCTGGACCGGCCGCGATCGCCATGCCTTCGCTGGTGCCGAAGCTCATGGGTTTGGCGGCCAGGTTGGCAACGATGACGATCAGACGACCAACGAGTTTCGTTGGGTCGCCGTAGGCGGTCTTGATGCCGGCGAATACGGTGCGGCGATCGTCGCCGCCCAGGGTGACCGTGAGTTTGAGGATCTTCTTCGCCTTGGGCACATCTTCAGCGGAAATAATCCGCGCGACGCGCAGATCGACCTTGCCGAAATCTTCAAAGGCGATCGTGCCCGCCAGTGGTTCTGCGCTCAGGGCCGCTCCATCATCGACGGTCGTCGATGCGGCAGGAGCTGCGACCACCGGAGTTTCAATTTTCGAGGCATCCACCATGGCTTGGACCTTCACGGGATCGAGGCGGGCGACGAGGTGTTGGAACGGCGCGAGCGTAGTGCCAAGGACTGGGTTCGCCGCGTCGCTCCAGGCCGAGCACGAAGCGCCCAGCAATTCGGCGGTCTTCAGCGCCAGCCCAGGCAACACGGGTGCGAGGTAGATGCACAGCTGGCGGAAAAGATTCAGCGACACCGTGCAGGTCGCTGCGAGTTCAGACGCTTTACTCGGATCCTTTTTTAATGCCCAGGGTGCACGCGCCTCGACGAACTCGTTGGCGCGATCGGCCAAGGCCATGATCCGGCGCAGCGCGCCGTTGTAGTCACATGATGCGTAAGCTTGCGCGATGGCTTCCGCTTCGTTCGCCGCGGTAGCAAACAGGCCGCCATCGTCGGGATACGCTGCCGTCAGCGCCGGCACGAACTTGGCCGTGCGGCTGGCGAGGTTCACCACCTTGCCCACCACATCACTGTTCACCTTGTCGGCAAACTCGGACAGGTTGAGGTCGATGTCCTCCACCTTGCTGTTCAGCTTGCTGGCGAAGTAGTAGCGCAGGTACGCTGGATCAAGCGCGGCGTCGAGGTAGGCGCGTGCTCGGATGAACGTCCCCTTCGACTTCGACATCTTCTCGCCATCAACGGTGAGGAAGCCGTGCACATGCACCTGCGTCGGCAGCTTGTAGCCGGCCGTCTTGAGCATCGCCGGCCAGAACAGCGCGTGGAAATACGTGATGTCCTTGCCGATGAAGTGGTGGATCTCCACCGCGGGATCGTTGAAGCCCGCTTCGCCAGTTTTCGGCCACCATTTGTTCGGTGATCCAGCAACCTTGCCCGCAGCGCAGGCATCGGTCAGGCTGGCAAGATACCCAACCGGTGCGTCGACCCAGACATAAAAATAATTGCCCGGTGCATCGGGAATCTCGAAGCCGAAATAGGGCGCCGGCCGGCTGACGTCCCAATCGCGCAGTTCATCGCTCAGGAACGTGCCGTGCAGCCAGTTGGCGATCTCCGGCTGGAGGGTGGTCGTGCCGTCGGCACCATTGCTGCGTGTCCATTCCTTGAGGAACGCGCGGAACGGCTCCAGCCGCACGAAATAGTGCTTCGCCGAACGCAGTTCCGGCTTCGCGCCCGACAACGTGCTCACCGGATCGATCAGATCCGTCGGGCTGAAGGTCGCGGCACACTTGTCACACGAATCACCGTACTGGTCCGGCGATTTGCATTTCGGGCAGGTGCCTTTGACGAAACGGTCAGCAAGGAACGACCCGGCCTTGGGATCAAAGAGCTGCGTGACATCGCGAACGGCGACGATTGACGCGCCGGCCTCGTCCTTGGCGGCACGCAGCGCCGACCAGATTTCACCGACCAGCTGCTTGTTCGACGCCGAATCGGTCGAGCCGTAGTGGCTGAACTGTACGCCGAAGTCGGCGAAGTCCTGTTGATGCGCCTCGCTCATCTCCGCCATGATCTGCTGTTCGCTACGCCCTTCCTGGCGCGCACGGATCATGGTCGCGGTGCCGTGGGTGTCGTCGGCGCAGATGAAGGCGACCTGGTTACCGCGCATACGCTGGAAGCGCACCCAGATGTCGGTCTGGATGTATTCGACCAAGTGCCCCAGGTGGATGTGTCCATTCACATAGGGGAGAGCGGCGGTGACCAGGATCTGACGCGGCATGGACGGCTCCGGGCGGGCATCCTGGCCGGGCAGGCACCGTCGCAAGCCTGCCCCGCAACGTGGTCTCAGCGCCGCAGTTGCAGAAAGCCAGGGGTAACGTCGACAATGGCACGCCGAGTGCCTGGGATACCCGTGGAGGTGGGCCGCGCGGCCCGTCTGTCGAGAATCACCACGCAGCTGATCACACGTACCTATGGCTGAGAATCCCAGCGGCGGCGAAAAGAGCGAACTCCCGACGCCCAAACGTCTGGAAGACGCTCGGCTTGATGGCCAGGTCAGTTTCTCCGCCGAGGTCAACATCGCCTCGCTGCTGATCATCGGGTTCTGCACCTTGGCGGTGATCGCACCGTGGGCTTGGAACTCGATGGCGGCCATGATGCGGCTGGCCATGGGTGATGCGCTGCGCTGGGAACTCGATTCGCGCGACAGCATGGGCGCGGTCATGGATCAACTGCTGATGGCGGCGGGATGGCTGGTACCGCTGCTGGGCGTGTTGTTCATTTCCGGCCTGGGTCTGTCAGTCGCTCAGGTTGGCCTGCGCATCACCGGCAAGCCGTTGATTCCCAAACTCAACCGCATCAGCCCGCTCACAGGCTTCCAACGTTTGTTCGGCATGCGTGGTCTGATGCGTTTCGTGGTCAATCTCTTGAAGCTGACGGTGGTGGTGCTGCTCGCTTGGTACCTGCTGTCCGAGGACCTTCCGCGCATGCTCGTCATGAAGCGGGATGCAGCCGAGCGCTTGGCGGTGGAAGCGTGGGTGATCTTCGTGCTGGTGATCAAACTCGCTGCGGTGCTGTTCATCATCGCCGCCGGCGACTTCATCTTTCAACGATATCAACACACCCAAGACCTGATGATGACCAAGCAGGAGATCAAAGAGGAGATGAAGCAGTCGGAAGGCGATCCGCTGATCAAGAGCAAGATTCGCCAGATCCAGCGCCAGATGGCGCAACGCCGCATGATGCAGGAAGTGCCCAAGGCCGACGTGGTCATCACC
>JANPLC010000491.1:0-4087 GCA_031426335.1 Planctomycetota bacterium
GTGGTTTGGGCAGAATGCGGCCGAGGGCGGCCGCGCTCCCGGCGGTCGGTTCTGCTTCGCTTAGGCCCACATGGGGAACTTGTTGGCTGCTGCCGCCTGGTGAACCCCAGCCAAGTCTGAGCGTTGAGCCGGGTGTAGACCGCGGCCGGGCCAGGGGAAATAGTCCCTAAGAATCCTCCGGCCCGTGCGTGTCTCTCATGAAAGCATCCCACATGACCACTGACGCAGCCTGGATCGAGGCCAGCGTCGCACGCTTCGAACGACCGCTGATCGCGTATGCGCGGCGGATTCTGGGCGACGACGATGATGCCCGTGATGTGGTGCAGGACACCTTCCTGCGCCTGTGCCGACAACCCCGTGGGGAGGTCGAGTACCGCCTCCCGGAATGGCTGTTTACCGTGGTCCGTCACTGCGCCATCGACCGCCTCCGGAAGGAACGCCCCATGCACGCCATCGCCGACCACGACCCAGTAGCCGAAACTGCTCCACCGCCATCCGCGCGGTTGGAAGAACAGGAGGCGAGCACCGGCTTGCTCGGTGCGCTCGCGCACCTCCCGCGCAACCAACAAGACTGCATCCGCCTGAAATTCCAGCAGGGCCTGTCCTACCAACAGATCAGCGGTGTCACCGGACTGTCGGTGACCAACGTCGGTTTCCTCATCCACACCGGCATCAAGGCGCTGCGCGCGCGGCTCACCCCCGCGACCGCCGCCAATGTCCAAGGAGTTCAGCCATGAGCACCATCAGCCACGATGATCCACGTCTGACCGCGTACGCCCTCGGCGAACTGCCGGTCAGCGAATGTGCCGCGATCGAGCAGCAACTCGCCAACAACCCCGAGCTACGCGCCGAGGTCGAGCAGATCCGTCTGCTGTCCGGCGATCTCGCTCGCGACTTCGCCGCAGACCTAGCGCAAACACCAGCACTGACCAAGCCCCAACGTGCGACCATCGTGCGTGCGGCCAAACCACGTGCCTGGCGTGTGGTCGGCTGGAGCGTGTTGACCACCGCGGCTGCGGCGAGCATCGCCCTGCTGGTAGTTCCCAACCTGGACACCGGGTCCGGGCCGGCTCTGCCGCGGTTGGAAATGACATCGATGTCAGAAGCAGATGCCGAGGTCTCCACCGCTACGGTGTCGAAGCCTGCTGCTCCTGCTGCTCCTGTAGTCTTGGCCAAGGCCGATCGGCAGAGCGATGTCGACTACAGCCCGTTCGACTTGCATGCACCGGTCAAAAAAGAACGAGAATCCCATTCTGTGGGCGACAAGAGCGAACAGGGATCCACCGGCGCTTTCATGGCGATTGGACCCCAGTCGTCACCGGCGCCGGTTGCTGCTCCACGAGTCGAGGTCGAGGTTTCGGAGCGGGTAGTGGCGACGGATGAGATCGCTGCTGCGGACAGTCAGTCAGGCAGCACAGGAGCGTTCACCGCTATCGGACAATCAGCAGTGCCAGCGCCTCTCTTTACGACCTATCCCACCAGTCCCGGAATGAGTGGTCAGCGGAGTCCTTCTGCTGCCGACGCCAAGTCTGCGCCTGCTGCGGCCAAAAGTCCGTCGAACAACGAGAAGACCCACATCGCGCCGGTCCCACCGGCCTCCAAGTTCCGATTGGATGAGGAGAAGGACCGGTCGGCACAACCCGTGACACCACCGGTCACCGGCGGTGGTGAGACCTACAACCAACGCGCCGACCACGGCTTCCAACCCGCGCTCGATACGCCGCTGTCGACCTTCGGTCTCGACGTCGACACCGCGTCGTACGGCAACGTGCGGCGCATGATCGAAGGCGGCGCGCTGCCGCCACGCGATGCGGTGCGCGTCGAGGAGATGGTAAATTACTTCCCATACGAGGACGTACCGCCACCAGCGAATGGAGAGGCCTTCGGCGTGGTCGTCGAGGTCGCGCCGTGTCCGTGGCAGCCAGCGCACAAGCTGGCGCGCGTAGCGATTCGCGGCAAGGCGTTGGCCACGCGGCCGACGCTCAACCTGGTGTTTCTGGTCGATGTGTCGGGCTCGATGAAACCCGATAATCGTCTGCCACTGGTGAAGACCGGTCTCAGCCTGCTGGCGAACAGCCTGCAGGAACACGACCAAGTCACCATCGTTACCTATGCTGGTTCGGCGGGCATCGCGCTGCCGACCACCAGGGGCAACGATCAGCGTACCATCCTCAAGGCGGTCGATCGTCTGACTGCGGACGGCGGAACCAACGGCGGCTCCGGCATTCAGATGGCGTACGACGCGGCGCGTGCCGGCTTTGTGCGCGGTGGCGTCAATCGCGTGATCCTCTGCACCGACGGTGACTTCAACGTTGGCATCACCAACCGCGACGATCTGGTGCGGTTGGTGCAGGCACGAGCGACCGAAGGCGTGTTCCTGACCGTGCTCGGTGTTGGTCAGGACAATCTCAAAGACGCGACCATGGAGCTGCTCGCCGACAAGGCGAACGGGCACTACCACTACCTCGATACCATCGCCGAAGCGCGCAAGGTGCTGGTCGAGCAGATGAGCGGCACGCTGGTGACCATCGCCAAAGACGCCAAGGCGCAGGTCGAGTTCAACCCGGCGCGCATCGCTGCGTGGCGGCAGCTGGGTTACGAGAAACGCCAGCTTGCGGCCGAAGATTTCACCAACGATCGCAAGGATGCCGGTGAGATCGGTGCTGATCACCAAGTGACGGTGCTCTACGAACTGGTGCCGGCCGACTTGGCCGTTGGTGCCCAGGCGGCGAACGAGGATGGCCTGCGCTATCAACCCGCACGTCGTCCAGCCGCACCGGTGATCGCCGAGCGCCACAACGAACTGCTGACGGTGAAGCTGCGCTACAAGGAACCGACGGGCAGCGTCAGCAAACTGGTCCAGGGTGTAGTCACCGACGAGCAGGTGCGCCAAGCGCCGAGTGTCGACCAACGCTTCGCCGGTGCGGTCGCGGCCTTCGCTCTGCGCCTGCGGGGAACGGAGGCGATGAACCTAGATTTCGCCGCCATCGCCAGTGAGGCCCGGCGCTCACTCGGTAACGATCCGCAAGGATATCGCCGCGAGTTCCTGCAACTGATCGAACGCGCAGCAAGGCTCAGCGGATCGTCCCTGCGGGAGTGAACACGAATCACCGTGGCAGCGAAGCAATCACCCTGGGTCTCGCCCAGGGTGATTGCTTTGATGAACGAACTGAAACCAAGGTGTGCATATCGAACAAGAGGAACGGAGGAACGGAGGTAGAAAATGTTGCCCCGGTCTTCCTCCGTTTCTCCGTTCCTCTTGTTCAATGCCTCGCGCTTCCTCGGATCCATCCATCCAGAAACACCGCGCCCACCGCGATTGCGGTGGGCGGGTGGGTCAGGCCGTGGGTGGCTCGGCCGGTTTCGGCGGCTCGGCCGGTTTCGGCGTTTCGGCCGCAGGGGCAGGCGCCTCCGCCGGCTTGGGCGCTTCCGGAACCTTGGCGGTCTCGGCCGGCTTGGGCGCTTCTTTCGCCGCATCAGTGCTCACACCCTGATCGCGTTTGGCCTCTTCTTCCAGCTCCTTGGCCAGCTTGTCGAGGTCTTCCAGGTTCTCGTCATCCCAGTAGTCGTCCTCACGCACCACCAGGTAGGTGAGCATGCCACCGGCGACGAAGAGGTTGGCGAGGTAGCCCATGATCAGTCCCAGGATCAACACCTGCCACACGCCGGTGATCGGTCCGGTGCCGTACTGGTAGAAGGAGTTCTGCGCCGAGTTGCCGCCGGTGGGGCCGGGTTCGAAAATTCCAGAGAGCAAGGGTGCCCGCCCGATCACGTGCCGGGCGAAGTGCTCCTCGAACAGATCGGTCATGCCGTTGGGAGCGAACTCGCTGGCGCGGCTTTCGGTGTCGCGCAAGGCGCCTTGCGCACTTTCCGGCAGGAACTTGTGCTGGGTCTTCAACTCGCGCATGCCCTGCATGCTGATGGTGCTGGCCACCAGGATCATCACGAACGACAGCAGCAGGCTGGCGAACAACACGTGCGGCTTGGTGCCGACCGCTTCGATGGTGTCGACCACGTTGTCGAACCAACCGTGTTTGCGGATCGCGATGATCGCCGGGAAGACGAACACGCTCAGCCATACCGCGAT
>JANPLC010000492.1:0-8083 GCA_031426335.1 Planctomycetota bacterium
CACTCCGCACCGCGAACGAAGTGAGCACCCATGGCCAATCGCATGCGCGCCGCAGTCGAGAACGTTCCAGGATCATTCTTCGTCGATGATACCTGCATCGACTGCGACACCTGTCGTCAGGTAGCGCCGCTGACGTTCGTCGACGTGGGTGGTCATTCTGCCGTGCAGGTCCAGCCGGAAGATCCCGCAGCGCTGCACGCCGCCGCGCGTGCGGTGCTGTGTTGTCCGACCAACTCCATCGGCAGCGCCCATCCCGACTTGGTCAAACAGGCGCAATCCGAGTTGCCCGAGCCGATCACCGACGGCATCTGGTACTGCGGCTGGACCAGCCGGCATTCGTTCGGCGCGTCGAGTTACCTCGTCCGCGCAAACAATGGTGGGCTGTGGATGGTCGATGCACCTCGCTGGGCGCCGTCGTTGGTCGCAGCGATCGAACGCCTCGGCGGACTGGCCGGCATCTTCCTCACCCACCGTGACGACGTTGCTGATGCGCCGCAGTACGCCGAGCGTTTCCGCGTGCCGATGGTGATCCATGAACGCGATGCGGACGCTGCGCCAACGGCAGAGCGTATCATCACGGGCGATGACGCCGTGCAGCTCGCTCCTGGCCTGACCATCATTCCGCTGCCGGGCCACACCGCGGGGTCGCAGGGGCTTCTGCGTGATGGCGGAACGCTCTTCAGCGGTGACCACGTGTGGTGGAGCCGACGCATCGCTGGGCTCAATGCCTCGCGCGAGGTCTGCTGGCACTCGTGGGAAGAACAGACCGCGTCGATGCGCCGCCTGCGTGACCTGCGCTTTGATCGGCTGCTCCCTGGACACGGACAACGCGCGTACTTGCCTGATGGACGCATGCGCCAAGAAGTGGAGGCACTCATCACCCGCATGGAGCGCCGCGAACCTGACGCGTGGCCGTGAGCATACTGTTACCAACGTGTGACGACCGCTCAGGAGGATGACGCCAGGATGTGGGCCATCGGAGGTCCTCATGCCCCGCCTCGCCCTCGTCGTCGTCTCCTGCTGCCTCGGCTTAGCCAGTGGGTCCGAGCCCTTGGTGATCCATCACGCGGGCACCTTCACCGTGTTGCAGGACGACCTCGGTTCCATCGGCGGCGTCAACACCGATGAGCAGGTGATTGTTCCCTTTGCCGATCAGGCACCACACGTCGGCATGCGACGGCTTGGGGACTTGGCACCACGCTTCCTGAGACACGCGCCCAACCCGGCACCCGCAGCGACCATGCGGCTGGAAAGTTCCGTGCTGCGCGTGCACCTGCCGCCTGGTGAAGTCGCGGCGACATTCGGTGTCAGCGTGACGTTTCGCCAAGGCCTGCTGACTCGGTTCCATCCCGATGCCGACGTCTGGGTTAATGGACAGCTGCAACCACCAGGGGGATCCTGGTATCCCCTGTTTCCACCCTGGCCGACGGATGAAACCGTCAGTTCGCTCATCTGGTCCACGGTAATCGCTGGCGGCGTTGGCGACGTTGACGGACTGACCGGCACGGTGCCGACGGAGCAAGCTCCGCTCCTGGTCAATGCGGCGCTGTTGGCCGTTGGCGAGCAGCGTCAACACGCCCTCTCATTCCGTGGCCTCGGCCACCTCGATGCCCCACTGCGTGCCCGGCACGTCTATCCGCGAGAGTACGGTCTGTGGGTGACCCTCAGCGAGTCTGCTGCCCAGGAGAAGACCCTGCCGGAGCTGTGGCTCGTGGATGTGCGCGACAACGGGACCGCTGCGGTCCACCACCGAGTGGAGCAGCCCGTCTCGGACGCCGGCGTTGACTGCATCGACGACCAATTCGCCGACGCGGAGTACAGCACCGCGGCACTACAAAAACTGTGGCAAGAACTGCACGCCGCCCTGATCACGGACGGACTCTTCGCCGATGAAGCCCAGGACTTGCTGCACGCCAGACACACCGCGCACTTAACCAGTCCAGGGCGGCGGCTGTTGTTCCTCGCCCCGCACACATGGACCGATGCACACCTGCCGCTGACGATCTCCCGCGACGCGCGCATCGTGCGTTCCCTGGTCGGGTGCATCGAACTCGTGACCGATGCACAAGAGGCCGCACTCCCACTCATCGCTGCCGGACCGGTGTCGCAACCCGGCTGGTACTACGATCTGATCCGACGCGAACTGATCGATGGTCCGGACGGCAAGCCCGCCTGGCAACCGGGCAGCGCGGAACGTATCCAGGCCCTGTTCGCCGGTGAGGCCGGCGTCCTGCAACGTCTTCAGGTCGAGGTTCCGGAGGACTACGCTGCCTACTTGTCACTCGGACGTTTCCGCGATGCCCTGCTGATCGAACACCAGCGACGCACCAACGATCCCGAACTCGGACAATTCATTGAGACCTACCTGGTCGACCAGATCAGCGCCATGGTCCGTGCCGCCGGCGATGGCAACGGCCGCGTTAAACTCAAACCTCCGGTTCAGGGGTCCGACACCCTGGCCCCAGTTAGCAAATAATTGCCAGAAACGCGCTGGTCATGCCAGATACGCCTCGCCATCGGGCATGGCTGAAGCACTCGCCCGAGACTACCTTTCCAACCAGCCGAGGCGCGGCGAACCCAATACCATTCTCGAAATAATTTCACTGCCTGCCAAGAAAGACACTATGCGTACTCCCATCATCACCCTCCTGTTCGGCTGCCTGCTGTCGGGCCACGCCGCTGAACCGCTCGTCATTCACGAGTGGGGGACGTTCACGTCGTTGCAGGATGAACAGGGGCGCACCATCGGTGGACTCAACGTCGATGAGGAACACCTGCCCGATTTCGTTCATGATCTGCGTCCGATTTTTATCGGCAGCTCCCGCGTGGTTCCGCCGACCGGGTTTTCGAAGGGCATGCCCACCAGCCATCCGTCGGTGACGATGCGTCTGGAAACTCCGGTGGTGTATGTTCACCTGCCACCCGGACAGACCTCCGCGACTTTTGATCTGACGGTTGATTTTCACGGCGGATTCCTCTCGCAGTTCTATCCCATGGCCCAGGCCAGCGTCGACGGGCGAGCGCTGCGCTGGCAGGACGTGACGCATGCCAACACCGTGAATGGCAAGGCCACCACCTACACCGTGCGCGAACTATTCGGAGAAGAACCTGCGGCGAACGGGACCACCACCTGGCAACGCTGGAATGCGCCCACGCTCACGTCGTCCACCACCAGCGCGCTGACGTGGCGTGAGGTGCGCGTCGGTGGTCCGGATGCCGCCCCGGCCACCGAGTCGCCGGTCTGGCTCGCACCACGCGCGGTAGACGCGGCCAACCTGAGTGTCGGCAGTGAGCACGAACGCTACCTGTTTTACCGCGGTTTGGCGCACATCGATTCCCCGTTGGTGACGAAACGGTCGGCGGATGGCCGGTCGTTGCGCGTGAGTCCGCGTGCGGGTGACCTAGTCCCAGGTATGGTTCCGCGGCTGTGGTTAGCGGACCTGCGCGGTGATGGCACCGCCGCCTTCCACACGGTGGGAGCCACTTGGCTCGCCTTCCGTCAGCCTCGTGACGTCTTCAGCGACATCCCGGCTTCCTTCACCGCCAGTGACTATTCTGCCGAACGTTTGGCGACGCTGCGACAAGAACTCCACACCGCGCTCGTCGCCGACGGCCTGTTCGCCGATGAAGCGCACGCGCTGCTGAACACCTGGGAGGCCTCGTACTTCAAAGCCCCTGGCCAACGTTTGTTCTTCCTCGTGCCGCAGGTGTGGACTGACCGGGTGTTGCCGTTGACCATCTCGACCCCGGCGGTGGTCAAGCGCTCGATGATGGGCCGCATCGAAGTGGTGTCGCCCGCGCAACGCCAAGCATTGACGCGCATCGCCGCCGGACCGGTGTCGACCACCGCGTGGTTCAATCAATTCACCCATGACCACATCGGCTATTACGCTGACAAAGAAAATTACATCGAACGCCCGCAGGGGAAAAACATCCTGCAACGCATCCACGCTGGAGAAACCAACGTCTACCGCGAACTCCAAGTTCCCGTCCCAGCTGACTACGACGCCTTCGTGTCGCTCGGACGCTTCCGCGATGCGTTGTTGTGGGACGCCCAGCTGCACACGCCGGATCCGGAGCGGGCACGGTTCCTGCGCACGTATGTGGCCAATGGCGTGATCATGGAACCGTGGCAAGCCAAGGCGTTAGGTTTCAAAGTTGATCAGACCGCCGCTACGCTCTTTGTACCACAAGACTTCTTCCCACCGGCCAACTAAGGGATGACAGGTCGGAGAATCCGCGGCATTCTTCCGTGAGAGCCCTGGAGGTTCCATGCGCCTGATTGCCTCGCTTGCCCTGCTCGGTTGCTTCGCTCACGGTCACGCTGCCGAGCCGGCGGTCAGCCCTGACTTAGTCATCCACGAATGGGGCACGTTCACCTCGTTGCAGGACGAACAGGGCCGCACCATCGGTGGGATCAATACCGATGAAGAAAAACTACCTGCGTTCGTCCACGACCTCGATCCCGTGCGCATGGGCAAGGATGGCGATTTCTCCCCCGGTCTGATCAAGGGCCGCGACTACTGCGATCCGACGGTGACCATCCGGCTGGAAACGCCGGTCATCTACGTCCACCTGCCACCCGGGCAGGAGCGCGCGACGTTTGATCTGAGTGTGGAATTCCGTGGCGGCATCCTCTCGCAATATTATCCGCTCGCCGACGCCACGGTTGATCGTCAACCGCTGCGCCGCTTCGGCGAAGAGATCCGCTACGGAGAAACGCTGAAGAGCGCCAACGGCCGCGGTCAACCGATGCGTTTCTCGCAACGCTGGTTTGCTCCCGAGCTGAGCGCGACTACCACCAGCACGTTGACGTGGCGGGGCATCGTCGTGGGTGGCACGGGCAAGGTTCCGGACACCACCTCGCCGGTGTGGCTCGCACCACGCCAAGTCGCTGCGCCCACGCTGACGGTTGGCGCCGAGCGTGAAAAATACCTGTTCTACCGTGGATTGGGGCATCTGGATGCACCACTGATCACCAAACGTTCCGACGACGGTGCTACGCTGACGGTCAGCCCCAGGACCAACCTGGAAGCCAGCGGATGGACGGCGAACTTCTTACCCGGGTTATGGTTGGCCGACGTACGCAGTGACGGCACCGCGGCGTTCCGCACGGTTGAGCCTCTGGGACTGCACCGTCAAAAGGATCATACTCCGATCGCTACGCAGACCTTTCCCGCCACCTTCGTTGAGGCGGATTTCTCTGCCGAACGACTGCGTCTGTTGAAACAGGAACTGCATGCGGGCTTGATGCAGTACGGATTGTTCGCGGACGAAGCCCAGGCGCTGTTGTCGACCTGGGAAGCCTCGTACTTCAAATCACCGGGGCAGCGTTTGTTCTTCCTAGTGCCGAAGCGGTGGACCGATCACGTGCTCCCGTTGACCACTTCCTTGCCAGCGACCGTTATCCGTGCGATGATGGGCCGCATCGAACTGGTTTCGCCCAAACAACGTCAAGCGCTGCAACGTATCGCCGACGGTCCGGTGTCAGATCGCACGTGGTTCAACCAATTCGTGCATGACCACATCCGTTACCTCGACGGCGAGAAGCTGGTGTACCGCCCTGGCGGCCAGGCGCTGGATCGCCGGATGTTCGTCGACAACGAACGTGGCCTGCTGGCCGAATTCAAAGTTGTGCCGCCGCCGGACTACCAAGCCTACCTCTCGCTCGGGCGTTTCCGCGATGCGTTGCTGTGGGATGCCCAGATCCACTCACCCGATCCCGAGCGCGTCGAGTTCCTGCGCACCTACCAGTTGGCATGGGCACCGATGGGCTGGCGCTGGGAAGCGCTGAATCGCAAAGCCCCTGACAAAGCCCCTGACAAAGCCCCTAACAAAGTGAGCGCACGTTGAGTCGCTTGCCCCCTCCTTCGCCCGTGCTCATAGTGCCGGTGCTCGTGGAGGTCGCATGCCGCCTTACTTCAGCATCAGCATCGCCCGTCTGTTCGTCGCCGGACTGCTGACGAGCGGATTATCCGCCGTCGATCCGCTCGACTCGTTGGTACGCGAGCGCCTGCTGACGTTACCGCCGGATCTGCAACGGACGAAGACCTACCCCGCAGGCACGGTGGTGTCCGGCGATTTGTTCAAGAATGGCAAACGCACTGCCGTGGCGGTCGCCACCGGTGATGGCCGCCTGCTTGGGCTCGCCTGTTATATGCATCGTGATGGCGATTGGCGCGAAGTACTGCGCCAACCGTTCGACGGCGCTGGTCAACCCCTGACCACCACGGATGAAGTCCCGGTGACCTTCGCCGATCTGGATGGTGATGCCAAACCGGAACTCTTGCTCAGCGAGCAAGGCGGCGGCGATGATCGCGTGGTGCGTGTCTATCGTTTCGATACCGAGAACAGTGTGCTGATTGCCGCCGGCAACGGCCTGCGCAATCCGGCCTGGAAGGACGGCGCCGTGCGTGGGCAATGGAAGGTCGGCGCGACGGTCGGCGATACCGGTGCTGAGGAACATCGCTGGGTCGATGGCCGTCTGCGCCTGACGTGGCGTTCTACACAGCGTTACGCCATGCACGACTACCTCATCGGCGGCGGCGAACCCGCCGTGCGGGTGGCGCTGGAGCTGAGTGACGCCAACGGTGCGGTCACCACCACCAGCGCGGTCGGCAATCTGGCGTCGTTCCGCAATCGTCTGCCAGCCGGTGAGCCACCGCGTCCTCTCCACGTCCTGGTGCGTGAAGCCAAAGGTCGGCGCCTGGTGCAGATCACCCCGAAAACCGATGCTCTGCGTGCGGCGAAACGGGAACACCAGTGGGACGAACTGGTTTCGCGCGCGTTGTTCAGCGATCCGTCGCGCTTCAGCGGTGACCTGAGCGTGACCATGGGCGATGGCGGCAAGGTGGCGCTGGCCGAGGTCGCCACCGTCGCGGTGCTGCCGTCGACCTTGTCGCCGATCTACCAGTACCTGCCCCTCAGCGATGCCCTGATGCGCACGTTGAAGGAACCCGGCCGCGAGCCGGCGCTTGCCACTGCCAATCCTGGCGCGCTGGATCTGACGCGGGTGGACGACGCCGCGCACGCCTGGGTTGCGGCCTTCGCCGCCAGCGAAACGTCCCTGAACGCGCAGGACGACGTGGTGGTGTTCCTGCGCCTGCCGAACATCCCTGGGTATCCCATCGACCAGGTCGAAGCCGGCACCCTGGTCACCGGCTTGACGCTGAGCGATCGCCAAGTGCAACTCACCGTCACCATCGACCCTGGGAAAAAACCGTCGATCGCGAGCAAGGACGTCTCTCGCCCGTTGCTGGTGGTGTCGCTCGGACGCATAGTGACGGGTGCGTACCGCATCACGGCTGACATCACCGGCCATCCGGATGGCCCGTTGAAAGTCGCACACGCGTTCAACGTGCAGTGATGGGGACATCTGTGCGGCGTGCGGCGTGCGGCGTTGAAGAACGACGATCGCCGTACCGGCTGTCCCAACGCCGCACCTCGCACCCCGCACCCCGCACCTCGCGCGCAGCGCGTAGCCCATCGACTTGAGCCCCCTCCTACTAGCAGACCTTAGCTATCTCCCATGATCCCCGCCCATGCCAGGAAATGCTTATGACGTGATCGTGGTCGGTGCTGGCCATGCCGGCATCGAAGCCGCCGCTGCTGCTGCGCGGCTCGGCTGCCGCACGGCGTTGGTCAGCGGCAACCTCGACACCATCGGCAAGATGTCCTGCAACCCGTCCATCGGCGGCGTGGCCAAGGGCCAACTCGCGCGTGAGGTCGATGCACTCGGCGGTCTGATGGGCCTCGCCACCGACGCCACCGGGATCCAGTTCCGTCTGCTCGGTTTGTCGAAGGGCCCGGCGATGTGGAGCCCACGTGCGCAGTGCGACAAGAGTGCGTATGCGGCGTGGATGAAGAATGCCATTGAATCCTCGGCCAACATTTTCCCTGTGCAGGGGGAGGCGGTTGCGATTGAGACGACCGGTCCAGAAGTCCGGAGGTCCCGAAGTCCGGAAGGCCATACGGGGCACGCGACATCCGGACCTCCGGACGTACGGACTTCCGGACATGGCTTGCGCGGCCGCCCCACCCACACCCCCCCGCGCGTCGGCCTGACAACCGGGCCGTTCCACCC
>JANPLC010000493.1:0-6562 GCA_031426335.1 Planctomycetota bacterium
GCGCCGGCTTCCAGCCGGCTAGGGGCAATCAGGTAGTTGTTTGATGGATTGCCCCTGGCCAACTGGAAGCCGGCGCTCCAGTGTCACCACTGTCGCCGGACGGACACACGGCGGGGTCATTGCCTTGCGGGCACCGGGCGCGGATAGTTCGCGCGAGGTTTCCCCATGCCCGATCCACTCGAACTCCCGCAGACGCTCGACGGCCACTTCGTCCTCCACGACTGCTACAACGTCCTGTGGCCGGCGTGGCAATCGTTGTCGGTGAAGGAGCGTGACGACATCTCTAGCGAGGCCGCGCGGTGGCTGCAGGACGAGGCCGGCGTCGGCCAGATCTACAGCGCGCTTTACAGCGGCATCGGCCACAAGGCCGATCTCATCCTGGTGCACTACCGCAGCAAAGTCGACGCGCTCAATCGCAGCGAACGTGGTTGGCGTCGACTGCGCCTCGCCGGCTATCTGCGTCCGGCCTATTCCTACTTTTCGGTGATCGAAGCCAGCCTGTACGAAGCAATCGCCATCGCCCAACGCAAGGCCAGCACCAAGGGCTTCGCCATGGGTTCTAAGGACTACGAGGACGAATTCGAACGCGAATTGACCAAAGAAAAGAAGGTTCTGGAAAACCGCGTGCTGCGTTCGATCCCTGATCACCGCTACCTGTGTTTCTACCCGATGAACAAACGCCGTGGCGAGCAGGTGAACTGGTACAACCTGCCTGCGGATGAGCGTCGCGCACTGATGCGCGGCCATGGCAAGGTCGGCCACAAGTACGCGAAAGAGATCACCCAGGTCATCGGTGGCAGCATCGGCTTCGACGACTGGGAATGGGGCGTCAGCCTGCACGCCAACGATCCGCTGGCAGTCAAACGCCTGATCACCGAGATGCGCTTCGACCCGGCGAGTTCGCTCTACGCCGAGTTCGGCCCGTTCTATTTCGGCATCCGCCAGCAGCCGGATGAGCTGCCGGCGCTGATGGCGGGCGGGTTGTCCTGATCTTCAATGACCTATCGACATCATTTTGCGGAGTTGATCAGCACCGATGCCACCGCGCATAGCTATCGATTCACCCCGGATTCGATTCTGATGAAGGAGTGGGGCGTAGTGAAGATGAGCGATTCAGGTTTTGAAATCGTACAAATGGCACCTGACGATGGGGAGTGGGGGTGGACAGAGGAAAAACAGCACACCTGTTGTACTGCCCTGTTTGCTAAATTTCTCCGCGTCAAGAAATCAGAGGGCAAAGCGCCTGCCAGGATCGAATTCGTTGCCTGAGCGTCACCACTCCTCCTGCTCCCTGAGCGTCTCCGCCAACCATCTGAGCACATCCATCAACGCCGCCTGCCCATTGGTGCGCCACGGACTGATCACGCGGTAGAACGCGATCTCTTCCAGCCCTGACGGATCCGCAGTCAGATCGAGAGCTTCGATGGCATCGCTGGTCTGCTGTGCCGTCTCTGCCAGTTGTGTCAGGTCGGTGATGATGTCGGCGGTCATCGCCTCTTGATCATGGTCGAGTGCACTGTCGATCCGACGGTAGGCACTGTCGAGGTGGTTGGCGGTGAAGTATTTTTCGAAGCGCGTGCGCCAGAGCAGCGCCAGCTCGCTGCGCCGCAGGGGGCCGGTTGGTGGCAGGTCGACTGCCGGCTCGCCGAGCGGTACCGCGTTGACGAAGTGCAGCAGCCGCGCCTCGGCGCGGTGCACGTACAGCTTGATGATGGTGAGTTGCTCTTCCCAGCGGCGGAAGGTCGTGGTGAAGGCTTGGTCGTCCTCGCAGACGTGGAAGCAGTCTTCCAGCCAGTTTTCTTGCGCCTGCCGCAAGCCGCCGAGGGCACGTCCCAGTCGTTCGGCCGCGGGATGGTCCTCAGGCGTAGGCATCGAAGCGGGCCCCGGGAGCATAAAGCGGCACCGTGGTACCGGAATTCATGCTGGCGGCCCGCGCCCCAGACAAAGCCTCGGCCGCGGAGGTCTGGTAACTCACCTGGATCTCCGGCGGAGCACCCAGCAGGTCGGCAGAACGTTCGATCCGTTCAATCGGTGCACGCGCCGGCTGGTGGCGGTACACCGGCGTGAAGCGGCTGGGCAGGCTGTGGATCGGGGCCAGGCTCATGTGCTGGTGGGCTCGCTAAAAAGAGTGTATCCTCCAACCTTCACGACGTCCAGGTGTGTGGGCGGTAACACTGCGTGTTGGGATTCTCATGGCTGATGACCTCTTCAGCAACCAGCGCTTCAAGCCCGCTCCGACCAAGGCCGCGGTCGACCATGACAGCGGCAAGGAATATCGTACCCAGGCGGTCGGCAAAACCATCCAGGTGGGCGAGGCCGAGCTGCTGGCCGAAGTCGATCGCATCCCTGCGCTCCCCGCTGTGGTGCAGAAAATCCTTACTCTGGCCGGCAGCATGTCGAGTACGGCGATGGAGATGGAAGAGCTGATCCGCCAGGACATGGTCATCGCTGGTCGCCTGCTCAAGTTGGTCAACAGTCCGTTCTACGGTTTGAGCAAACAGGTGTCGTCGATCTCGCAGGCGGTGTCGATCGTCGGCTTCTCGTCGCTCAAGAGCCTGGTCATGGCCGCCTCGACCTCGAATCTGATGGTCGTCGATCTGTATTGTTACGGCTTCAAACCCGACGGCTTGTGGAAGAACAGTATCGTCACCGCGATGCTGGCGCGCGACATCGCCAAGCGCTGTGGCGTGGATCGCGACGTCGCGGAGGAATATTTCCTTGCCGGTTTGATGCGTGATGTCGGCAAGCTGGTGCTCGGCCCGATCCTGGCCAGGAGCGGCGTCACGTTGCGCAAGCAGGTGGGAAACAAGGACGACATTCTGACGCGCGAACGCCGGGCCGTCGGCTTCGATCATTGTTGGGCCGGTGAACGGGTCGCCGAAAAATGGCGTCTGCCGCCTGACCTGGTGCTTGCCATCGGCAAACACCACCGCATCCCGAGCCAACTGAGCGATCAGGAGATGAAGCGCCTCGCCACCATCCGCTTGGCCGAACGCCTGGGTTATGCCGCCGGAGCCGGGGTGGTGAGCGATCATCCCTTCGACGTCCAGATCGACGGCGTACTGCTCCAGGCCGTCGGTTTGAGCGCGGCGTTGTTCCAATCCTTCATGGTCGAAGCTCCTGCCATCGTCGCCAAGGCTGACAAGTCGTTGTTGTAACCTGCTGCGGCGAAACATCTGCATCAGGATTGGTGATTGCGGGATGAGGTAGCTTGAGGGTAGACTGACGCGCATGGACCCTCTGATCGGTAAACAGCCGCAACTATCCCTCGGCCAGATGGCTGACGCTCTGGTGGGGGTTGAGAGCAGTCGCGCCTTGCTGGCGCGCGTCGAGGAACTGCTCGCTGCCGTGCAAGCGCTGCCCGCCCGGCTCTACCTCTTCGATGGCGATAGTCAGGTGTTCTACGGAGCTGCCGGTTTTGGCTGTGCGCGAGAGGCCCCCGAAATCGGCTTGGCGCAGGTCCTGCATGAGCGCAGCGACCGCTGGCACCCATTGCGGAGCGAGGGCAACTGGATCGGTCTGTTGGAGGTGCTCAGCGAGCAGGACCATCCGCGTCATCTGATCGATCAACTGGGAGCGTTGCTGGCCCCCACCATCATCAGCCTGCACCGCCACGAATCCGTGGTGCAGCAACTGCGCGAAGTGCGCGAAGAGGTCACCCAACTGCTCGGTGCCGGCGAACTGCTGCGTCATCTCGATGTCGATGTGCTGCTGGTGAAGATCCTCGAAACCGTCATGGGCGCGGTCCGTGCCGAGGTCGGCGCGGTGATGACCGTCGATGAACATGGCGTCCTCCAACCGCGCGTGGCGCTGGGGCTCAAACAGGAACACGTCCAGGCGATCAAACGTCGCGAAGACGGCCGCAGCGTCGCCGAGTTCGTCCAGGCGCAGGGCGAAGTCATGTGTCTCGACACGGTCGAGGTCGAGGAACAACTCGATCTCAGCGCGCTCGGCGGCCACCTCACCGGCTTGTTGGCGCTGCCGTTGGCGATGCGCGATCGCATCCAGGGCGTGGTCATGCTCGCCAATCCGGCGGCAGATTTCGGCGTCGCTGAGCGGCGCTTGGCCTCGACGGTCTGCAGCTTGGCCGCGATCGCGCTCGACAACGCCCTGCTGGTCAAGGCCACCGTCGATCGTGAACGCTTGCAGCGTGAGTTGGACCTCGCCAAATCGATCCAGCGTCAGATGTATCCGGTGCGCGGTTTCTCCGCTGACACCTGGGTGGTTGATGGCATGTCCCGTCCGTGTGATGAGACCGGTGGCGATTACTATTCGTTCATCAAGCGCGAGGGCCACTTGCTGGCGATGATCGGCGACGTCAGCGGCCACGGCCTGGGCGCGGCGCTCTACACCACCATGGCGCACGCCGTGGTGCAGCAGCAGCTGCGTTGCCGCACTCAGATCGAACCGTCCTTTGAAGCGCTCAACGAAGCCTTGTTCCATACCCAGAGCGGCCGCTTCATGACCGCGGCCTTGGTCGACATCGATCCCCAGCTGAACCTGTGCTACGTCTCAGCCGGACACAATCCGCTGCTGTGGATCCATCAAGGCGAGGTGCGCTGGCTGCCCAGCGGCGGCATGCCGCTCGGCATCGTGCCGGTCGGGGTGTTTCCGCCGCCAGCGCCCAGCCCGATGACCCCTGGCGACCTGCTGATCCTCTACACCGACGGCTTCACCGAGGCGGTCAACCCAGCCGGTGAACTGTATGGCGAGGAGCGACTGGCGGTGATCGCGCGCAAGGGCTGGGAGGCTCGCCTGGCGCCAGATGCGATGATGCTGCTGATCACCGCCGACGTCGATGAGTGGTCGTGCGGCAAGCCGCACGAGGACGATCTCACCATGGTGGTGATTGTGATCCCGCCGCGCGGGTGAGACCGCCAAACTGGTCGCCAAGACGCCAGCACGGCCAATCGGCTGTCCCGTGGTCGTCGACAGGCACGGATCTCGGGAACATCCCGGCCGAAAGGCCGTATCATTAGGGGTCATAGCGTCTCAGGGAGCCGTGGACGCTCACCTGCCGTCGGGCTTGGCCTGATCGCCGCGCGCCACTAGGCTCCCGTCCTCGTGAAGGAAGTGCCATGCCCCTGCGCCATCTGACCCGCTCCCTCTGCCTTGTGGCCCTGGGACTGGCCCCGTTGATTGCTCAGGAGGTAGTCTCTCCGGCATTGCCCAATCTGGCCCCGACCGTCGGCAAGCACTTGGAGCGGGATTATTACGACCACCAGCGCTTCACTCCCAAGCTGATGGTCAGCCGCGCCCTGCGCGCGCTGGAAACCGCCGAGGTCGGCATCGACACGGCCTGGAAGGACGGCGTCATCACCCTGCAGGTGGCCGAGAAGGATATCGCCATCAACGCCATCGATCCGACCACGCTGGAGCAGGCGATGGCGTTGATCGAAAAAGTGCGCGTCGCCGTTGATGGCACCTCACTGCCTCCAGAACGTCGCCGCGACTTGGCCTACGTGCTGGTCAACGGCGCCCTGCGCGTGCTCGATCCGCACACCGTGGTGATGCCACCGGAACCAGCGAAGGATTTCCGCGAGGACATCGCTGGCGAGTTCTTTGGCATCGGTGCGTTCCTTCAGCAAGAAGAAGGCGTCATCGGCATCGAACGCGTGATGGCCGGTCTGCCCGCGGACAAAGCCGGGATCATGGACGGCGACACCATCATCGCCATCAACGGCGAGAAGACCGCCGGACTCAGCCTGTCGCAGGCGGTGCGCCGTATCAAAGGGCCGAAGGGCACCACCGTGGTGCTGACGGTCGAACGCAAAACGGCGTCCGAACCGCTCGACATCAGCGTGGTGCGCGACTTGGTGCACATGGTCACCATGCGCGGTCATCGTCGCGGCGAGATCGGCTACATCCGCATGGATGAGTTCAACGGCCACACCGCGCGTGATCTCTTTAATACCGTGCTCGAACTGCAGAAGGAAGGTCCGCTCAAGGCCTTCGTACTCGACCTGCGCTTCAACGGCGGCGGCCTGCTCGACCAGGCGCGCCTGGTCAGTGATTTCTTCCTGCCCAAAGGCGATGAGATCGTGCGCACCGTGACCTCTGACGGCGAGCCGCAGATCTTCCGCGCTTCGGCGCGCCAGATTCTAGAAGTGCCGATGGTGGTGATGACCTCCGGTGGCAGCGCCAGCGCGGCGGAGATCCTCAGCGGCTGCCTGCAACGCAATGAACGCGCAGTGGTGATCGGCGCGACGACCTTCGGCAAAGGTTCGGTGCAGACCATCAAGGACCTCAGCGATGGCAGCCGCTTCAAGCTGACCATCCAGGAATACCAGCTTCCGGGTGGCGTCTCGATTCAGGACCTTGGCGTCAATCCGGATGTGAAGCTGATCCGCCACGCGGTGCGTGAGGACGGCACGGTCGACCTCATCCCCTTCACCGGCAGCCGCGAGGAGGACGACGAGTTCGCGCTGAAGAACAAAGCGGCGTACGAACATCCGGCGACCTATGAGCTGGGCTGGGTGGCGGAGTTCCAGTCGCTCGACGAATTGAAGAAGTCCGGCATCGCGGCGCGTGAATTCATCCCCGACCAGGAAGCAACACTGGT
>JANPLC010000494.1:0-2720 GCA_031426335.1 Planctomycetota bacterium
CGGGCGAGCCGCCCGCGCCCCCAGGAAAATTCAGCGTTCCGCTTCGGCACCCTTCAGCACCAAGCACACCGCCACCACCGCATCCGCGAGCAGCAGATGCAGCGATGAGCCCCACGTCAGGTAATAACCGAGCAACGGTTCGGTATGCGCCGCACCAGGGCCACCAGAACGACGACCGCTGTCGACTGCACCGAGGGTGATCTGCCGACCCTGGTCCGCGTCGCGTTCGTCGATCGCCAGGCGTTTCGCTGCCAGATCGCGCAACGACGCGACGATGCGCGTTTGTTCTGCACAGGTGAGGACACCGAGGTGATCTGCCAGATCGATCACGTCGCGAAACGACAACACTGACAAGCCATCGGCGCCCTGGTCACGCCACGCGATGGCTACCGCTTCCAGATCACCGGCTCCACCGTGGCGACGCAGCGCTTCGCTGATCACCGCCTCACGATCACCCAACCGATTCCACACCACCAGACTGAGCAAGCGACCACGCAATGCGGCGGCGATGCGAGCGGTGGCTTCGACAATAGCCGCGTCGTAGAAACCATGCAGGTACAGACGCACCGCCTGTCCCAGGTACGCGGTCAGCGACGACAACGCGAACGAATGCACATCGAGGCCGAGTTCACCGACCACGCGGCGATCGAGCTGGTTGCGCAACAAGGCCGCGCGATTGGCGATGTCGCCGCCCTGACGCTCAGTCTGACCGCGCACATCGGCGAGCAGTTCGTCGTAAACCACTAGCAAACCCTGCGTGGTCGGAACAGAGCCTCCGCCCAACGCGCGGGACACCGGGGGATGACCCGCTCCGAGCGTACCCGTCGTGATGCGCACGGCGGGATTCATCGCACGCTCTCTGGCATCCGGGCCTGGAACGGCGTCATGACGAAATCGCCCGTCGGCAGGCCATCGCTGAACTGCGAGACCATGTTGAAGAATGGATCGTAGTCGCGAAAGAAATTGCCGATCAGCAGGTCGCTGATGTCGACGCGCGACGCCGGATCACGTTTGACCGCCTGGCTAAAAGTGAAGTCGGGCGAGTAGAATGAATAGACCAAGCGACGGATGGCATGCACACCGGCACTGACGCTGGCGCCGTAGTCGGCGAAACGTCCGGCGGAAACATCGCCAGCAGCGAGCGCGGCCTCCGACGCCTCGGCAACCAGTTCCCCCATGCGCAGTGCCAGGTAGACGCCCGAGGAAAAGATCGGATCGAGGAACGACAGCGCATCACCGGCCAGCACCAAGCCATCGCGCGAGCAATGGCGCGAGCGGTAGCTGTATTCGTTGGTGACGCGGAACTCGTCGCAGCGTTCGCCCTGCGCCAGGTGGCGTTCAACCCACGGGTTGGTCTTCACCATGCGCCAGAAGACACGCTCCAGGGCTTCCTGCGATCCACCATCGCCGGGTTGGAAGAGGTGTTCTTTCTTCTGCACCACACCGACGCTGATGACATCGTCGTGCAGCGGGATGTACCAGAACCAGCCGCCGCCGGGAACCGAGGCGACGGTGGTGGCGCCGGCGTCGATGCCGGGATCGCGCAACGCGCCACGGAAATAGCTCCACACGGCGAAGCGGTTGAGTTCTTCGTCGAGGATCCGCCAACCGAACTGTGCTGGGGCGAGCGCATCCCGTCCGCTGGCATCAATGGTCAAGGTCGCGTGGCGTTGCCGCACCATCCCCTGCTCATCGCAGGTGCTGACGCCAACAACGCGTTCATCCTCCAGCAGCATGCGTTCAGCTTTTTCTCCTTCGATGATCTCGACGCCATTGGCTCGTGCATTGTCGAGCAGCATCTTATCGAAGTCACTGCGCAACACCTGCCACGCCACCGCTGACGGGTGATGCAGGTGCTCAAAAAAGTAGAACGGCCGTGTATCAGCCCCACTGGTGCCGACGAACTGCACGCTGAACTTCTTCACACAGCGCGACTGTTCCATCCGGCGCGCCAAACCCAGGCGCTCAAGGGTGTACCAGCAGAACGGAATGAGCGACTCGCCGATGTGGAAGCGCGGATGGCGCGCCTTGTCGATCAGTGTCACCCGTCGCCCATGGCGCGCGAGCATGGTAGCCGCCGTGCTACCAGCAGGGCCACCGCCAATGACCAGGACCTCACCGTGCTTCACTTCAGGCATGGGCGGAATGCTGGGGAGCCAGGGACGACAGACAAGATGGAGTGGGTACGGATTTATGAAGATCTGCCCTGGTGCCGTCCGTTGCCCCACACGTCACTGGACGTGGCGACATCCGCCCAATGATCCCGCGCCATGTACGACGTCCTCGCTGCCTTATGTACGTCCGAGAACCTCATCGCCTTGGCCACGTTGACCGGCCTGGAGATCGTGCTCGGCATCGACAACGTGATCTTCTTGGCGATTCTGGTCGCCAAACTGCCGCCGGAACAACGGCCCAAGGCGCGTTTGATCGGCCTGAGTCTGGCGATGTTCGCGCGCATCGGCTTGCTGCTGTCGATCACCTGGGTGATGAGTTTGACCAATTCGCTGTTCTCGGTGTGGGGACACGACATCAGCGGCAAGGACTTGATCCTGATCCTAGGCGGGTTGTTCCTGATCGCCAAATCGACGCACGAGATCCACCACAAGATGGAAAGCGCCGGCGTCGACGAGCATCAGAGTGGTGGCGGTGGTCATGCCTCGTGGGGCAGCATCCTGATCCAGATCGTGCTGATCGACATCGTGTTCTCGCTCGACTCGGTG